>NVWZ01000012.1:107500-112926 GCA_002746365.1 Thiotrichaceae bacterium
GTTTAAGGTTACGCAGGATTTTTTGAGCTAGGCAAGGCGCCTGTCGGCATGAGCGAAGGAATATACATCGTATATGACTGAGTGAATGACAAAGGCAACGTGGCATAGCATGAAAAAGACAAGTAAGCTTGGGGTTATATGGTCAAGTGAATAAGCGCACATGGTGAATGCCTTGGCGATAAGAGGCGATGAAGGGCGTAGTGATCTGCGAAAAGCATTGGTGAGCTGATAACGAGCTTTGATCCAATGATTCCCGAATGGGGCAACCCAGCTAGCGTAAGCTAGTTATCCTAACCTGAATACATAGGGTTAGGAGGCAAACCCGGAGAACTGAAACATCTAAGTACCCGGAGGAAAAGAAATCAACCGAGATTTCCCTAGTAGCGGCGAGCGAACGGGAAACAGCCTGCAAGTGATAKTWTWTGTAKTAGTGGAATCARCTGGRAAGYTGAGCGATACAGGGTGATAGCCCCGTACACGAAAMTGCGKAWWTGGTACTAGGCTTGCGACAAGTAGGGCGGRGCACGAGAAACYTTGTCTGAACATGGGGGGACCATCCTCCAAGGCTAAATACTMCTTATCGACCGATAGTGAACCAGTACCGTGAGGGAAAGGCGAAAAGAACCCCGTTAAGGGGAGTGAAATAGAACCTGAAACCGTGTGCGTACAAGCAGTAGGAGCATAYTTRTTATGTGACTGCGTACCTTTTGTATAATGGGTCAGCGACTTAATTTATGTAGCGAGCTTAACCGAATAGGGGAGGCGAAGGGAAACCGAGTCTGAATAGGGCGACTAGTTGCATGGATTAGACCCGAAACCTGGCGATCTATCCATGGCCAGGGTGAAGGTGGGGTAACACCTACTGGAGGCCCGAACCCACGTATGTTGAAAAATGCGGGGATGAGCTGTGGATCGGAGTGAAAGGCTAATCAAGCCAGGAGATAGCTGGTTCTCCTCGAAAGCTATTTAGGTAGCGCCTCGCGTCTCACTCTTGGGGGTAGAGCACTGTTACGGCTAGGGGGTCATCCCGACTTACCAACCCGTTGCAAACTCCGAATACCAAGAAGTGCAATCGCGGGAGACACACRGTGGGTGATAACGTCCATYGTGRAAAGGGAAACAACCCAGACCATCAGCTAAGGTCCCAAAATTATCACTCAGTGGAAAACGATGTGGGAAGGCATAGACAGCTAGGAGGTTGGCTTAGAAGCAGCCATTCTTTAAAGAAAGCGTAATAGCTCACTAGTCGAGTCGGCCTGCGCGGAAGATTTACCGGGGCTTAAGTGATATACCGAAGCTATGGATGCGGTGCATCTTTAAGTTTATTTAGACAAAGCTGCCATCGAAGATGGCCAAGCGGCCCCCGAACGTTGAGTTGGGCGTGTGAGAAAGTTTTAATAAGTAGATTTAAAGATGCACCGCATGGTAGAGGAGCGTTCTGTAAGCGGATGAAGCCGTCCTGTAAGGGGTGGTGGACGTATCAGAAGTGCGAATGCTGACATGAGTAACGATAAAGGGGGTGAGAGGCCCCCTCGCCGAAAATCCAAGGTTTCCTGCTCAACGCTAATCGGAGCAGGGTGAGTCGGCCCCTAAGGCGAGGCAGAAATGCGTAGTCGATGGGAAACAGGTTAATATTCCTGTACCTCTTGTWACTGCGATGGGATGACGGAGAAGGTTAGATCAGCACGGCGAATGGTTGTCCGTGTTCAAGCGTGTAGGTGGGCTGTTTAGGTAAATCCGGACGGCTGTATAACACTGAGGCGTGATAACGAGTCCATTATTGGATGAAGTGATTGATACCCAGCTTCCAAGAAAAGTCTCTAAGCTCTAGGTAACAAGGGACCGTACCCCAAACCGACACAGGTGGATGGGATGAGAATTCTAAGGCGCTTGAGAGAACTCTGGTGAAGGAACTAGGCAAAATAGCACCGTAACTTCGGGAGAAGGTGTGCCCCTATTAAGTGAAGCGACTTGCTCGTGGAGCAGAACGGGGTTGCAGTGAAATGGTGGCTGCGACTGTTTATTAAAAACACAGCACTCTGCAAACTCGCAAGAGGACGTATAGGGTGTGACGCCTGCCCGGTGCCGGAAGGTTAATTGATGAGGTTAGAACTTCGGTTCGAAGCTTTTGATCGAAGCCCCGGTAAACGGCGGCCGTAACTATAACGGTCCTAAGGTAGCGAAATTCCTTGKCGGGTAAGTTCCGWCCTGCACGAATGGCGTAACGACTTCCCCACTGTCTCGACCCGGGACTCAGCGAAATCGACTTTGGGGTGAAGATGCCCCATACCCGCGGATAGACGGAAAGACCCCGTGAACCTTCACTGCAGCTTGGCACTGGTTTTCGGGCTTACCTGTGTAGGATAGGTGGGAGACGTTGAAGCGGGGCCGCTAGGTTCTGTGGAGTCAACCTTGAAATACCACCCTGATAAGTCTGGAAACCTAACCGCGGCCCGTTATCCGGGTCCGGGACACTGCCTGGTGGGTAGTTTGACTGGGGCGGTCACCTCCGAAAGAGTAACGGAGGCGCGCAAAGGTTCCCTCAGGCTGATTGGAAACCAGCCGTAGAGTGTAAAAGCAGAAGGGAGCTTGACTGCAACACATACAAGTGAAGCAGGGACGAAAGTCGGCTTTAGTGATCCGGTGGTTCTGTGTGGAAGGGCCATCGCTCAAAGGATAAAAGGTACGCCGGGGATAACAGGCTGATCTCCCCCAAGAGTTCAYATCGACGGGGAGGTTTGGCWCCTCGATGTCGGCTCATCGCATCCTGGGGCTGTAGKMGGTCCCAAGGGTTTGGCTGTTCGCCAATTAAAGCGGTACGCGAGCTGGGTTTAGACCGTCGTGAGACAGGTCGGTCCCTATCTGGCGTGGGTGTAGGATGATTGTGGAGGTTTTCCCTTAGTACGAGAGGATTAGGGAGGACGACCCTCTGGTGTTCCAGTTATCACGCTAGTGGTATAGCTGGGTAGCTACGGTCGGAACGGATAAGCGCTGAATGCATCTAAGCGCGAAGCTTTCTCCAAGACGAGTCATCCCTATCAGTCCCCTGGGAGACTACCAGGTTGATAGGCCGGCGGTGTAAGCATGGCAACATGTTGAGCTTACCGGTACTAATAGGACGATCGGCTTAACCACCTTCTTCCTCACGATGAATTCGTTCATCGATGTGGAAGAGGGTATCTCTTCCGAGTTTTGATTGTGCGCGTACCCGATTCACCTTACTTCCAAGTGAAGTGGGGCACTCTTCTGTGCCCCGCTTCACATCGTATTCCCGGTGATCATAGGCTGCTGGCCATACCCGTTCCCATCCCGAACACGGTCGTCAAGCAGTAGCCGCCGATGATATTGCTTCAGCGAGAAAGTAGGTTATCGCCGGGTTTTATTAAGCCCCCACGGAGTTCGCTCCGTGGGGGCTTTTTTCATTCCCACTTTCTGCCCCCGCACCGCGAGGGAATTGCTCTCGAGCTCGGCAGGTACACCCTTCTCCGGTGTTCTCGAGCGGGCCTTCCCGTGCCGGCGCATTCAGGGCCTCCCGGTGGGTGGGCCTGCCTTGCCCCGGATGCGCAGCGGGTTGTCGATCCCCTGCGGTGAGACTCGAGCAGCTCAGCTCGACCGGGGGCTGTTTCCAGAAATGCCGTGACGCTTCGGTTGCCGGGCCGGGAGCCCTGTGGACAATCGCGGGGGTGCCCGCACACTCCACGCGGGGCCGTGGTGGAGCTACCCCGTTCTTCCAGGTTCAGGGCCTGATTTCGAAACAGAGTCCATCAGTGAGGCCCGTGGTACTCGCCGATTGCGGGTCCCGGGACCAGTACTGGCAATAGACCAGGGTCCCCGGAATCAGGCTTGGGTCCGCTCCGGATTGAATGCGAGCATTGAAGTCGTACCCATAGCTGCCACTGCAGTCATCGGGGGCCGGATTGCCGGCGGAGCGCTGGACGGGGGTGCGCTTCGTGGGACTCTGGATGCACAGGGTTCCGCCCTGGAAAGGGGAGGCCTTGGTCTGGTAGCCGTAGAACAGCAGCCCGTTCTTGTTGTTCAAGACGTTCTGGGCCACTACGTTGAAAGCGCCGGGCCGAGTTGCCGAGGCGATTCCGGAGCCGGCGATCAGGGGCAGGCAGCCCTGGGAGTTGAGCTTGGCCGTGCAGTAGGCGATGGGCGGCTGGTAGGTGAGGTAGTGGACGGCGTAAGAGTCGAGGCTGTTGCCTGGGCCCTCGTAGCAGAACACGATCGTCTCGCCGAGGGCGTCCCCCGCGAGGCTGGGGCGAACCTGGCTCCCACCCGGCTCCGGGTGCACGGTGAACTCGGGGCCGATGGGTTGTTGCTGTGCGTCGTAGCGGTGGGCTCGGATGTCCCCGGTGCCGGTCGACCAGTCCGTCCAGGTGATCGTGAAGTTGCCGGCGGGGTCCGCGATGACCCGGGCCTGCCGCTGGTGGCCCGCACTCGTCTCGTTGACCTGGAACGGGGGGCCGAGGGCGGCGCCCGCGGGGCCGAAGCGGCGAGCGTAGATGTTCCAGTCGGTGCCCTGACTGTCCGAGGCGCTCTCCCAGACGACGATGAACCGACCGGCTCCGTCCGCCGCGGCGCGGGGCTCGCGCTGGTCGAAGGCCGAGTAGTTGAAGCCGGGGCCTGTGCCCAGGGTCAGCTGGTACTCTGCGGGCATCAGCGCCACGCCGTCCTGGTCGAACAGGCGCGCGAAGAGGTTCGTGCCCGACCCGACTCCGGAGCCCGAGTAGTCCACGAACACCATGAGCATGGTTCCGTCGGGAGCGATGGCGGGAGCGGTGTCCGTCTGGCCGCCGTTGCCGATCGTATCGACGTGGATGTCGCCGGTCAGGAATGTGCCGTCCGTGTTGACGATGCGAAAGATCGGGTCGCCGTCGTCACCTCCCGACCAGGCGACGACCCAGCCGCCCGCGGGGCGCTGCGCGATCAGGGGGCGCCACTGTGAGTCCTGCCAGACCTCGGTCAGGCGGAACTCGGCGCCGGTGATCGGGGAGCCGCTGGCCGTGAAGATGCGGCCGTAGATACCCATCTCGTCCCCGTCCGCGCCGCTGCGCTCGGACCAGGCCACGAGGAAGCGCCCGTCGGTGGCGCAGCCGATCTCCCCCTCGTCCTGGACCCCGGTCGTGATCTGGGTGTTGCACAGGATGTTGGAGGTCAGCGCGTTGCCGTCCCCGTCGAAGAACCGGGCGAACATCTCCTGCCCGCTGTCGAACGAGAACCCGACCATCGTCCCCGAGTCGTTGAGGGCGTTGCGAACCCAGTACTGCGCGTACGGTGCGGACTGGTTCACCCGATAGGGCTCGGCCTGGGCGGCGAAGTACTGAGCCGGCGCAGACGGGGCGCAGAGGGCCAGAAGCAGGGCGGCGAGGGGGCCTACGAGTAGGGGTTTGAAGGGTCGGCACATGGGTTGCGAGGGGGGGGGA
>NVWZ01000039.1 GCA_002746365.1 Thiotrichaceae bacterium
ACTTTTTGGCTGCAACCCCAAAAAGTAACCAAAAAAGGCCGCCCCCTATCGTTTGCCCTGCGGCTGCCTGAATTTGGCTGCATTGCCTACGCGCCGGTCTGATGCGCCGTCCGGGCGCACAGACCTAAATTCGCCGTCCATGGCGAATTTGCGCTACCAATGCAGCCAACTTCAGCAAACGAAGAAGGGGGGTAAGTCAAAAGAAAAACTAAAACTAAAACTAAAACTAAAACTAAAGCTAAAGCTAAAACTAAAACAGAAAAATCCGTCATTCCCGAATGCTTCTGTCGGGAATCCAGAGGTTTTAAACGTTCCCAAAGCGCTGGATCCCCGATAGAAGCATTCGAGGATGACAACTGAAAATACTGGTTTACGGATAAGAGCGCTAGTTAACAAATAATAATGGTTAACAGAATAAACACTACTGTCTAACTAATACACTGTTTTTGATTTAGACCTTTTCCCCACCTTAGCAAGCCATTGAAGTCCGGTTGTTATCATGGGTGGTCTGCCCCAGCTGTCTGAGCGTCTTTTGCGAGTTCTGGGGCAGCATGATAACAATTGGACTTCAATGGGCACCCCTGCGTCTTTTTGCAGGGGCGAAGCTGTCGTGGCGGCATTTTTTGGTTACTTTTTGGGGCTGCAGAAAAAAAGTAACTCGTCAGTGGGGCGAGACCCACAAT
Organism: Thiotrichaceae bacterium; assembly: GCA_002746365.1. Lineage (GTDB taxonomy): Bacteria > Pseudomonadota > Gammaproteobacteria > SZUA-229 > SZUA-229. Next base: position 684 of record NVWZ01000039.1, read on the forward strand.
GCTTAAGTAAGAAAATGAAAGGACTGCGAAAAACTCCTATCCGAATAGCTGGGAACTCAAAACCTGACCAAATGTAAATAAAAAAAGAATCGCGGAACAAGTTTCCGTTCCTACAAAGAGGGTAGTAAGGAACGATTAACAAAAGAAAACAAATACCCCTAACGTTCCCCCTGATGCCCTCGAATAAATCGACCATGCCCACATTGCTCACAATCGGTAATCGTATTRCTRCCTGGRAAYGCTTTTATYGTTCCRCAATTCTCACAGATTAAGGTGCCGGGCCCGGTAATTTCGTCACTTTTATARATTGGAATCTGACYAGGTTCTGAATCAACTGGTGGGCGGTTAAACTGTTCCAGCTCGATACGGGTGTGATCGGCGACKGATAARAATAAGTCGATAACTCTGCGTTCGATTATTTCGATGTCCAGCATTAACCAGTCATAGAATTCCGAGCTGGTTTCCATCATGTATTCTGCTGCATCGTTGATGTCACGTTTGATGTATTCACCGATTTCATGTGCTTCCTCGGCGGTGACTTCACCAATATGGATTGYCTGGTGTTTAGCCATATCCAGTGCTTTTTGTAGTGAGATGTCACTGGGGTCGGTCTGTTCAAATGCATTACGCATTTCCTGYATCATCTGGTTATAGGCCGATACGAGGTGGTTGGATGATTTTTTCTGTAGTTGTGTCATGAGGTCTCGGCTAAGTACTTCAATCCTGGTTACGGTGTGGCTGTTCTGGCCCATAAAAACCCCTTGAAAATGAAACGAATCCTTTATGTAGCTTGGGTGCTAGTGTATCCTTCATACCCTAGTTATAGTCCAGAAAAATTTAGCATGTTACGTCATCCGACGAACTGCACTAATATAAAATAATACATTATGAATGAAGAATATCAAGCCCAGRTAATCGAACAAACAGTGCAAAAATCCTGGGATGACAATGCCACTTTTAATGCAACTGAAGATAAATCAAAAGAGAAGTTTTATTGTCTGGCCATGTTTCCATACCCAAGCGGTCGTCTGCATATGGGGCATGTTCGTAACTACTCAATCGGCGATGTGATTTCACGCTTTCAGCGTATGCAAGGTAAGAATGTTTTGCAGCCTATGGGCTGGGATGCCTTCGGTTTACCTGCTGAAAATGCAGCGATGAAAAACAAGGTTGCACCGGCTAAGTGGACTTATGAAAATATCAATTATATGCGTGACCAGTTAAAACGTCTGGGTTTTGCTTATGACTGGAGTCGTGAACTGGCAACCTGTAAACCCGATTATTATCGTTGGGAGCAGTGGTTATTCACTCGCCTGTTTAAAAAGGGCATGGCGTACAAAAAAACAGCCGGGGTGAACTGGTGCCCGAATGACCAGACGGTGTTAGCTAACGAGCAGGTTATCGATGGTAAATGCTGGCGTTGTGATACCCACGTTGAACGTCGTGAGATTTCACAGTGGTTTATGAAGATTACCGATTATGCTGAACAGTTGCTCAATGATATCGATAAACTGGATGGCTGGCCGGAACAGGTACGTACCATGCAACGCAACTGGATCGGGCGTTCTCAGGGGGTGCAGCTGTCATTCGATGTAGACGGGCAAGATCCGCTCACGGTTTACACCACGCGCGCCGATACCTTGATGGGTGTGACATACCTCGCTGTTGCCGCTGAGCACTCATTAGCAAAGAAGGCCGCAGAGTCCAATCCAGAATTACAGGCGTTTATTGATTCATGTAAAACCACCAGTGTGGCTGAAGCGGATGTTGCAACCATGGAAAAGAAAGGCATGGCAACGGGATTCATGGCAACGCACCCGATTAGTGGTGAACAGGTTCCGGTATGGGTGGCTAACTTTGTATTAATTGATTATGGCTCGGGTGCAGTGATGTCTGTGCCGGCTCACGATTCGCGTGATTATGCGTTTGCAAAAGCTTATGGTTTACCGATTAAACAGGTTATTTATGCTGCTGATGGCAGTGATATTACCGTTGATGAAGAAGCGTATGTTGAGAAAGGTATACTAAAAAATTCGGCAGAGTTTGATGGTCTGGATTCTGAAAAAGCCATTGATGCTATCGCCGAAAAACTCACAGCCATAAATAAAGGTGAGAAGCAGATTAATTATCGTCTGCGTGACTGGGGGGTTTCCCGGCAACGATATTGGGGTACACCCATCCCGATTATTCACTGTGATAAATGTGGCACGCTCGCCGTGCCGGAAGATCAGCTACCCGTGGTTTTACCTGAAGATGTTGAATACGGTGAAGATGTCGGTTCGCCGATTAAAAAGATGCCTGCTTTTTATGAAACCAGTTGTCCGGAATGTGGCGGAAAAGCAGAACGTGAGACCGATACTTTTGATACGTTTTTCGAGTCATCCTGGTACTACGCGCGTTTTACCTGTCCTGATGCGGATACTATGTTGGATGATCGTGCTAAATATTGGGCACCAGTCGATCAGTATATTGGCGGTATCGAACATGCAGTATTGCACCTTCTCTACGCACGATTCTTCCATAAGTTAATGCGTGATGAAGGTTTATTGGATAGTGACGAACCATTCAAGAATTTATTAACACAAGGCATGGTGTTAAAAGACGGCAGTAAAATGTCAAAGTCCAAAGGCAATACGGTTGACCCGCAACCATTAATCGAAAAGTACGGTGCGGATACGGTTCGTCTGTTTATCCTGTTCGCTGCGCCCCCTGATCAGTCACTGGAATGGAATGATGAAGGTGTTGATGGTGCCGCGCGTTTTCTAAAACGATTGTGGAAGCTGGTTGCTGGACATGTAAAAGGGTGTGTTTCAGTGAAAAAACTGGACATCACTGCRCTGTCRGTTGAGCAAAAAAATRTTCGCCGAAAAACACATGAAACCATCAAAAAAGTAACGGATGATTTTTCACGTCGTCATACCTTTAATACTGCYATTGCCGCCGTAATGGAATTGATGAATGACTTGAATAAGTTTAGTGATAACAGTGAGCAGGGCATCGCTGTTGTACGYGAAGCCATCGAAGCCATTGTCTTATTACTGTCTCCGATTACGCCGCATATCACACAGCAATTATGGMATGAGCTTGGGYATGAAAACATGCTGGCAACASAAAARTGGCCRGTATGTGATGAGTCCGCTCTGGTTCGTGATGAGATTGAACTGGTGGTGCARGTRAACGGTAAGTTACGTTCRAAGATTAAYGTAGCMGCCAATGCGGATAACGAAACCATAGAATCAATGGCACTGGCTGACGATAAAATTGTCAGTAATATTGAAGGTAAAACSATTCGTAAAGTAATCGTTGTGCCAGGTCGTCTGGTTAATATTGTTGCTAATTAATATGTCTTACAAATCGATACAGTCACGTTTTTTAATTTYTGTMATGCTAATTAGTGTRTTGCAGGCCTGTGGTTTTTCTTTACGTGGTGCGGTTGAATTGTCTACRGATATGTCGCCGCTTTACCTRCAAAAAAATAGYGTACTTGAATTGGGYCGTGATATTGAATCATTATTGAAAAGCAATAAAATCGATCTTATTGAAGATAAAARTCGTTCGAATGCTCAATTGGTGTTAGTCAAAGAAACGAAAAAGCGCCGTGTATTGTCAGTGGACAGTAATGGCCGGGYGCGAGAATATTTACTCACTTACATCGTGACTTTTTCAATAAACGTTAATGCTAAARACACTTTAGCCAAACCGGTTACTGAAGATACTATTTCAATCTCGCGTAGTCTGTTATTTGATGCCGATACCGTTCTGGCTGTCGCCAATGAGTCTGAGATTTTATACAAAGACATGCGCCRTGATGCTGCRCGTTTAATTTTATTAAAACTGYAKSMTCAATCCAATAAATGAATGTTCGTCCTGACCAGTTATCTTCCATAATCAATAAAACGGTTTATCCGGTGTATATGGTGAGCGGAGATGAACCATTACAGCAGATGGAATCGTTGGACTTAATTCGCTCTTTTCTACGTGAACAGGAATATTCTGAACGAGAAATTCTTGATGTTGATGCGCAATTTGACTGGCAGCGATTATTAGATGAAGCCGCCAGCATGTCACTGTTTGCCAGCCGACGCATTGTCGAGCTGAGATTGCCATCAGCCAAACCCGGCAGACAGGGTTCGCAGATATTAAAAGATTATCTTGCCCGTCCGCCAGAAGATACGGTGCTTATTGTCAATGCAGGCAAGGTTGATGGTAATGCMAAAAARTCYGCCTGGTATAAAGCCATCGATCAAAGTGGCATGGTGGTGCAATGCTGGCCAGTACCCRTCGAAAAACTYACATTCTGGTTAAARCAACGTTTTRCTCAGCGTGACATRGAAGCCGATAATGAAGTGCTGGCGTATATCAGTCAGCATGTTGAAGGTAATCTGCTAGCCGCCGATCAGGAAATTGAGAAGCTCTTTTTATTGTTAGGGCCGGGTAAAATCACTTACGCAGATGTCGCACAGGCGATATCGTCACAATCRCGATACAGTGTGTTCGAACTGGTCGATATGTTATTAAGCGGCAAYACACAACGTGTTATTAGAATCTTAGCCGGTTTGAAAGCCGAAGGCATTGTGCCTGTCATCATCAATTGGGCACTGGCAAAAGATATTCGTTTGTTAGCAATGGCAGCGGCAGATAGGTCGTCGGCAGAGTTTAACCTTAAACGATCAGGTGTTTGGTCGAGTCGTATTACATTGTTTAAAGTCTGCCTGTCCCGTCACCGGTTGCGAACCTTTCAGCTAATGTTAAAACGTTGTTCTTATATCGATGCGGTTAGCAAAGGCTTGATCGCGGCGAATGTGTGGGATGAGATGGAAATACTTTGTGTTCGTCTTGCAGGAACAACAAAAAGGTAGTGGGTTTCGTGAGTTGCCGTCATCCCCGAATGCCCAAACCACTGTCATCCCCGAATGCTTTTGTCGGGGATCCAGCCTCATTAGTAACTTAAAAGGTCAGGATTATAGCCCACACCCATGCGGACTACCCTTCGGGCCATGCGAAGCATGTTTGAATTCGTTTTAAACGAATTGACCCCGATAAAAAGCATTCGAGAATGACGACTTCTTTTTTTATTGGAAACTAGTGATAAAATTAAGTGGCAACAAGCTTTTTACCACAGAATTACACAGCACACAGTGTTTTTTAAATACTTTCGCTGTGTGTAGTGCTCTGTGTCTATGTGGTTACATGCTATTTCCTGTTTTACATAAAAAAGCCCCGCTAAAAATTAGCGAGGCCTTTTTAAATACAGGTAAAGTAACGGTATGATTACTCTTCAGCCCATGAAATATAGTCAGTAGACTGTTCTACCGAATCAACCGTTGTTACAATGGCTGTTTGTCCAGGCTGAGTATCGCGTTCATCGATTGTTTGGCTAATTAAAGCACCGGCTACTGCCATATTGATAATTGCTAGTGTTGCTAACATAGTGTTCTCCTAGAAGTGTGTTTCATGTCAATGTGTCAGTATATTATTATATTCTAATATAGATGTCAAGGCAATCTTATCATCATAATCTTCTTTTTGTTGTTAATGTTATGTTTTACAATGCTTTAAGTACTATATGTCGTAGCTGTTATGTGCTGTAAAAGTAAGTATGATTCATCAATTTAAATGATAAAAAAGCTTGTAGCCGGTGTAATGTATATGAATATACTCAAAAACCATCGATCAGCATCAGATATAATTAGTAGAGATACCCTTAACTCACTAACTTTTTTCGTTTAATGATTATGAATGCAAATTTAGAACCTCTTATCAGTGATATCGCTAATTACATGGCCGGCGTCGGTCAAGCTGCACGTGACGCTTCTCGTGAGATTGGACGGGCAACAACGGGTCAAAAGAATCAGGCTCTCACTGCGATTGCTCAACGAATTATTGAGCAGTCTGAAGTCCTGAAGAAAGCCAATGCAATGGATCTTGCTGCAGGTAAAGAGAAAGGTCTGGATGCGGCTTTGCTGGATCGACTTGAGTTAACGGATGAGCGTATCCATTCAATGGCGGAAGGTTTAAAGCAGATTGCGACCCTGGCTGATCCGGTGGGTGTTATCTCCAATTTGGCCTATCGACCCTCCGGAATTCAAGTCGGTCAGATGCGAGTACCATTAGGTGTCATTGGAATCATTTATGAATCACGCCCCAATGTCACAGCTGATGCGGCGGCTCTGTGTCTAAAATCGGGTAATGCCGTTATTTTACGGGGTGGCTCTGAAGCGATTCATTCCAACCAGGCGATTGCTAAATGCATACAGCACGGTCTTGAAATTGTGGGTCTGCCCACTGAAGTGGTTCAGGTCATTGAAACCACTGACCGTGCTGCCGTGGGCGAATTATTACGCCTGAAAGATGCCATTGATGTCATTATTCCCCGCGGCGGTAAAAGTTTGATTGAACGGATTACGAATGAATCAACCATACCTGTAATTAAACACCTTGATGGCATTTGCCACGTCTTTATCGATGACGAAGCCGATAAAGAAAAGGCACTGAATGTTGCTTTTAATTCAAAGACACAACGCTATGGCACCTGCAATACGATGGAAACTTTATTGCTTACTGAATCCGCTTCTGCCAGAATTCTGCCTGAATTAGCAAACATGTATGTCGATGCAGGGGTTGAATTGCGTGGCTGTGATAAAACCCAGTCCATTTTAAAAGACAGTGGCGTTGAATCCATTGCTGCGGTTGAAGAAGACTGGGCAACAGAATATCTGGCGCCTGTGTTATCCATCAAAATAGTTGAAAATATCGATGCGGCAATCAGTCATATCAATCAGTACAGTTCGCAACATACCGACTCGATTGTGACAGAAAACTATACAAAATCACGTCAGTTCCTGCGTGAGGTCGATTCCAGTTCGGTTATGGTGAATGCATCAACACGATTTGCGGATGGGTTTGAATACGGTCTGGGTGCGGAGATTGGTATCAGTACCGATAAGTTGCATGCACGCGGCCCAGTGGGTCTGGATGGACTGACGAGTATGAAGTATGTGGTGTTGGGGGATGGACAAATTAGGTAGTCAATGGATAATTCAGTGAATAGTTATTAGTTAATAGTGAACAGTTAAAAGCGATAAAAACTACCATGCCACTACTGCGCCATTATTTGTATCACTATTCACTATTCACTACCCACTATTCACTGTGCTCATGATTGGCATATTCGGCGGCACATTTGATCCAGTGCATTATGGCCATATAAAACCTGCCCTCAGTGTTAAACAAGCTTTAAGCCTTAGTTCATTACGCTTCATCCCTAACCGTATTCCACCTCACCGGGAAACCCCCTGGTTGAGTACTGAGCAGCGTTTGTCTCTGCTGAAGAGTGCGTTGCTGGATTATGATGATGTTGTCATCGACGAGCGAGAATTAAATCGCGAAGGCCCTTCGTACATGGTCGATACACTGGCATCACTACGAAATGACTTTGCTAAAGAAGGACTGGTTTTAATCATTGGCATGGATGCCTTTATAGGGATTACCCGATGGTATCAGTGGAAGACCTTATTCGATTTGTGTCACCTGGTTGTSACMAYAYKASCRRSMTTTGATGAAAGTGAAATTATTGAACRTATAGATGCCGATAACTATCARTAYTTAGCCGCAAAAATGGTGACGCAARYGGCTGCGTTAACGCCAAATGAAACAGGAAAAATCCTGCTACAATCCGTACCACAGCTGGATATATCTTCAACTGAAATCAGAGCAAACTGGTTAACCCATGATATTGTTCGACAGTGGATGCCAGAAGCGGCATACCAGCAATTAAGAGAAATAAAATATGACCATTGATGAAATAAAAAAACAGGCCGTCGAGGCACTTGAAGACCTGAAAGCAGAAGACATAACGGTAATAGATGTTAAAGGTAAAACYACAGTAGCYGATTGGGTGGTGATTGCATCGGGYTCTTCCAGYCGTCATGTTAAGTCGATTGCAAAYAAYGTTGCYGTYGAAGCAAGAAAAGCCGGTAGACCACCGCTGGGCACGGAAGGTGAAAATGAAGGGGAATGGGTACTAGTCGATTTGGGTGATGTYATCGTRCATGTTATGCAACGTCAGGTACGTGAATATTATGATCTGGAAAGTTTRTGGWCAGTCGATCTTGCGCAACGTCGRGAGCAGGATGTCAATTAACGTTTTGTTTTGATACTACCTGATACTGCGTGATTCTGTGAAAATAAATCTTATCGCCATCGGAAACAAGATGCCGGGCTGGGTTGATGTAGCAAGTGAAGATTTTATTAAACGCCTGCCTGCTGAAATTAATATTAATACAATATTGTTGCCGCTAATCAAACGCGGTAAAAATCCTGATATTCCGCGCATCGTCCGCGATGAAAGTCGCAAGCTTCTGGCTGCTGTGCCAAAGGGTTCTTTGCTGGTCATCTTAGACGTATTAGGTCAGTCGGTGAGTACCATGAAACTATCATCAATGCTCGAAACCTGGTTACAGAATGGTCAGGATATCGCCATCATAATTGGTGGTCCTGATGGTGTTTCAAACGAATTATTAGCACAGGCGTCGCAAAAAATATCACTCTCAGCTTTAACCTATCCGCATACTCTGGTGCGTGTCATATTGCTTGAACAGATTTATCGTTCGTGGAGTATATTRAATAACCATCCTTATCACCGAGCCTGAGTCCGTTATTCAATGAATGACAATATTGCAACAGCCCATATTATCTTAGCGTCAGCGTCACCGCGACGACGGGAATTACTGGCGCAGATTGGTGTCAGAGCTTTTGTGCAGGCAGTTGATATTGATGAATCGCACAAACCAGGTGAATCGGTCATAACCTATGTGCAACGTCTGGCGATGGAAAAAGCGCAATGTGGATTCACAACCATAAACAACGATAATCATCTACCGGTATTGGGTTCCGATACGATTGTCGAGATTGACGGCCGCATTCTCGGTAAGCCAGAAAGCCGCCAGCWGGCGAAASAAATGCTGCAACAACTTTCGGCTAAAAAGCACACAGTGCATACATCTGTAGCTATAGTTACTAGAGAGATAAGTGTTTCTGGGACTAGCAGTAGCGAGGTGTTTTTCGATACTATAGATGATAGTGATATCGAGCGTTATATCGCCACCGGTGAAGCAGATGATAAAGCCGGTTCGTACGCCATTCAGGGTATTGCGGCACAATTTATACGAAACATAAATGGCAGTTTTTCTGGCGTCATGGGATTGCCACTTTATGAAACCGCACAGTTATTGAAACAGTGTGATGTCTTGCCGTTTGACACATACAAAGCTCTCAAATAATAATTAAAATAAGTGAAGTGACATATGAAGGAAATTTTAATCAACATCACACCACAGGAAACACGCGTTGCCATTCTTGAAAATGGTTTGTTGCATGATTTATATATCGAACGTGCTCGCAGCCGTGGTCTAGTCGGTAATGTCTACAAAGGAAAAGTGGTGCGAGTGCTGCCAGGTATGGAAGCCGCTTTTGTTGAAATAGGCCTGGAAAAAGCGGCTTTCTTACACGTTTCTGATGTCGCGCGTAAAGATAAAAATCACAATGGTGAGGTTGTTCATATCGGTCAGGTTTTGCGGGAAGGACAGGCAATTTTAGTACAAGTGTTAAAAGATCAGCTTGGAACCAAAGGCGCACGCTTAACAACAAACATCACGATTCCGTCACGTTATCTGGTGTTTATGCCGAATGCTGAAAATATTGGTGTATCGTCTCGAATTGAAAATGAAAAAGATCGTGATCGATTAAAAAATGATTTAATCGATCAGCCGCATCGTATTAAAAATGCGGGTTATATATTGCGTACAGCAGCAGAAGTGGCGGATACGCAAGCCATTGCCAGTGATATTAAATATCTTAATCGGCTGTGGGATAACATCAATAATGCTTCAGAAGTAGCAGCGGGGAATGCCGTTCATAAAGATTTACCTTTATATCTTCGTGTATTGCGTGACATGGTTGATGAAGACCTCGATGTCATCCGTGTGGATTCACGCGAAACCTGTAATGCTATGCTCGCATTTGCTAAAAAATATGTTCCGGAAGTGGAAGCGTTTATTGAGCACTACCCAGGTGAGCGCCCGGTTTTTGATCTGCATGGTGTTGAAGATGAAATTCAAAAAGGACTTGAACGCAAAGTGCAGTTGAAGTCGGGTGGTTACTTAATTATTGATCAAACCGAAGCTATGACCACGGTTGATGTGAATACAGGTGCTTTTGTCGGTAGTCGCAACCTGGAAGAAACCATTTTTAAAACCAATCTCGAAGCAGCACAAGGTATTGCCAGGCAGTTGAGGTTGCGTAATCTGGGAGGCATTGTCATCCTCGACTTTATCGATATGCAGGAAGATGAACATAAACGACAGGTTATGCGCGCTTTGGAAAAAGCATTAGAGAAAGATCATGCGCGCACTTCAATCAGTGAAGTGTCTTCATTGGGACTGGTAGAAATGACACGTAAACGAACGCGTGAAAGTCTGGAACATGTACTGTGTGGTACCTGTCCTACTTGTGAAGGACGGGGTTCGATTAAAACAGCTGAGACGGTTTGTTTTGAAATATTTAGAGAAATTTTACGTGAAGCTCGCCAGTTTGATGCCAAAGAATTACTGGTGTTAGCACAACAGGATGTGGTCGATTTATTAGTTGATGAAGAGTCCGGCAGTCTGGCGGAGCTGGAAGGTTTTATCGGCATACCGATCCGTTTTCAGGTCGAGTCATTATTCACACAAGAGCAGTTCGATGTGGTCATCGTATAAATGAGAAAAGTTTTGAATAAGCCATGAATCGACATTTTGTTATTAAACGGTCCTGCTCTTGTGTTATGAAACTTCGAAATAACCCTGCCTGCTACTTATTTATGACGCGCGTCCCACACCCTGGATCAGAACAATCTAATCATAAGCTACTCAACCCAGACTTGTTCAGAGGCTCCCTGACAGTACTGGAAATAAACTATCAATAGTCATGCAATGGCTTCCACGCTTAAGAGTATGCATTATTATCTGTATGGCAGTGGTATTAATATCGACTGCAGTAATATTCAGCGTTTTGCGTGCTGTGCTTCCATATGCAACCGGTTATAAAGCAGAGATTCAACAGGAAATAAGTCGGCAGATTGGTCTGCCAGTAGAAATCGATACGATTGACGCCGCAATACACGGATTCTCGCCCAGACTAAAACTACTAGGTGTTTCCATCTTTGATAAAAAAGAAAAAATTTCCTTATTTAATTTTAAAGAAGCCTTTGTCGAACTGGACACAATAGCTTCTATTATGCGTGGTGAATTTATCATCGATGATGTGGGTCTGGTCGGTGCTGATATATCAATCGAAAAACTTTCAGATAATAAATGGATGATTCAGGGAATTGAAATAAGCAATGAAGGTGACAGTGAATTGCCTGAACAGTTTATCTATATGTTGCAAAATGCGGACTATCTTTTGCATGACAGTAATATTCACTACCAGGATCACACCACCGAAAAAATAAACTTCAGTTTACTCAATGTAAATATTGACGTTAATAATAGTTTTAATAATCATGATATAAAACTATCTATGCACCTGCCAGATGCTTACGGTCGTAATTTGGCTATTGTCGCTAATCTTAAAGGTGACTATGGTGAACTCGATGGTGATGTTTATATCGATGTTAGTCAATTAAACATTAAGCAGTGGAATAAAAAATTTAATATCATTGATAACTTTAATGCAGAAGGTGTCATTGATGTCAGTTTATGGTTGACCTTAGATAATAATAATATTCAGTCGTTAATATCGAAATTTTCTGCTAATAACGTATTCGTTAAAAATACGGCAACGAATAAATCATGGCGAACGAATTATTTATCATCAAATGTTCGTTATGTGAAGATTGATAAGGAACACTGGGATATAGCTATTACAGATTTTTACTATGGCGAGCAAGAAAAAGCATCATGGGGGCAGTCAGCAACAATGTTAGCCAGTGATGATGACAATAACTTTTATCTAAATGCCGATTTTATTCGAGTGCAGGATGTCATCAATATAGCAGAGATTTTTCTGAATAAAGACCAATTGACTGATCTGAATAAGTTAAGTTCGCTGCAGCTAAAAACTGACCTTTATAATCTAAGTCTTCAGTTACCAAAGCAACAATCAAAACAATCGCTGTTAGACGGGCTTTACTTTGATACAACTTTTTTAGATTTGTCCTTACTGGATAAAACCAGTGGGGTAAGTATTTCTGGTGCAGATGGGCGGATCATTTATGAAAAGAATCGTGCTGATATCCAATTAAGTAGCAATGACAGCTATGTAGAAATTAAAAATATTTTCAGAGAGCCAATAAAAGCGGACACTTTGTCCGGCAATCTGTCCATTGATTATGATGGCGACACATGGCGTATTCAAAGCGAACAACTGCAGATTAAAAATAATCACTTCAATGCATTTTCCCGTTTAGATATTATGTCTACAGCAACAGACGATATTTTTGTCGATATACAGACAAATTTTTATGACGCTTACGGTAAATATGCCAGACATTATTTGCCCGTCAGCGTGTTGTCAAAAGGCTTGGTGGAATGGCTTGATATGGCGGTCACCGATGGTTATATTGCCAGTGGAAATTTTCTCTTACACGGCAATATTAACTATTTTCCATTTGATAACCACGAAGGGGCTTTTCAGATATTGTTTTCACCGCAGGATGTGAATATGCGGTTTCTGGAAGGCTGGCCCATGGTCACAGAGACCTCTGCAACTATAAAATTTAATAATCGATCACTGTTTATCTATGATGCTGAAGGTAAAACGCAAGGCGCTTCACTGTTCAATGCTTATGCTGAAATTATTGATTTGGATGTACCTCATTTAAGTTTTTCTACAGACGCGCATGCTGCAAATACCGATATCCAGTCTTATATATGGGACAGCGCGCTCGATGAAATGATGGGTGATGCGATGCGTCTATTTCAGTTCGAAGGTGAAAGTGATTTAAGTTTAAATCTTGAAGTTCCACTTGATGCTGATGAGATAAATGTCGGGGTAAAAGGCAGTATTAAATTTATTGATACTAAAATGTATTATGCCGCACTGGGTTATGAACTTACCGGCCTTAATGGCGTAGTTGATTTTACTGAAGAYAGTATTTTTTCCGATTCAATGGAWGCAAAGATTCAGGGCCGGGATGTTTCTSTTAATGTCCTTACCCGAAATGTTAATAAAAAGCGTGAAATGGTTTTTCACCTGGRTGGGGWGATATCCGCTGATTATCTGCTGCAAAACYATGAGTGGATTCCTAAGRAATGGTTRTCRGGRTCCTCTAAATGGGCMGTTGAKATTGAAGTGCCGTATGAACCTGAGGATTATCTGGTTCGYGTCAAAACACATTCCTATCTAGARAATGTCGTGCTTAAGTTATCTGATAARGTGCATAAATYTGCGGAYACTCGTGTGCWTTTATCAGCWGAAATAAATRTKTTRGATAATAATGGTCTGCGTGTAGAAACGGYAGCMAAATCTGTARTGGATRCGAATCWRGAGGTTACGCCTCTTTATGATATTTTTGCTGTGCGTGATGATAATGATCTCTGGAGTTTTAATATTAAGTCTCAATATATGACGGGTAAGGGTACATTTACTGAAGGTCTAGGGCGTGACACAAAGATTGTGCTAGACCTGAAAAATTTTGATGTACACTCACTGTTTTACCAGAGTAATAAAAAAGAGAGTGAGCCATTAAACCCGGCAACCATTCCACCATTAAGCTGGAAAGCTGAAAAAGTATTGTGGGACGGCTGGACCTTCACAGACGTGATAGTTAAAACAGATTGGCACAAGCATGGCATGATGATTAATACATTCACCTTGCAAGGTCCAAAAATGCRTTTTGATGCACGAGGTACCTGGTTACGAAACTGGCGTGGCATTCATGAAACAGTCATGGAAGGATCAATTACAAGCAGTGATTTAGGCATTACACTATCTGAATTGGGGTTTGARCGGAGTATCAATCGTAGTACATACGATGCAACATTTGATTCGAAATGGTCGGCGGAACCTTATGCTTTATCCTGGGGAAATATGAAAGGTAAARTCGCTTTCAAAATGGAAAAGGGTGAGATTGTCGATGTTGACCCCGGGGCAGGCGGACGTTTGTTAGGGTTGTTAAATATTTTTAAATTAACCAATCGACWGGCACTGGATTTTGATGATGTTACCCGTGAGGGATTTGCATTTGATAAGATTCAGGGAGACTTTGAATTTGTAAATGGTGATGGATCATTAAAGAACTTCGACGTATCTGCGCCCGCAGCAGATATCAATATGTTTGGCAGTATCGGGCTGATTAATCGAGACTATGGATTATTGATGCGCGTTAAACCGCATACAGATACACTTACCTTTGCCGGTGGGGCACTTCTGGGGGGCGTGGTTGTTGGGGCCGGACTGGCATTAATTCAGAAAGTGTTTGACCTGGGGGTCATTGGCCATAATGTCTATTCGATTACCGGTAGTTGGGATCAGCCTGTTATTGAACAAATAGTCGAAAAAAATGACGATTTAGATTCTGATGAAGATGATTTCTAAGAGAAGGTATAATAGTGCGACAATGAAATATATAAATAGTCAATATTGGCGTGTCGCAAGTTTCGCACTATGCTTACATGCGCAACCACTGCTCGCTGATTCGTCTGTTACTCAGGTTGAGCAAGCTATTCAATCTGAGGTGGAAACAGCGGTTGTAGAAATCAACTTATTACAGCTTAATGCAGAACAATGGGAGCTGGTTCGTACTGGAGAGTCAGTGTTASCGTTAGCAGAGCTCAATAGACTAATTAACACGTGGTTAAATGATAAAAATAAAACCATTGAAATTCGCTATCCAGGTGGCGAAGAGGGTGRGTTTTGGGTGCAGTCGTTGACCGACTGGCTGGTCTCTCTGGGCATYCCATCCGAGCGCATGGTAACCGTGCCTGGAAGTGGCTCAGATGATATGATTAAGTTTGCATTAGTTAAATAAATAATAAAGATGAACAGGAGAGTGGTTGGTGAGTAAGGTAGCAGCAATTCAAATGGCTTCGGGCCCAAATGTAAAAGCAAATTTGGCAGAAGCTGAAAAATTGATAAAAATTGCTGTGCAACAAGAAGCTGAACTCGTCGTATTGCCAGAAAATTTTTCCATCATGGGCATGGCTGAAACAGACAAGGTTAAAATTGCCGAAGAATTTGGTTCAGGCTTGCTACAGAATTATTTAAAAGAACAAGCCATTAAACATCACATCTGGTTGGTAGGCGGCACCATTCCATTACGTTCAAAAGAAGCGGGTAAAGTCTATTCTGCCTGTCTGCTATATAACCCAGAGGGTGAGCTGGTTACGCGCTACGACAAAATCCACCTGTTTGATGTCAACATCGAAAGTAGTAATGAGAGTTATACCGAATCAGAAACTATTTCACCAGGCAATAAAATTGTCGTCGTTGATACGCCGTTTGGACGATTGGGGTTAGCAGTCTGCTAYGACCTGCGCTTTCCAGAATTATTTCGCGCCATGGTTGAGCAGAAAATGGAAATATGTGCCTTACCGTCTGCCTTTACCAGTATTACCGGCAGAGTTCACTGGGAATCATTATTGCGTGCCCGAGCAATAGAAAACCTGTCGTTCATCATTGCGGCGGATCAAGGTGGTTATCATGTCGGTGGTCGTGAAACGCACGGCGATAGTATGATTATTGATCCATGGGGACTGGTATTAAACAGATTGCCTCATGGCACGGGTGTTGTCGTCGCAGATATCGATCTGCTTAAATTAGAGCACACAAGAAAAATGTTTCCTGCACTGGAGCACAAACGATTCGAAACAACCTTTTCGTAGAATCGTTGTGCCCAATATCGTTATTCCGGTACGACAACGTTTTATTTAAGGGCACTTCTAAAAATAAAAATGCCCTTAAGGAACTAATATTCAGATCATATAGTTATGGTTTTTCAAAGTGACAGCTAATGGCCCTACGGTCAATTTTATTCAAAATGTGAATTAAATGGATTATCAAAATATAATTTTTGAGTTTGTTCTGATATTTGTCGGCGCCGCAATTTTTTCCACCATATTTCTCTATCTCAAGCAACCCGTTATCCTTGCCTATATTGCTTTTGGTGTTGTTGCGGGGCCCCTTGCTCTGGATTTAATCGAACAACCCGAACACATAGAAAAGCTTTCTCATGTAGGGGTCATACTCTTACTGTATTTACTCGGCATGAATTTAAAACCTGACCGCCTGTATCAACTATTTAGCAAGACGGCTATTGTTACTTTTCTCACCAGTGCGGTTTTTTTGCTTGTCGTAACACTAACGGCCATCGCATTTGGGTTTGGAACCATCGAAAGTATCATTATTGGCGCAGCGTTAATGTTCTCCAGTACGATCGTTAGTTTAAAATTGATTCCTACGACTGCACTGCATCATCGTCATACCGGTGAAATGATGATTAGCGTATTATTGATGCAGGATATTATAGCTATAACCCTAATTGTTATATTAACCGGTGGGCAGAGCGACAGTGTTGGTATTACTATTTTTTATCTCTTTATAAAATTAATACTTTTATCAGTTATCGCGTTTGCCATAGTCAAGTACGTGATAAATAATATTTTTTTACGTTTTGACACTATTCAAGAATTCACTTTCATATTAGCACTGGGTTGGGGTTTATTAGGTGCGGGCGTGGCAGAATTTATTGGACTGTCTTATGAAATGGGCGCATTTATTGCGGGCGTCGCATTTGCATCATCACCTATCTCATTGGCAATTGCAGAGCAGCTAAAACCACTACGTGATTTTTTTCTTATCCTTTTCTTCTTCTCTATTGGTGCGCAATTTAATTTCCTGATGACGCAGGATGTTTTATTAGCCGGCTTTGTTATCGCCATATTAATAATGATGGTTAAACCCATTGCCTTTAAAAAAGGCTTTCAGTTTATAGGTGAAGATAAAAACTTTTCAACCGAATTAGGTATCAGGTTAGGACAGGGCAGTGAGTTTTCATTATTAGTCGCATACAGTGCATTAGCCGGTGGCTGGATTAACTTGCAAGCATCTTATTTAATTCAGATGGTGGTCATTATCACATTCGTATTATCGACATATTGGGTGGTTTATCGCTATCGGACGCCTATCTCAAGTACAGCAAAAAATAGAATGGATTAGTGGAAACAAAATTCTGTTTTTATTTTTTTTCAGCTTTCACCACATTTGAGACATTGGAGTAAATCACTAAAAGTGAGTGAATTCGTTCAAAGGAGACATTCGAAAGCCGTGTTTATATGGCGAAAGACTATCATTTTCTCCAAAAACGTCATTGCTGTTGCTCCCATTTAGGGAGCGTGCTAATATCTTGTTATGAGAGTGATCGCGAAATCTATACTTAGAATGTTTTGGGAGAGTARTCCAAAATACCGTGATGCACAAAARCAGATGACKGAATGGTATAACTACTGTGCAAATGCKCAATGGAGYTCRCCTCATGAACTTAAGRCCGAYTTACGWAMTGCCAGYATATTRAAGAATAAYCGCGTYGTTTTTAATATTTGTGGAAAYAARTAYCGYATTRTYGTWCTAACGGAYTATGCAAGGCATGGRATACTTATTCGGTTYGTRGGYACRCATAAGCAATACGATGAWATTAARGATATTGATAATATTTGAGGTCACATTATGAAATTGAAACCTATTAAAAATAAAACTGAATTAAAAAAGGCATTAAACCGTGTTGATGAACTTTGGGGTTCAAAGCGTAATACAGAAAAAGGTGATGAGCTTGACGTTCTGATGTTACTGGTAGAAAAGTATGAGGAAGAGCATTACCCAATACCTCCGTCTGATCCAATTGAAGCTATTAAATTCTTAATGGAACAAAAAGCACTAACACGCAAAGACCTAGAGCCGTACCTTGGTACCAGAGCCCGTGTTTCTGAGGTGCTGAATAAAAAACGGAGTCTTACACTTCCCATGATAAAGAGATTGCATGAAGGATTGAACATACCGTATAACTGCTTAATCACTTGATATCGAAAGTTCAAATCATTGATAGTTATTGTGTCYGAAGTTTCTTAAGAAGGTTATGTCGAATGTTCATTTCTCAATCGACCAGAACACCACATAACTGACCTACAGACAGTTTTGTCTAATATTGGAAATTTCGTCAATAACAGACCTTCACAGTCATCCAGGTAATTGACAGGAAGGTAAAAAGTAAGACTTGAGCCTTTATCCATTTTTATCATATAAGAAACAAAGAAGTGTAAAGAATACCAAAATCAAAGAGCGGTAAAAGCGATGATATTCAGGRAAATCTTACACATTAAAACATAACGAAATAGTAATGTTATAGCTAAGTGATTGAAATACCTGAGGGGGCAAATTGGTATATTTATTGCTTAATTATAATAATCCTAAACGCTTTCGTTTTAAAAAATAGCCATATTGATAGTCATATCAAACAAATGTAAAAAAAGGAGAGATCTAAGTAAAAAAACAAATTTTATTGAGCGCTGTGGGTGTAAGTTTAATCAGTCTTGGCATGGCAGGGTCTGCAGATGCGGCATTAGTTGGACGCTTAGCAGCCACACCTGGTGGCACTGATTATCAGGCTTATTATGATGAGGATGCCGACCTTACCTGGCTGGCAGATGCCAATGCAGCGGGTGTAATGAACTGGGTTAATGCAAACAACTGGGCAGCAAATCTGGATATCGACGGTGTCACTGGCTGGCGCCTGCCGACAACGATGCAACCTGATGCTTGATGTGGTAGTCAATCTAATCAGGGTGCGAGTTTTCCCTTGCAGGGTTTTGGCACGGGTTGTACCGGTAGCGAAATGGGGAATCTATTTAACGTCGACGGTATAAGTTCTGCTGCACCTGGGCCATTCAGTAATATTCAGTCCCATTTCTACTGGTCTGGTACGGAGTTTGCGCCGGTTACGGGTAGCGCGTGGGGCTTCCAGTTTGGTAACGGTGGCCAGAGCACACGCAATAAGGTTAACGATTTGTTTGCGTGGGCTGTTCAGTCCGGCGATGTTAGCGCTGTGCCTGTTCCTGCTGCGGCGTGGTTATTTGGCTCAGGTCTGTTAGGTTTAGTTGGTGTTGCAAGGCGTAAGAGCGCTAACATTTGATTATTTAGTTATTTGAATGATTGGGTTCTTTGAGGGGGGTTGGGGGATGCTT
>NVWZ01000013.1 GCA_002746365.1 Thiotrichaceae bacterium
TTAACACCCGATTCAGACTCTGCGTTACACTTTTTTGATATGCAAGAAGCATGGCTTCAAAAGTGTGCCTTGATTCTGAACCGGGTGTTAAGCCAGAGGGCGCAAGCAATTAATAGAGGTGCCCTTAATTCAAGACTGCTTTTACTTACCTTACTGATATTTTTCAGCTGCCAGCAACAAGTTGTTAGCGCCAATCAGCAAAACATCCTTGCTGAATTAAAAACACAAAATAACGAACGCCCTAAAATTGGCCTGGTGCTTAGCGGGGGTGGCGCACGGGGATTTGCCCATATCGGCGTATTAAAAGTTCTGGAAGAAAACCATGTGCCAATCGATTATATTGTTGGCACCAGCATGGGCTCTATTGTTGGCGGCCTCTACGCGATAGGGCAGACACCTGAAGAAATCGAAAAGGGTGTAAAAGGTATTGCATGGAATAAAGTATTTGATGATTTTGCTTATCGCGAATACAAATCTTATCGTCGAAAGAAGGATGACCTTGATTTTTATAATATTCATCGCATCGGTATAACCGATGATGGTTTACAGATTTCACCCGGCTTGATCGAAGGTCAACAAATAGAAATAGCCCTGGACCGTCTAGCCTACTCAGGCTTTCAAATAGAGGACTACGACAAATTAAGAATYCCCTWYCGCGCCATTGCAACCAACCTTGAAAATGGCGAACCCTTTATAATAAAAARYGGYAATATCGCTCGTGCCATGCGYGCAAGCATGTCTATTCCMGGYGCCYTACCMCCCATCAYTATCGATGATACATTACTGGTCGATGGTGGCATTGCRAATAATATACCCATCGATRTTGTACGTGAMATGGGAGCAGATATTGTYATTGTGGTCGATGTCAGCGAACCCCTTGCTRAAAAAGAGAATTTAAAATCGGGTATCGATGTCACCAGTCAGCTCACCACCATACTCACTCGCCGTATTGCYRACYTRGAACTTAAAACATTAAAAAACAATGACRTTCTGATTATTCCYGGCGAAAAAGAAATATCTTCTTCMGATTTTGARRAACATGAAGCACTGATAAAAGCTGGCGAACTTGCATCAATAGAAAAGTTATCATCYATCAAACATTTGTCTATTTCGATTGAAGACTATTCAATTTATCAATCTACGCTACCAAACGTGGCGAATAAAAACCCTGTTATCGACTTCATTGAAATCAATAATAAAACGGGATTAAAAGATGAAGTTTTGCGGGTTCGCATTCATCAAAAAATTGGCAAGCCACTGGATATATCACAACTTGAAAAAGATTTATCTTATATTTATGGTCTTGATCACTCAGGCTCGGTTGTCTATTCTGTCGAAAAAAGAAAAGGGAAAACGGGCCTGATTATTTATGTTCGCGATAGAGCATGGGCGCACAGTTATCTTCAATTTGGCCTTTCGATAGAATCAGCCATCGAGATTCAATCAATTAACAATTATCATATCTCATACAACAAAAACAATTTGAATAGCCTGGCGGGAGAGTTTCGCGCTGTCGCATCACTGGGTAGCGAGCCACAACTTAACGCTGAAATTTATCAGCCACTAAATACGAAACTCGACTATTTTGTTTCCGCAAAAGCAGGAATAAACACAAACATCGTAGCGACTTTAATCGACGATAGAATTGCAAGCCTACAACGTTTTAAYCGACGATTTATAACCCTGTCAACCGGTAAAATTTTCAAACAAACCACCGAGTTAAGTTTAGGCCTGAGTTATAMCGACGGTAAATTAACTGCCGTAACCGGACCAAAARTWGATGGCGACTCAGGCTTCATCGAGAGTTATTACTATGTAAAACTTTCCCATGACTCTCTGGATAATTTAAACTTTCCCWATTCCGGATTATTTGGCACCATTGACTACCGCGACAATCGCCAGGATTTAGGTGCCGACAACAATTACAGACAAATGAAATTTGAATTCGGTGGKGCCAACACTTTCGGTCGCTATACGATATTTAGCCGWGCATTATTTGAAACCACACTGGACGAAGTATCACTAGAAGAGGCACAGGCGAACGCRCTGTTCTTTCGAGGCGGATTTCTTGAACTCTCCGGCACCATTCGAAATGAGCTATTCGGTCAACATTTTGGTCTAATCGAAACCGCATTTTATCGACGACTGGGAGACATTACTTTTTTACCTATCTATACAGGATTCTCACTTGAAGCCGGCAATGCCTGGTTCGAAAGCAGTGATATAAACACCGATAACATCCGCCTGGCAGGCAGCATTTTTATCGGTGCCGATACCTTTCTCGGCCCCATTTATATCGCTATTGGCGCAACTGACAAAGGTGAATCCGCTTTTTACTTTAATATAGGCATCCCTTTCCTAATAAATAATTAAGGACACCCTAGAATAATTGCTCAGGTATGGCTGCGGCGTCTTTACCATTTTCAGACGTTTCAGCAGGTGAAACAGCACCCGAGGCTGGCACCTTCTCTTTTCTAAATATTTCAAAAATAGCATTGGTATCTGCGTCCGCCGCAGCTTGTCCGGTTTCTTCATTAATCTTCATGGTTACTAAACCATCAGGACGTGCTAACTGTTTGTCAGGCTTACCCGCTAATGCCACTTTCATAAAATCAACCCAGATAGGCAGTGCTGCTTTTGAGGCAACCTCTTTATTACCGAGCGGTTTAAGCTGATCAAAACCCACCCAGGTTGTTGTAACCAGGTCAGCGTTATAACCATTAAACCAGGCATCACGTTGATCGTTAGTGGTACCCGTCTTACCCGCTAGATCTTTTCTTCCTAAGACCAGAGCACGACGAGCGGTACCACGCAGCACCACATCCTGCAACATAGAATTGATTTGAAATGCCAAACGAGGCTCTAAGGTTCGCTCAGCCTGCTTAGGTAATCGAGCTAACGATTCTTCTTCAACAATTTCAGCCGACCATTTTTGCTCCTGTATGACACAGGAAGTACAGGCGACGGCTGGGTCAGCCTCAAATAAAAGACTGCCATCAGCATCTTCAATACGTTGTATCAAATAAGGCTTAGTCAGATAACCCCCATTCGCAAATACAGAATACACCCGCGACATCTGTAACGGGCTAAGTTCGGCACTGCCTAATGCCAGCGATAAATCATAGGGTAATTTACTGCTATCCAGACCAAAATTCTTTGCATATTGCGTAGCATGTTTAAGGCCAATCGAACGCAGTATGCGTATTGAAACCAGGTTTCTAGACTTATACAATGCTTTTCTTAAACGTGTGGGTCCGAATGTTTTTCCACTGTAATTTTCGGGGCGCCATGCACCTTCTAAGGCACTGTCTTCGAACACCACGGGGGCGTCATTAATTAAACTGGCTGGCGTGTATTTCTTATCTAACGCTGCCGCATACACAATAGGCTTAAATCCAGAACCCGCCTGTCTCTTAGCCTGTACCACACGATTAAACTTGCTGTGCTCAAAATTAAACCCGCCAACTAATGCTTGAATAGCACCGGTATTTGGATTAACCGAAACCAGCGCACCCTGCACTTGAGGTATTTGTGCCAGACTCCAACCAGTTGTCGCATCTTGCGATAACCAGACGACATCACCGGGTTTAATCACCTCGGATACAGTTTGTAATTCATTACCAACACGATTAACACTAATATATTCACGAGCCCACTGTATACCACGCCATGGGATACGCACCTGCGCACCATCTTTTAATAATGCCACGGCGGAACGATTATCTTCTGCTGCAACGGCACTTTCTATCGACTCTTCATTTTTATTTTCAGTAATATCATCATTAACCGATAAAATCAGTGCCGGCATAAAACGACCGTATGCTCGATCATCTTTTAAAATTGAGACAAGATCACCTGACTCGTTTTCATTTGGCTCGCTTTCACTTGAAGCGTCACCTTCGACCTGCATTTTAATTCCGATGCCGGAATCATTAACCTGACTATCGCCACTTGTGTTGCCAATTGATTCTAAATCTACATGACGAACAACACCACGGTAACCATGACGCTGATCGTAAGCGACTAGTCCATCCCAAATACTGTCGTTTGCAGCACGTTGCAACTTCTTATTCACTGTCGTATAGACATTCAAGCCTCGAACGTACGCTTCGTCACCAAACTGCTTAACAATTTCAGCACGTGCCATTTCATTCACATAAGGAGCATAAACGCCTAATGCGCTACGATGTCGCTTAGCTGTCACTGGGTCATTTTTATGTTCTTTGTATTGCGCAACAGTAATATGTTTCAACTTCAACATACGTGATAACACATAATCACGACGAATAAGTGCGCGCTCCGGATTAACAATAGGATTATAAGTAGAGGGTGCTTTAGGTAAACCRGCWATCATCGCAACTTGAGATAAKGACAATTCATCCAGATCAAGMCCATAATAAATTTGYGCCGCAGCCGCGACRCCRTARGAACGATTACCCAGATAAATTTTATTAAGGTACAACTCTAAAATCTYTTCCTTGTCCAGTTCACGTTCAATTTTTAATGCCAGCAAGATTTCATTTAAYTTACGCAGATASGTTTTTTCATTACTCAAATARAAATTTCGAGCCAGCTGCATYGTKATGGTACTRCCACCYTGSCCACGCYGYCCGGTCWTAATTAGATTAACRACCGCTCGCAGTATTCCCTGATAGTCGACACCGGGATGCTCAAAAAATCGATTATCTTCRGCGGATAAAAATGCCTGCTSCATGAGATCAGGAATYTCTTCAAGYGTTTTTGGTGTACGGCGTTTCTCACCAAATTCACCCATTAGTGCACCATCACTGCTATAWATACGGAGTGGAACYTGAAGTTGCACATTACTCAGCCCCTCAATGGAGGGCAATTTGGGATTAAGATAGAAATAACCACCTGTAGCGGCRGCVGCGAGTAAAAGCACCATCACAAAGATGATGATGATAGATAATTTAATTATATTGAAAAATCGCACTGTTCCATTACCTGCGGCTAGAGAGATGAAGTTTAATTCAGGCGACAAAGTATATAGGTTTAATGACAAATATACGACGTTGTTCTAATTCATCTAGTATTTTTCTGCACTTACAGCTATTATTTAATGCAAAAGTTGTAATATATTCTATAACTACCTTTAAAATATATAAATAAGGGGGAAAGCGTGGGCCTGCTAAAACGCAAAAAACCAGCCATATTAGGCCTGGATATCAGCTCGACGTCAGTCAAACTGCTCGAGTTAGCTCAAGATGGCGACAAATATCGTGTGCAAAGTCTCGCCGTAGAGCCTTTGCCTGATAATGCCGTTGTCGATAAAAACATTCAGGACGTTGAAGCGGTCGGCGAAACCATTCTAAAAGCGGYTAAACGTTCCGGTACAAAAGCAAAAAATGCCGCTGTTGCGGTATCTGGCTCTGCCGTTATCACCAAAATAATTACCATGCCGACAGGTATGAGCGATGATGAACTGGAAACCCAGATTGAAATGGAAGCCGACCAGTACATCCCTTACCCATTAGAAGAAATTAATCTTGATTTTGAAGTATTGGGTGAAACAGAAAATAATCCCGATACCGTTGATATTTTACTGGCCGCCTCCCGCAGTGAAAACATCGAGTTGCGTTCCGCTGCGCTCGCACTTGGCGGACTAACGCCTAAAATTGTCGATGTAGAAGCTTATACCATCGAACATTCTGCCAAGCTGATTACCCACCAGATGGAAGACGGCAGCGAAGATAAAATTATTGCATTGATTGATATCGGTGCCACCATGACAAGTTTGAATGTCGTTGAAAACAATCACCTTATATATACACGCGAACAAAGTTTTGGTGGGAAACAGTTAACCGAAGAGATTATGCGTCGCTACGGTCTCGCCTATGATGAAGCCGGTCGCCTCAAAAAAGAAGGCGGTTTACCCGATAATTATATTCCAGAAGTTCTAGAACCTTTCAAAGAAACTATTGCGCAGCAAGTCAGCCGCTTCTTACAGTTTTTCTACACTTCAGGACAGCACAACGCTGTTGACCTGATTGTTTTAGCCGGTGGTTGCGCATCAATACCGGGTATCGAAGAGTTGGTTGAATCACAGCTGGACACAACCACTGTTATCGCCAATCCATTTGCTAAAATGTCACTGGACTCTAAAGTAAACCCGCAAGCATTAAGTAATGATGCACCTTCATTAATGATTGCCTGTGGCCTGGCCATGAGGAGTTTCGACTAATGGCTCACATTAACTTATTACCCTGGCGCGAAGAGCAGCGTCAGGAGCAAACCCGCCAGTTTGCCACTGTCACAGCCCTCTCACTTTTGTTGACTGCTGCCGTTATATTCATGGTACACGTTACTATAGATGGTCAGATTAATCATCAAAAATACAGAAACACAATGCTGCAAAATGAAATCACCCGTCTTGATGTAGCACTAAAACAAATTGAAGAACTGGAAGAAACTAAAGAACAGTTACTCTCTCGCATGGACGTTATTCAGTCACTACAGCAACGTCGACCTCAAATTGTGCACCTGTTTGATGATTTCGTACGTACCGTTCCCGAAGGCATTTTCCTGACTGAAATCAAACAAAAAGGCGATGAATTAACGATAAAAGGTATCGCTGAATCCAACGGTCGTGTTTCTGCTTATATGAGAAATATCGATGCTTCAGACTGGATGTCTACACCTAAATTAAAAGTAATAGAAACCAAAAAAGGCACACTGCGCAGCAGTTCGTTTACTGTAGTGACTTCTCAATCACTGCCAGATGATGAAAAAGAAAAAAAGGGAGACGATAGCTAATGAATCTCTCAGAAATCGATATAAATAATCTTGATATAGAAGATCTTAAAAAAATCGGCGGTGCGCCGTTACCCGTTAAAATTGGTGTCATCGTGGTGTTGTGCATTGGTTTGCTTGCCGCAGGTTACTTCATGGATACCAAGATACAACAAGCTGAACTTGAAAAAATAACGGCTGAAGAAAAGCAGCTGCGCACAACATTTGCTGGCAAACAAGCCAAAGCAGCTAATCTAGAAGCCTATAAACAGCAACTGGAAGAAATGCGCACTTCATTTGGCACCTTGCTTAGACAGCTACCAAACCAAACTGAAATCGAAACATTATTAACCGATATCTCGCAGACAGGAATATCCTCTGGTCTGGAAATCGACTTTTTCAAACCCGAAGGCCTGAGACCCAAAGAATTTTATTCAGAATACCTGATAAAACTTAAAGTCACCGGGCGCTTCCATGAATTTGCTGAGTTTATCAGCGGTGTTGCCGCTTTACCTCGTATCGTCACCATCCAGGACATAATGATTAAGTCTGTTGATAAAGACAGCGGCGTTAAATTATCGATGGAACTGACCGCCATCACTTATCAATATCTTGATGAATCGGCAGAGGAGGCTAAATAATGAACACGATTATTCGTATCAGCCTTTGCACCGGCCTGTTAACCATAAGCGCCTGCAGTCAGAATGTCAGTGATCTACAATCTTTTATTGCTCAGACAAAATCTGCGCATGTTGGTAGTGTAAAAGCGATTCCACAGTTCAAACCTTATGAAAGTTTCAGCTACAGTGCCGCTGATTTACGTGACCCATTTGTTGCCCATAATAATTTAGAAGACAGCGAAGGAATGAAGACCAGTTTACTGAACCCGGATTCAACTCGTCCAAGGCAGCCGCTGGAAATATTTCCGCTAGACACACTCAGCATGGTTGGCCTTCTGGAGCAAAATACGCAGTTATGGGGGCTGATCAAAGACCCTCAAAACATAGTACACCGTGTTCAGGTAGGCCATTATATGGGACAGAGTGAAGGTCGAATTACTGAAATTAATGAGTCTGCTATTTACCTCGTGGAAATCATACCCGATGGCATTGGCGGTTACATCGAACGAGATGCATCGATTGCCATAGGTGGTCAATAATGACTATTCCAAAAAGCATCAGTCATAACAATGCAAACATAGCGGGCACGCGGAGTAAGACATGTCAATAACAACAATAAATAAACAATTAAATGGGCCAAGCATGAATTTTCCTACCCCGATTTACTCATTAATCAAAACCATGGGCAAACAACTATTGCAGGCAGTCACACTATTGTGCCTGGTTAATACTTTTGCTATTGCGAAAACGACTCCGGTTGAGGCTTCAAAAACGAATTCAATACAAGCCGTAGAGTATGCAACGCTACCTGGCAACCGTTTGCAGATTAGTCTCGAATTAAGTGAAGAAGCGATCATTCCATTAAGCTTTACTATCGACAACCCTGCCCGCATTGCTTTTGACTTTGTCGGCACAGCCAGTAAATTACCCAAACGCTCCCAACCGATTGGTATCGGCATTGCACAATCCATTACTACCATCTCAACCAAAACCAAAACACGTGTGATTCTGAACTTAACTGAAGTTGTCCCCTACCAGGTCACCACACAAGGTAAAAAAGTCTTAATCACACTCGATAGCGAAGCGACTGGCACCGGTTTTGAAGCAGCTAATACATCTGTAGGTATCACACCCACTGGCACACCACGCTTTTCAAATAAACCACGTGGCATCGATAATATCGATTTTAGACGTGGTGAAGAAGGTGAAGGTCGCGTGGTTATCCATTTAACTGAATCCAATATCCCGATGGACATCAGTGAAGAGTTTGGCAAAGTAGTAGTGAAATTCCTCGGTATAAAACTACCTGATGAATTACGTCAGACACTTGATGTGCTAGATTTTGCCACACCGGTGAAATCTATCAGCAGCTTTGAAGAAGATAGCAATGTAAGAATTGAAATTGAGCCTGTAAGCAGTAACTTCGAACATGTTGCATACCAGGCAAACAATATCTTTACTATTGAACTCAAGCCCATCAGTAAAGAAGAACTCGAAGAAGTCAAAAAAGCAAAATTTGGTTATACCGGCGAACGTCTATCGCTTAACTTCCAGGATATTCCGGTACGTGCTGTTTTACAGTTAATCGCAGACTTCACCAGCCTGAACGTCGTGGTAAGTGACTCCGTAGATGGCAATCTGACTCTACGTCTGAAAAACGTACCATGGGACCAGGCATTGGATATCATTCTAAAAGCCAAAGGTCTGTCAAAACGTGAATCCGGCACCGTCATGATGATTGCACCCAGTGAAGAAATCGCCGCTCAGGAAAAGATTGATCTGGAAGCGCAGCGATCCATTACTGAACTGGCACCCATAAGAAGCGCATTCTTCACTATTAACTTTGCAAAAGTGAGCAATTTAGCCGCACTATTCACCGGCGAAGGCGGTGGTGGTGGAGAAGACGGTGAAGGAGGTGGCGGGTCATCGTCTAGTGGCATACTAAGTCCTCGTGGTAGTGTCATCGTTGATGAACGCACTAATACATTAATCGTCAAAGACACCGAAGAAGTCATTTCCGAAATACGCCGTACCTTGGCAAAACTAGACATTCCAATCCGTCAGGTGATGATTTCATCGCGTATCGTTATCGCTACTGACGAGTTTACTAAAGAACTGGGATCACGCTTTGGTGTTTCCAGTGCCAAAGCCAATTCAGGTGGTTTTGGCGTTACCACAGGCACCTTCCAGGGTGCCGACACCATCTCGTCCAGTGGCTTAACAAATATAACAAATGGTGGCTCTCCAGAACCCTTTACATTACCAAGCGGAGCCACAGCAACAGATAGGTTAAATGTCGATCTGGGCACTGTGAATGCCGCCGGTAGTCTTGCATTCTCAGTGTTAACGGGCAGCTCATTAATCGACCTCGAAATATCTGCACTGCAAGCTGAAAACAAAGGTGAAGTTATTTCCAGCCCTCGAGTCGTTACTGCTGATCGCCATCAAGCTCGTATCGAACAAGGTGTAGAGATTCCTTATCTATCAGCCTCATCCAGTGGTGCAACACAGGTTGAATTTAAGAAAGCGGTGTTGAGTATTGAAGTTACGCCGCAGATAACACCCGATGATCGCGTCATTATGGACTTGTCAGTCAACAATGATACCGTCGGCGATATCTTTGCCGGTATCCCAAGTATCGATACCCGCGAAGTCACCACTCAGGTGCTGGTTAACAATGGCGACACCGTCGTACTAGGTGGTATTTATGAACAAATTACCCGTAACGAAGTTGATAAAGTTCCCTTTCTCGGAGATTTACCAATAATTGGTTACTTCTTCAGACACACATTAGAAAGCGATGAAAGACGTGAGTTRCTGATATTTGTTACACCTAAAATACTAAAAGACTCGCTTGCACTTTAAATAATTACCAGACAAAAAAGGTNNNNAAGGAAGAAATAAACATGAACAACTTTTCTATAAGAATACTGATACTAGCRTCATGTAGTGCATTATCCATAGCAAGCTGTAGCAGTGACAATAGTTCATTTGAGTCGTCATCAGCTACCTCAGCTAACTCTGGTACTATTTCACAGAAAAATTTCTCTGTTCTAACYGCTGACCTTAATCCTGSYGTGATTGATGAAACTGAAAACACTTTCACAAAAACCAGTGTCGAAATTACCGCCTCTATCGGCGACAGAAACAATCAAGTACTCACCGATTCACATACTATTAACTTTGTTGCCGAATACGGTTTAATTGAACCKACATGTGTCACGGAAGACGGRGAATGTAGCGTGACATGGACGGCTATCAAGTTCCCAGAAMCRGGCGGCCCAGGYTCTGATGGCAYAACAACTATTACAGCCTACGCAATCGGCGAAGAAGGTTTTACTGATAGCAATGGYAACAATATATATGACGACGGAGATGTGGCTTTTGATGATCTAGAAGAACCTTTTGTCGACTCAGATGAGAGTGGTAGCTTTACTGCYGGTGATCAGATTATCGATGTAAARAGYACAAATGACCCTACTGGYGAAAACCTGACTCACGACCTCGCCGATGGATTTTTTAATGGCTCAGGTTGCACACACAGCAGCCTCTGTGCAGACAGAAAATCAGTTACGGTCTTTGCCAGAGTTTCRATGAATCTAATCACAAATGAGATACTAAGCAGAACCATCGGTGGYACGGTAACCGGTCTAGATATTACTAGCACAGGATTGATATTACAAAACAATGGTGGSGATRRCCTGAGTATTACCGCGAATGGTAACTACACCTTTGCTACCGARGYGGATGATGGTCAGACCTAYACTGTCACTGTRCTAACCRATCCAACCCTGCCGASCCAAACATGTTCACYMGYMAATGCCACTGGYMCYGTYTCMGCTAATGTAACCRATGTMGATRTSACYTGCGCAACAAATACATTTACTATCGCTGGCAACATAACAGGCATTCCCGGTGGCGAAACTGTGACGATACAAAACAATGGCGGGGATGATCTTCTTATCAACGCAGATGGTGCTTTTATATTCAATACGCCTATAGCAGATGGTACCGGATATAACATCACGATACTAACGGATCCAGCAACAGCGGCCTGCTCACCATCAGGAGGAACCGGAACCGGAACAGTGCCAGGATCAAATATTACCAATGTAACTATAGGCTGCTTATAATTTAACTATTTAACTATTTCACCAATCACAATATACTAAGCGACCTGCGCTTTATAACATAAAGCAGGGTCGCTTTTTTTATGCCAATTTTTTATGCCTAATCAAAATAATATATTCTTAATCGGACTAATGGGTACCGGCAAAACCACCGTTGGCCGCCAGTTATCTCGCAAACTAAACATGTCATTTTTCGATAGCGACCGCGTCATCGAAGAACGTACGGGTGTTGACATCCCTCTTATTTTTGAGAAAGAAGGCGAAGCCGGATTCAGAAAACGTGAGACGGCGATCATTGATGAACTCACACAGAAAAAGAACATCATCCTCGCCACAGGGGGGGGCGCCGTTCTCGATACAGCCAACCGCAACCACTTAATCAACCGCGGCACCGTCTTTTATCTTAAAAGTAATCTTAAAACGCTGATACAACGCACCGGAAAAGACAAGAATAGACCCCTGTTACATGCTGATGAGCCAGCTGAAGCTATTCTTAAACGCCTTTTAGAGCAGCGTGGGCCGCTTTATGAAGAAACCGCTGATTACGTCATCGAAACCGCAAACAACTCGATTCACGGCGTAATACAGGCTATTATTAAGTCTTTATAATTGTTACAAACCAAATAGAAACAAAATGACAACATTGACTGTTGACCTCGGCGAACGTAGYTACCCCATCTACATCGAGAGCGCCCTYCTCGGACAGGCCGATCTACTAAAAAAACATATACCGGGTAAAAGYGCGCTTATCGTCAGCAATGAAACCGTGGCGCCTCTATATCTTGAAAAAACACAGGCAATGTTATCGGGCTTAAAACATCAGTCTGTRATTTTGCCTGATGGTGAAAAATATAAAAATCTTGAAGTCTTAAACCAGATCTACGATGCTTTATTACGCAATCGGTTTGATCGCAACACAACAGTNATCGCATTAGGTGGTGGCGTTGTCGGTGATATGGCTGGATTCGCTGCAGCCAGTTATCAACGTGGYGTGCATCTCATTCAAATYCCAACCACCCTGCTGTCTCAGGTTGATTCCTCTGTCGGCGGCAAAACYGGYGTCAATCAYGCKYTMGGAAAAAATATGATCGGCGCKTTTTAYCAGCCCAGAGCAGTGATTGCCGAYACCGAYACWCTRGAYACACTRCCCGATAGAGAATTAAGCGCCGGRATTGCCGAAATAATAAAGTACGGYCTGATATGCRACMTTRATTTTTTTGACTGGTTAGAAAAAAAYATGTCMGCGTTACTGGCTAGAGATAAAAAAGCACTCAGTTACGCCATCGAAGTCTCKTGTCAGACAAAAGCCGATGTGGTKGCAGCTGACGAGCGAGAAAGTGGCAACCGCGCKYTRCTCAATYTAGGTCACACCTTYGGCCATGCCATCGAAAACGGTATGGGTTACGGCGAATGGTTACACGGTGAAGCAGTAGGTGCTGGCATGTGTATGGCAGCCGTTATGTCTGAACAGCTAAACTGGATGAGCAACGAAGAAGCCGTACGCACCATCAAGTTAATCGAACAGGCAAAATTACCGAGTAAAGCCCCTGCTTCCATGACAACAGAAAAATTTCACAATCTGATGGCTGTCGATAAAAAAGTCCTCGATGGCGCTTTACGACTGGTACTGATGAAAGGTATTGGGCAATCCGTACTGACTGATGATTACTCTGCAGACGATTTAACTAAAGCCATCGAAGCGTCACTTGCAGCCTAAACCACATCACGAGACCGAACTAAATAAAATGGATTCACCAAGCAGCTATAGCGGTCACCTTGTATCTTACGCCTGTAACGATACCCAATCGATTGGCCGTCGATTTGACGAGCAACACCCAACATATAGAAATGAGTACCAGCGTGATCGCGATCGCATCATTCACTCTGCCGCATTTCGACGGCTGGAATACAAAACACAAGTTTTCGTCAATCATGAAGGCGACCTGTTTCGTACACGATTAACACACTCTCTGGAAGTCGCTCAAATCGCCCGCAGTATCGCACGTGAACTTCGATTGCATGAAGACCTCACAGAAGCCATCGCACTAGCACATGACCTTGGACACACCCCTTTCGGCCACGCCGGTCAGACCGCGCTAAACAATTGCATGAAAAATTTAGGCGGATTTGAGCATAACATTCAGTCATTACGCGTCATCGATAAACTGGAACAAAAATATGCTGACTTTAACGGCCTCAACTTAACCTTTGAAACACGTGAAGGCATTTTGAAACATTGTTCAATCATCATTGCAAAAGACCTGGGCGATGTCGGTCAACGTTTTCTTGATAAAAAGCAAGCCAGTCTTGAAGCACAGCTAACCGATTTATCCGATGAAACAGCTTACAATAATCATGATATTGATGATGGCTTGCGCTACGGTCTAATTACCATCAGTGATTTATTAAAAGTTGAACTATTTCGAACACAACACGATATTGTTACCAAAACCTATCCCGGGCTGGATGATAAAAAACTTATTCATGAAGTCATACGCCGTATGATTAATGTCATGGTGGTCGATTTAATTGATACCTCACGCGACAACATTGCCAATGCCAGGCTAAAAAATGTAAATGATGTGCGCAATCAAAAACAAAAAATAATGGCATTTAGTGAAGACATGGATCAGAAAAAACTCGAATTAAAACAATTTCTGCGAAGAAACTTATACCAGCATTACCGCGTCCACCGTATGACAAAAAAAGCCGCAAACGTCATCAAGTCACTATTTGATGCTTTCATAGAAGACCCGAACATTCTACCAACAGAAGCTCTGGAGCACTGTAACCTATTAAAAGAAAAACACGGTGATAAAGGTGTTGCACGTGGCATCGCCGATTATATCGCTGGCATGACCGACCGATATGCCATTATAGAATATGAAAGAATATTTAACCCACGGCAGTTATCTTTCGCCAACCTCACTACTTAAATATCTGTGGCTGGGCGCATTCCACAAAATTTTATCGATGACCTGATAACACGATGTGATATCGTCGAAGTCATCAATGCACGTGTGCCATTAAAAAGAAAAGGCAAAGAATTTACCGCTTGCTGTCCTTTTCATAATGAAAAAACCCCGTCATTCACCGTAAGCGAAAACAAACAATTTTATTATTGCTTTGGTTKYMAYGMYRARSRAARWGMTATTGGTTTCTTAATGGATTACGAACACTTGAGTTACATCGATGCCATTGAATCACTTGCTGCCGATCAACATGTCGATGTTCCACATGAAAACGATGGCTTCGTCAATAAAAACAAAGAAGACAAACAACCGCTGTACGATATTCTTACCCGGGCTAGCGACCTGTTTCAGAATGCATTAAAAGACTCTGAACGCGCCATCGACTACCTTAAGCAACGRGGGCTTTCWGGAGAAATCGCAAAACAATTTAAAATTGGTTACGCCCCTGATGGTTGGGACTTTTTAATCAAACGCATTGGTTCTACAAAAGAAAACCTGGAAGCACTGAGTAAAACCGGCTTAATTGTCAATAAAGAAAACAACAAAACCTACGACCGTTTTCGCGATCGCATCATCTTCCCCATYACCGATCAACGTGGCCGCATCATTGGCTTTGGTGGACGCATACTCGATCAGGGTGAACCCAAATATTTAAACTCACCTGAAAATGCTGTTTTCCATAAGGGTTATGAACTCTATGGTTTGTATGAAACAAAGATGGCGCTAAGAAAAATTGACCGCATACTCATCGTCGAAGGATATATGGATGTGGTCGCATTAGCGCAAAGTGGAATCCAKTATGCCGTCGCTTCACTAGGTACCGCGACTACCACCGATCAAATTCAAAAAACATTTCGTACCACACATGAAATCATCTTTTGTTATGACGGTGACAATGCCGGGAAAAAAGCCGCATGGCGAGCACTTGAAAACACCCTGTCCGTTATCCGTGACGGCATGGTTGCAAAATTTCTTTTTCTACCCGATAAAGAAGATCCCGACACCATGGTACGCAAAGAAGGCAAAGACGCATTTGGGCAGCGTATAATAAACGCCACAACCTTATCGGAATTTTTGTTTGGACATTTAAAATCAGAATCTGACATCAACACCAATGAAGGCAAGGCGCAATTAGCCAGTAAGGCCAACAATCTAATTAAWWWWAKRCATARSWKYNANTTTACAAAGATTTATTAATTGAAGAGTTATCCTCACTGGTCGGTTTAAGCCAACAACAGCTGGAATCTAAAATTGATGCAAAACCAGAAATGAAAAGAAATGCTGTACAAAAAAGCAAACCCATTCGTGGACAACAAGTCTCCAATAATAAAACACGCATAGCGATTGCATTACTTATTCAAAACCCCACACTTGCTTCTGAAAAAAAAGTTCCAGAAGAATTTAAAACGGCATTTACCAAAGGTCTGCCCTTATTACACACGCTACAGTTAACCATAGATACCAGCCCTGAGATTTCACCTACCGCACTACTTGAGCGTTTTCGTGACACAGAACATGAAAAAGCACTCATCAAATTGACCATGTTACAAACACCTGAAACTGAAAATACAGAAAACATTATTAACGTATACATCGATATTATTAACCGCCTGCAAAGTRAAGACCGCGACGAATACTTAAATTACAAAATAAATAATAACGAACCGCTCACTGCTGAAGAACAACAGGAATACCTGAAAGTACCGAAAAAATAATTATTGACATCAACACAATTTGATGGATAATACTCACCAACAGCGCTAATTTGTCTCAGATTGCGAGCGCTATATAAATACAGCTAAAGCGAGTTTCGGTACAACAGAACATCGAAAACCCGTTTTAGCTTTAGCTGAGACGGGTTTTTTTATGTCCATGGATGGACGGTATGACGCAAAGAGCCAGGGATGGCGGTACGATTTTGCGAATGCTATTACAACTGGAGGCTGAGACAAGTTTTGCCTCTACCCCCTCACAAAGGTTAAACATTATGAGCAGTTATTTATTTACATCCGAATCCGTATCCGAAGGTCACCCCGATAAAGTTGCTGACCAGATTTCCGACGCTATACWCGACGCCATTTTTGAACAGGACAACAAAGCACGCGTTGCCTGTGAAACAATGATTAATACCGGCATGGTCGTCATCTCCGGTGAAATCACCACCGAAGCCTGGATTGATATGCAGGACGTGGTTAGAAACACGGTTAAAGAAATCGGCTATAACAGCTCAGACATGGGGTTCGATTACGGCTCCTGCGCAGTCATTACTTCTATCGATAAACAGTCTGCTGATATTGCTGCCGGTGTCGATGAATCAAACGACCATGAACAAGGTGCCGGTGATCAAGGCCTGATGTTTGGTTATGCAAGCAATGAAACCGATGTGTTAATGCCAGCACCTATCACCTATGCACACCGTCTGGTAAAACGTCAGGCAGAACTTCGTAAAAATGGCACCTTGCCCTGGTTACGTCCTGATGCAAAAAGTCAGGTAACGTTCCGCTACGAAGATGACAAACCGGTTGGTATCGATGCCGTGGTGTTATCAACACAACATTCACCGGACATCCAATACAAAGACCTACGCGAAGCGGTAATGGACGAGATTATACTTCCAGAACTCCCTGCCGAGTGGATTACTAAAGACACACAGTTTCATATCAACCCAACCGGAATTTTCGTTATCGGCGGCCCGGTTGGTGATTGCGGACTGACTGGACGTAAAATTATCGTTGATACTTACGGCGGTATGGCTCGACATGGTGGCGGCGCGTTCTCCGGAAAAGACCCTTCAAAAGTTGACCGTTCTGCGGCTTATGCTGGTCGTTATGTTGCTAAAAATGTGGTTGCTGCTGGCCTCGCAGATAAATGTGAAGTTCAGATTTCATACGCAATCGGGGTGGCTGACCCTACTTCGATATCGGTACAAACCTTCGGCACTGGCAAGATTACAAATGAAAAAATCGTCGAATTAATCGGTCAACATTTCAATTTAAAACCTCGTGGCATTGTCGATATGTTGGATTTATTACGCCCAATATACAAAAAAACTGCTGCATACGGGCATTTTGGACGTGAAGAGCCAGAATTCACCTGGGAAAAAACTGACAAAGCTGAGGCATTAAAAGCAGCGGCAGGTTTATAGAGAGCCTTGCACGAAACATTTTATAAAAAAACTTCGACACCTCTGCCAGAAGTTTGTTTATTCGACAGAGGTGTCCTATAATTCGTTTACATTTCTGAGGAGCGCTGCATCAGATTCAATCTGTCAGGCTCAGAAGCAAGAATCCTTAATCTATCTATAAGGTATCTTTTTAATAACGGCGCTCATTTCTTAAATTATTTGATTAGGAGATGAGCATGAATGCCGTCGTAGATACAAACAACTCTCAAGACTACAAAGTCGCTGACATTTCACTGGCCGAATGGGGCCACAAAGAAATCCGTATTGCTGAAACTGAAATGCCCGGTTTAATGGCATTACGTGAAGAATTCGGTAAAGAACAACCGCTTGCTGGCTGTCGCATTATGGGCAGTATCCACATGACTATCCAGACCGCTGTACTCATCGAAACCCTGATTGCCCTGGGCGCTGAAGTTCGTTGGGTTTCATGTAATATCTTCTCCACTCAAGACCACGCTGCGGCAGCGATCGCTGACCAGGGCATCCCCGTTTTTGCATGGAAAGGTGAAACCATCGAAGAATACTGGTGGTGTACTGAGCAAGCACTGCTATGGCCTGATGGCAAACTACCCAATATGATTCTTGATGATGGCGGTGATGCAACGCTGTTAGTGCACAAAGGTGCAGAGTTTGAAAAAGCCGGTGCTATTCCAGCCACTAAAGATGATGACAACGAAGAGTATAAAGCCATACTCGATGTTTTACGTCGCACAATCAAACCAGAAACAAACACATGGCAGAATATCGCTGCCAGCGTTAAAGGTGTAACCGAAGAAACCACCACTGGCGTTCACCGTCTTTACGAAATGCAGGAAAAAGGTGAATTACTCTTCCCCGCTATGAACGTAAATGATTCTGCAACAAAATCTAAATTTGATAATTTATACGGTTGCCGTGAATCTTTAATCGACAGCATTAAACGTGCGACCGATGTTATGATTGCCGGAAAAATTTGTGTAGTACTTGGTTACGGTGACGTAGGAAAAGGCTGTGCACAGGCATTCAAAGGTATGGGTGCAACCGTATGGGTAACAGAGATCGACCCCATCTGTGCTTTACAGGCAGCAATGGAAGGTTACCGCGTCGTTGAAATGAATGAGGTGGCTGCGATGGGTGATATTTTTGTTACCACCACAGGCAACGTCAATGTAATCGATCATGATCACATGCTTGCGATGAAGAATGAAGCTATCGTTTGTAATATCGGTCACTTTGATTCAGAAATTAATATTGCATCACTAGAAAAATATGAGTGGAATGAAATTAAACCACAAGTAGATCACGTTATATTCCCTGATGGCAAACGCATTATCATTCTAGCAAAAGGTCGTTTGGTTAATTTGGGATGTGCAACGGGTCACCCTAGCTTTGTTATGTCTGCTTCATTTACAAACCAGGTGATGGCGCAAATCGAATTTTATAAAAATAGTGAAAACTATGAAAACAAAGTCTATATCCTGCCTAAGAAACTGGATGAAAAAGTGGCACGCTTACACCTGAAAAAAGTCGGCGCTAACCTGACCGAACTATCACAGGAACAGGCTGACTACATCAACGTACCGGTTGATGGTCCGTTTAAAGCTGAACATTACCGCTATTAATAGACGCTAACAATGTACGACACTAACGCTCTAACAAGGTTTTACTGATGGGATCTGCAAACAATACAGGCGATGCAGTTAAAATTAGCTGTGAGTTTTTTCCACCACGCACGGAAGCGGGTGTTGAAAAACTGCAATCCGTCCAGCAAATACTGGACCAGACTATCTCGCCTGAATACTATTCCGTTACTTTCGGCGCAGGCGGCAGCACACGTGACAGCACTCTGCAAATTATTAAATTATTTAGTACTAAAAATATTAATGTTGCGCCACATATTTCTTGTATGGGCTCCACTAAACAGCAACTAAGTGATTTACTGACTGTATATAAAAACCTTGGTGTGACCAGATTGGTAACACTTCGCGGCGATATACCAGAATCAGGCGACAGTATAAAAGAATTGGCATACGCCAATGAACTGGTCTCATTCATACGTGAAACGACCGGCGACCACTTTACTTTAGAAATTGCCGCTTACCCGGAATACCATCCCGAATCCACAACGCCACAGAGTGATTTCGAATACTTTAAAAACAAAGTCACTGCAGGTGCGGATGGGGCTATTACGCAATATTTTTACAACATTGATGCTTACCTGCGTTTTATGGATAACTGTCAACGCGAAAATATTTSSATNTYCKNTYASACYTRGCAYYAYGNCYGATWASAAASTTTYMNAGYNTGGCMCGTTTTTCYGATRYSTGTGGTGCAGAAATTCCACGTTGGATAAGAAAACAACTTGAAGCTTACGCTGACGATAAAGAAAGYCTGCAAKCTTTTGGCATMGACGTMGTCAGYAATTTATGYAACCAACTGATAGAACAAAACGTACCCGGYTTGCATTTTTACACACTGAATCAGGCAGCGGCTACTAATGCTATATGGAAAAATTTATCACTTTAGCTAAGACTTAAATGCGCATCACACGTCTTTATTACCCAGACTCACTAAATAGTGGTGATACCGTTCACCTTGGAAAGGATGCGTCCAATCATTTAATTCGTGTCTTACGCACGAAAGCCGGAAGTCCTGTCATACTATTTAATGGTGACGGTTTTGACTATCATGGCAAAGTGCTCACTACCGACACTAAGAACACATCTCTCTCCATTGACTCGAAAGTTGGAACCAATAACGAATCAAATCTCAGCATTAGCCTTATTCAGGGATTATCACGTCATAATAGAATGGACACCACTATTCAAAAATCGGTAGAACTTGGTGTTAACACAATTATTCCTGTTATCTGTCAACGTTCAAATCTAAAACTCAGTAATGAAAGCGCGATAAAAAAACACAGGCACTGGCAGAAAATCACTACCAGTGCCTGCGAACAATCCGGTCGCAGCATTCTACCTCAGATAAATGCGATACTAACACTGGAAGCATTATCTTCATCGTTAGATAAAAATACTCTTAAAATAATTTTAGATCCAACATCAAAGACGACTCTAAAAGATATTGATCCTGACCAACTAAAGAAATGTGAAAATAAAATTGAAATATTTATTGGGCCAGAGGGTGGCTTGAATATTGAAGAAATTAGTTATCTGAAAAACCAGCAGTTTACAAATATTTGTTTCGGCCCCAGGATACTAAGAACGGAAACAGCCGGACCCGCTATTATTAGTGCCTTGCAAACACTATGGGGCGATTTCGGTTAATAACGAAAACGGTAGAATATCTTTGCTGGTAAAGTAAAAAAACTTGAAATAATAAATATGGGCCATAAAATAGTTTTTATGCCGCCATTCCCGCGACCATTTCCACCATCGCGTCCACATCCAGAACACTCACGCTCGCACCATTAATACGTACTTTCTGCGCGACCATAGGATGTGGTTCTTCTATATCATCCACATCCGATGTTATCTGCTCACGAGTAAATTGACTAACGTGAGGAACGCCAGACATAATTAATCCCAGATAAGGGCTTTCTGTTACTTCACCGCCTTTTCCAACGGCGTAAAGCACGACGGCTTGAGTATTCAAATTCACCTTACTCATTACTTCACCACTTGCTGCCTCGAAAGACACTAATGGAACGTCTGCACCACGCCAATTCATGTTACCTAAAAACCACGCTGGCGTATTTTCACTTCCAGCTAAATCTTTTACAGATATAATTTCGGCGACAAGCGCGTTGGGCACGATTACATTTACTTTGCGTAAAGTTAGAATAACGCATTTAATTAATTGTGTGTCTACAGCCATTATCTGAGCTCTATTTATCTATAAATTATTAGAGAAGCTCTGATTAATTCATCCATGAATTAATCAGAGCTTCCTTAGAATGATGTTAGTAAGATTTCATTAATATTATTAACCAGGTCTTCTTCCTTAAATGGTTTACCTAAATATTTATTCACACCAATTTTCATCGCTTTTTCTTTGTGCTTAGAACCCGTTCTAGATGTAATCATAATAATTGGGATATCTTTTAAACGATCATCATTACGTACAAAACTTGCAACCTCAAAGCCATCCATACGCGGCATCTCAATATCCAGCAACATTAAATCAGGGATATTATCTTGCAGTTGACTGGTTGCATCAACACCATCCTTTGCTAATACTACCTCAATACCATAACGTTTTAGCATGCGCTCTGTAATCTTACGGATAGTGATTGAATCATCGACCACCATAATGGTTTTCTTATCGTCTTTTACGGGTTTAACGACTTCCTCGATGGGTATATGTGGCTTGAATAAACTTTCAGCTGCAACCAGAGCCGACATTTCAAGAATGAGCACTACACGACCATCTGCAAGGATTGTCGCACCAGCAATTCCTCGAATAGCGCCAATTTGCAAACCTACAGGTTTAACAACTATCTCACGTCTACCCAACATATCATCAACGTGTAACGCAAAATGCTGATCACCCACACGCACCAACAATACCGGGAATAATTGTAACTGCTTAGAATAATTTGGCTGCATACCTGTCAATAAACCACCAAGATGTTTCAATTCAAACTCAACACCATTAAATTCGTAGAGGCTATTATCGCTATCATAAAAACGTTGTAACTCATAACCCGTCATCCGCACAACACCTTCGATGCTGGCTAACGGTACTGCAAAAACATCATCACCAGCAGACACCAGCAGTGCCTGATTAATCGCAAGTGTAAGCGGTAATCGAATATTGAAATCGCTACCTTCACCCTGCACTGTATCGATTTCAAGCACACCACCTAATTGCTTAATCTCGCTATCAACAACATCCATACCGACGCCACGGCCGGCAACTTGTGTTACTTCATCAGCCGTACTAAATCCGGACTGCAGGATGAATTGTAATACATCATGATCTGATAACTTAGCATCTGCTGAGACTAGACCCTGCTGTATCGCTTTCTGCTTTACTTTTTCAGTATCAATACCACGACCGTCATCTTTAATGTTTATGACGACATCTGTACCTTGACGGTCAACGCGAATGACGATATTTCCTGCTTCAGTTTTACCCAGTGATTTTCTTTTTTCCGATTTTTCAATACCATGGGCGACAGCGTTACGCAATATATGCTCTATCGGCGCAATAATACGATCAAGTACGGTACGATCAACCTCGCTGTTTTCACCTTCAATAACGACTTCGACTTCTTTACCAAGCTCACGAGAAACCTGACGTACGATTCTACGTAATCTAGAAGACAATCCACCGAATCGAACCATTCGAGTCCGCATCAAGCCTTCCTGTAAGTCGGTACTTATTCGTGATTCCTGCACCAATAATGTTTCAGAATCTCGGGTAATATCAGCCAAAATCTCGTTGATACTATCTACGTCAGCCGCCGTCTCACTTAAGCTTCGCGTTAATTGCTGCAGGGTCGAATATTGGTCCATTTCCAATGGATCAAAATCCGCATCATAATTATCGGACTCTTTCTCATAACCAGAACGAATTTGTATCTCGGTTTCAATTTCCAAATTTCTTAATTGCTCTTTCAAACGCACAACCGTCTGTGTCAATTCGGAAAGGTTGAAACCAAAATCTGTTATTTGTTTTCCCATACGAGCATGGTAAATATTTACCTCACCCGCATAATCCACCAGGTTATTTAACAAGTCCGAACGAACACGAACTTGTTCCTGTGAGTCTCTATAATTTACATCAGATGCACGCTCACCCCAATGCGGTCTTTCACCGCTTGAGTTTTGCTCATCTTTTTCACTAATAACAATATCTTCTACAACATCACTGTTATCTTCGTCTTTGCCTGGTAACAAATGAGAAATATCAATTTCTTCGAGTTCTTCGTCATCATCTGAATCTAAATCCGTTAACTCAATATCAAATCTTTCTACTGAGCGTTTCTCCTGTACTTCGCCACGCATGAGCATTTCAATGCGGCTATTTAGTTCATTATCTACAGTTAGTGATTGACGTGCCTTAACGCTGGCCATCATAGTCGTCAAAGCATCCAAAGATTCCTGCAGTAAATCAAAAAAGGTCTTATCTGCATTAATTTTTTTCTCACTAACCTGCACAACCAGTGACTCAAGTTTATGTGTCAAGTCACCAACCGGATTTAAATCAGCCATTCGCGCGCCACCTTTTAAGGTATGCATATTTCGCTGCAATTGCTGTACATGTTCTGTTGAGTTAGGCGAGACTTTTATTTCATTAAGTGTGTCTTCACAGTTTTCCAGAAGCTCCTCAGCTTCTTCAAGAAAAATATCAATCAACTCATCATCGATATCTCCATAAGACATTTTTTCTGATTTATCAGAAGCACTTTCATTAGAAAGTTTGTCTTCCTCCATTTTATCAATGAAGATTGTTTCAGAGTCATCTGAAGTGGCTTGCCCTAAGTCAGCTATATCGACAGACATTACCTCGTCACTTTCACTACTAATTTTTACTTCATCTACAGCAGAATTACCCTGCCATGATTGTTGTAATTGATGCTGTATTTCCTGCTGAACAAGTTTATTTATTTTGTCCTGTAATACTTTGTTACTCGCAGGCAAATGCCCATCGGAAACCTTCACCAGCATGCCACTGATAACCTGCTCAATTTCTTTAAACACTTTTACAACGTCTTCAGGAATGTCTTCCTCACCACTTTCCTGGCGCACTTTTACATATTTTTCTGCAGCGCCACTTAAATCAGCAATCGACTCTACTTCTGCTGTGCGAGCACTACCGTAGAGTGTATGAAAAGCACGAATCAAATCCTTATCTGCTTTTAATGACTGAACATTCGCTTCACTTTTTTCGATTAATTGACGGATGCTCGCCACATACCCCTGACTCTCATCATGGTAAATCTGTAGCAACATAGGATCGATATCTAAAAGCTCGTCTGATGTATCAACTTCGCCTTCGTCGATTACAATTTTAAATTCATCTTCAGCCTCATCAATACCTGCATCAACAATGATAAGTTCAACAACCTCATCATGACCTGCTTCTGCGCTTTCTTCTATCTCAACTTCATCAATATAACTTTCAGGCACAGGATCATCAGTCACTAGCTCTTCTACGTCTGCCACTTCTACAGCTGGTTCTTCTATAACTGGTTCTTCAACAGCGGGTTCTTCAACAGCTAATTCTTCGTTAACCGCTTCTGAAATAATTTCGGATGCTAAACTGTCAGTCTCTACAGGCGTTTTTTCTTCAAAAGAGATTAAATCATCCGTTACTATCGATTCTTCGCCAGCGACAACTTCCAGTTCCATCTCTTCCAGAATATCGACCGGGTCATCAACAGTAATTTCATTTTCAATAGATGAATCATCCACCAGTACAATGTCGCCCATATCTTCCGTCTGGTCTTCATTACCTGGATTGGCTTCAACGACTTCTTCTTGGGCCGGCGCTTCATCCATCACTTCAATAACGTCATGCTGTTGCGTGTCAATTGCTTCTAATGGACTATCACGACCATCTGCCAGAGCATCAGCTGAATCCATCAAATCCATAATGTTATCGATTGGTTCTCGATTACCTTTTAGCTGCTCGACTAACTGAGGTAAGACAGCCAATGCTTCATCTAATACGCTGAACAAATCATCACTTGCAGTAATCTTATTATCAATCACCCGGTTGAGCACATTCTCAAACTTCCAGGAAAACTCGCCAATCATCTCAGCACCCAACAATCGACCACTACCTTTTAATGTATGAAAACTTCGTCGGATGACAGCTAACGCTTCTTCATCATTGTTGTTTTCCCGCCATCGCGGCAGGTGTTCATGTAATTCACCGAGCACTTCCACGGCTT
This sequence comes from Thiotrichaceae bacterium, assembly GCA_002746365.1. Classification (GTDB taxonomy): domain Bacteria; phylum Pseudomonadota; class Gammaproteobacteria; order SZUA-229; family SZUA-229. The sequence goes on from NVWZ01000013.1 coordinate 25,500, forward strand.
CTTCGATGAAAATTTCTACTATTTCTTCATCCGCGTCATCCGCCAAAATTGCATATTGTAAAGTATCCTTTTCTTCAGCAAGCGGTGTAGGTTTTACAGGTTTTCTTTCATCACTCTTTTTTAGCTCTATTTCTTCTACTGCAGAATCATCTGTTTTTTCGCCCGCATTGAGAGCGCCGTCATCTGGCACTGTATCACTGAACGTATTATAAACAGCCTCTAATTTCACTGCCGCAGCCTCACCCGTATTCAAGCCTTGCTCAACACCAGGTCGACCTTCAGATAAAGCTTCAAAGAAATATTCAATTGAAGTCACAACATCAGCAACTACATCTTGTTCGTTGTCATCTGGCTGATGATGATTATTTAATAGTGCAATCCGAATATAAGACTGCAATCTTTCGATTAATGATTCGACGCGCCCCAGTGGCAACATCATAGAAACACCACGCACCTCTTCAAGCCTTTTTAAAATTATATCCAGCTGTCCTCTATCTCCTATCCCTGAAACATAAGACAAAATAGCTTCTTTAGATTCACTGAAATTTTTCAGCGCTTCAGCAACAACGGCATGGACAACCTCACGATACTCTGCGGCTGGAACCACTGACTTCGCCTCAACACTGCGGTTCATATCAACGAAACCAGAACGTGAGTCTATAAACTCTTTAAGTTCAGCTTCAGCATTTAATAATCCTGAAGCAACATCTAAAATAGCTTGATCTGTTAGCTCAGCATCACCTTTAACGATACTATCAAGACTGTTACGTTGATCCATAAGGAGCTGGCGTGCCGCACCCATACCCAACATACCGTATGTGTCTGCAATTTTTGCCAACTGTTCAACAACAGGAGCCAGTCGGTCAACCTCTTTTTCATTACTGTGCATAATCAGTTMGAGAACTTCTTTAACATGCACGAGATCTTCTGTTATTCCTCGRGATACTGTRTCAAACAGATCGGCATTTAAGCCGCCGATTGCTGCCGTATCATCTGATTCCTGAGGGATTAAYTCATCAAGCTGATAAGCTTCTTTRACTGCATTGATRGTTTTACTRTCKACYGTACATAAGCCGACATAATAAAGGATGTTTTTGACAATCTCTTTTGAGTAACCTTTTGCAAAGGCATCCTCATCTTTATCCAGGATTAACTTAAGCTGTCTATCAACCGCACCTAAAAGCATTTTAATACTGAGATTAGTATCAATACCCTGTTTTATCAGACCTTCAACCAGTGCGCCCACAACCATCCACATGCGACGCACTTCATCATCGCTGGATACTTTTTCTAAGGCATGYAAYACWGCCTTGATTCGCTGCAAACCGACACGTTCTTTATTATTRCGTATAAAATCCAGCAGACCTAGCTGGTAATGYGTRCGTAAACGTTTAGCCTCRCCCTGTAGCTTGCCAGGTTCAATAGCWTCTGCGTCATAGGCATCAGAATTTAGTGTCGCAGTTTCCACATCGGGAGAGAAAAGAACACTCTCGGTTAATAAACCTTCTTTTCGCGCAGCACGCAAATCGTTGATTAATGGCATCAATGCTATCGGTGCATCTTTTTTACCGGCTTGTATGCCTTCTAGATAATCAGGCAATTGCAACATGGCACGCATTAAAACGTCATAGACATCTTCTGCACGATCAATGTTACCTTCGAGTAATGCTGTCGTTGTCTGCTGCATTTCTTCTGCAAGCATCGATGCACCATATACCTCTACCATCTGCAAGGTGCCATAGATTAATTGCAAATGTTCAATACAATTTTCCAACTCACCCGCTGTTTGATTCTCAATATATTCATTGAGACTCGTTTGCGCATCAGATAAAACATCATCTAACTGGGTCTTAACCCAACTAAGTGAATTATATTCGACTGTATTATCCGGATTCATTTTACCGATTACCTATATACGCTAGGGAGTCTCTGATTAAGTCTGGATCGAACAGATTGTGATTAACATGTTCTGACTCAAGGCGTGGAATGCACGCCATAATTAATATACCATGGGCAGTGCTATTGCGAAGTTCCGCAACGAAGAAGCAGGACATGTTAATGGCAAGATGTCGATTCATGACTTATCAGAGGCTCCCTGGCTTACGCCTGCTTCTCTAGAATGACTGTGTCAATATTATCGTTTTCATCGGAAGTCGGCAGTTTGAAGCCTGATACTGATCGACCTAACTCACCTGATAATTCATTAAGTGCAGATAGCGATGCAGAGGTTTCCTCCGTTCCTTCTGATGTTTGCAGTGTAATCTCCTGAATCACGTTCATCGAATCAGATACCGATAACGCCACTTTAGATTGCTGCTTGGTCGAATCCGAAATCCCTTTAATTAGATTTGATAGTTCAGTATTGACTGACTCAATCTCTTTCAACGCAACACCCGCATCCTCGGCCATTGACGCACCACTTACCACACCTGCGGTACTCATTTCCATGGATTTAACCGCCTCATGGGTATCTGCCTGAATGGTATTTACCAAGCCCTCAATCTGCTTGGTCGCATTACCGGCGCGTTCTGCCAGTCGTTGCACCTCATCCGCTACCACCGCAAAACCACGACCTGCATCACCGGCAGTCGACGCCTGAATGGCTGCGTTCAACGCTAGAATATTAGTCTGATCGGCAATCTCGGTAATCAACCCCACGATATCGCCAATTTCCTGAGAAGACTCACCTAATCGTTTAATACGTTTTGATGTTTCCTGAATCGTTTCTCGAATATTTTCCATCGAACCAATCGTGCCACGTACAACGTCCGCACCTTTCTGYGCGATTTCCACCGATTGTTGTGCCACCTTAGCCGAGTTATCCGCATCATTCGATACCGTAGACATTGATTCTGCCATATCGGTTACCGCCGCACTCGCCGAGGCGATTTCTCGCGCCTGCTTATTCGACGCATCGGCCAATTCTAACGCTGTGTTCTGAGTTTTTTCAGTCGATTGAGATACTTCTGATGCGGTAGCATTAATTGTGGTAACCAGCGTGCGTAACGCATCAATAGTGAAGTTAACCGAATCAGCAATCGCACCGGTAATTTCTTCGGTGACTGTTGCGTGTACCGTTAAATCACCATCCGCAAGATTTGCCATTTCATCAAGTAATCGAAGAATCGCACGTTGGTTACGTCGGTTATTTTCTAACGCACTTTCCTCACGTCTACGTGCGTCTTTCAATAGTAAGATACCACCAATGATAATAAGTAATACTGCCATACCACCGAACACGATGCCGACTAACTGAATAAGATCGAGCTCATCACCTTGTGCAATAATCTCTTCTTGAAGCGCCTCTAACGAAAATAATAATTGTGCTGAGTTATCGCGAACCAGACTCGCGGCATCTTTTACCTCGAATAATTCTGGTGATAGCTCCAAAATACCCGCAATATTGTCACTCACTGCACTAATCAACATTGCTACTTCACGTAACTTGGCAATCGCCTCTTTATCTGTAACTTTATCGATTCGTAAACCCTTGGAACCTTTTAACAGACCCTCGAGTACACGTCCGAACAATGCCGCATCTCGTCCGAACCTGTCGGCTGCGGCTGCGGCGGTTTCACCACCCGCTAACACCTGGTTCAGATTATTTTTAATACGTTGCGATAGCATCATTTGACGCGTCGCCAGATAAACTTGTCTAGGAGACGAATTCTTTTCGATTAACACACCAACGACTTCATCGGAATAGGTCAACATCTGAGGGATAAAACTTTCAATAACCTGATATAAGTCCTTTACTTCAGAAATCGACTGGCGACCATTTAAAATCACCTCAACATTATTACGATAATTTCTCCAGTCAGCCTCTACACTATCAAGGCTCGGTATCAAGCTTTCAGGCAAGGCTGTAGTAACAGCGCCACCTGAACGAAAGCTATTCAAAATATTATCGAATTTTATACGTGCATTATGTAAATCATCAAATGAATCTTCATCGCCTGATGACGCACTTAATGAATAGGTTGCCATCTGCTGTGAAAGCAAGAGTTCGTCAGCAGATAATTCTACATGGCGCTGCAATGTCGCTCGTTTATCACCCACATAAACCAAACTACCCAGCATAAGAATAATAAAGATCGATAGTAATACGCCGATAATTACCAACGGTTTACCAATTGCGATATTTTTTTGTTTTGCGCTCATAAGGCATCATCTCCAAGCAACATAATCCACCAATTCTATGTTGATGTAATCAGTCATCTCTAGTTCGTTCGTTATTTTTATATTTGTTTTCAGTTACAATGACGCATGTGCAAAACGGTCGTCCTGCGTCATTTCATTAAAATCTATCACCGGCCAATGTTCATCATCTTGCTCAAAAGTTCGCCGTATAAAGGGTAAAATATTTTCATGCACTTCAGGTATATTAGATGTCTCATCACTTTCTCTAAAGTGGCGCATACCAAATACTTCTTCGACAACTAATCCTGTAAGAAACCCTTTGTAATCAATAACGATTACCCGCCCTTTATTCCTTTGCTTAATATCTTCGCCAAGCAGGTAACCCTTCATGTCCACAATGGGCAACAAACTACCTCGTACATTTGCAACACCGACGACCCATGATTTAACACCTGGCACCGTTGTAAAATCGGGCAAATCCAGTATTTCTTTTATTTCTGACATCGATGCAATTAATCTAGAATCTCCAATTCTAAAACACACACCAATCCACTCATCTTCAACTCGATCAAGCGTTGACAGTCCAGCCGTACCTTTAATGGTTCGACTTTCCAAATCCAGCAATAAATCAAAAGGGTTATTCGTATTCATTAATTATTTTTATACAATATAATTTATATATTTTTAATCTTTTATTACCAATGTTTTATTACTAACCCGATAACACCATATTGACATGTTCAATCAAGGCCTTTTCCTGCACTGGCTTAACGATATAATCTTTTGCACCCTGACGCATCGCCCAGACTTTATCGGTTTCCTGATCTTTCGTGGTAACCATAATCACTGGAATAGACGCCGTATCCACATTCTTTGATATCTGACGCGTCGCCTGAAAGCCATTCATACCCGGCATAACGACATCCATCAAGATCAAATCCGGCTTTTCACTTTTTGCCATCTCGACACCATCTTCACCCGATGTTGCAACAACCACCTCATGACCATTTTTAGTCAACATGGTTTGCAATACATGCACCTCAGTCGGTGAATCATCAACTATCATTACTTTTGCCATAACTCTCGCACCATTAATCTATTGTTATAAACTGAACTTATATACGAACAGTTACTTACCTACTTACAATTTCCATACTCATATATCATTTATCAACCTATGATGAAGGCCCATGTTCTTTTATGGCTCCAATCAAATCTTCTTTGGTAAATGGTTTGGTTAAATATTGCGTCGAACCCACGATTCGACCTCTTGCTCTATCAAAAATACTGTCTTTACTGGATAGCATGATGACAGGTGTATCTTTGAATGTTTTATTGTTTTTTATTAAGGCACAGGTTTGATAACCATCAAGGCGTGGCATCATGATATCGACAAAAATAATATCCGGCTTATTTTCTGCAATCTTCGATAGCGCTTCAAATCCATCTACCGCCGTCACAACCACACAGCCTTCCTTTTTTAACAGGTTTTCAGCTGTTCGCCTTATTGTTTTACTGTCATCAATGACCATTACTTTTAGGCCACTCATTATAAATTCTCATCAGCCATTGCTGTACCATTTAGCAGTACTATTTAAATGCGCCAAACATCGACACCCCAATAAAAAGACTCGAAAAACTACCCCATGTGAAGTCTTTCAAAAAATCTTTGATAAATTGAATGTAGACCACATTCCGCGTATTGCCAACAATTAATTAAATCTATAAGAATATTGGCTAAGATTTTGCTTAGTCTAAAAATATCGCCATTTTTTCAACAAAATAATGCTGACAAAATACTGTTAAAATCCAGTCATTAGGTGATTTTAAAGAGAGCTTTGCACGATGTAGATTTTTCGTCAGGGCAGCGTTAAAAATTGATTAATAATAGATAATAGCTGCCAGCAATCAGCTGGATGGAGAACCCGATGAGCGTACAAAATGAATATTAAAATTGGCATCATTATGGATCCGCTGCCATCCATTAATATAAAAAAAGACAGTACTTTTGCCATGATGCTGGCAGCGCAAAAATCAAATTGGGAAATCCACACGATTTATCAGGCTGACTTATACACTAATAATGAGCAGGCAAGAGCTTTAACACGTACCACTCGTGTTGAAGACAACCCTGAGCATTGGTTTGACTTCACTTCAGAGCAGGATATTGCACTCAGCTCACTCGATGTGATTTTAATGCGCAAAGACCCCCCGTTTGATATTGAGTACATAACCACCAGTTATATACTGGAATTAGCGGAACAAGCTGGCTCCTTAATCGTCAACAAACCGGCCAGTCTGCGTAATTTCAATGAAAAAATGTTCATCACTCAATTTCCTCAGTGCTGCACTCCTTTTATGGTTGCACGCGATACTCAACGCCTACGCGAGTTTGTCGAAAAGCAATTTCAGGAAGAACAGCAAGATGTTATTTTAAAACCACTGGATGGCATGGGTGGAACATCCATATATCGAGTGAACCCTCACGACCCTAATCTTTCGGTCATTCTGGAAACGGTATCAGAAAATGAATCTCGCACCGTTATGGCGCAACAGTTCATTCCCGAGATTACCGAAGGCGATAAACGTGTACTGTTAGTTGACGGCGAAGCCGTGCCTTATGCACTGGCTCGCATACCGGCAGCGGGTGAAACACGCGGCAACCTCGCAGCCGGCGGCTCAGGTGTGGGTGTCGAATTGTCTGAACGTGACCACTGGATTTGCCAACAGGTTGGCCCTGTCCTTAAGAAACACGGCATTTTATTTGCCGGCATAGACATCATTGGTGATTATCTAACTGAGATTAATATTACCAGCCCAACCTGTATTCGTGAGCTGGATCAAATTTATTCACTGGATATTGCGGGTGATTTAATAACATGTATCAAAAAATATTTAAATCAATAGGCTTCTGCGCATTTTTTATAGGCACCATTTTACTGAACGGTTGTGAAAAGCCGGCTCAGCAATACGACTACAGYCTATTTACCTTTGGYACYTTAATYGATATCACYYTATAYGRTGTCGATAAAAARCAGGCTGAGASYGCATTCGAWATACWGCAAAAAGATTTTGWTCRATACCATCAACATTGGTCRCCATGGACSAATGGTGATYTGGCGAAATTGAATACGCAATTAAATGAACAGGCAGGAACAGGGAAATGGATTAATMTACCRGAACACCTTATTCCCCTGATCAAAGAGTCCATGCAGTTAAGCCGGGARAGCGACAATTTTTAYAAYCCRACTATCGGCAAGCTAATCAACCTCTGGCAGTTTCACAAGTATCAGGAAAAAGACGCTCAACCACCAGAAAAAAGTGCGATTCTGCACTTAGTAAGCCAGAACCCTCAAATGAGYGACTTGTCGCTCAACAAAAACAATCAGTTAAGTAACGCCAATCCTGCCGTGTCATTAAACTTTGGCGCTTTTGCAAAAGGTTATGCAATCGAAAAAGGCATGCAACAACTGCAAAAATTAAATATTCACCATGCTGTTATCAATGCCGGAGGGGATTTGAGCGTGATGGGTCAACATGGCGAGCGCCCGTGGAATATCGGAATCCGGCATCCTCGCGAAGGCAATATACTAGCCAGTATCGAAGTAAAAAATAACGAAAGTATCTTTACCTCTGGTGATTATGAACGTTTTTACACCTACCAGAACCAACGATTCCATCATATTCTCGACCCGCGAACCGGCTATCCAACCTCCGATGCCCAATCCGTTACCGTACTACACCGTGATGCCGGTCGTGCCGATGCCGCTGCCACCGCCCTTTTTGTTGCTGGCAGTAAAGACTGGCAAAGAGTCGCAAAAAAAATGGGCATCAATCACGTCATGCTGATTGACTCTAAAGGACACATCCACCTGACGCCCACCATGGAAAAGCGTATAAAATTCCTGAATAAATCACCTACTTCACACATAATTGTCAGCGAAGAACTATAATTAATCATTGAAAGAGCCTCTGATTAAGTTAATTAATTTCAGGCGCAGGAAAATGTTAAAAAAACAAATCACGATATCAGGGCACCATGGCAAAACGCAGAACCATACAAACAAAGATTACCGATAACGATCGTTTCGGTATGACGTTTTTTCTTGCCACCATATTTCACGGTATGGTTATTCTGGGCGTGACATTCACCATCGCTCCCGATGCAGATAGCCAAACATCACCCGCACTGGATATTATTCTGGTGCAGACGCAATCACCCAATGAAGTCGAAGAGGCTGAATTCCTGGCACAGGTTTCACAACAAGGCGGTGGCAGTGCGCCGGAAAAAGCACGGCCACGAGAACTATTTAGCGCGCCAACTTTATCCACTCAACCCGGTATTGCCAAACAAACCAGCGTCCAGCAAGTACAAAAACAAAAACAAAATGAACAATTAGCACTACTCTCACAAAGCCATGCCGAGTACAGCATCAAAACACAGGACGAATCAGCCAACTATGAAGACGATACCAACCTGACTCAAAACGATACCAATAAAAACGCACAAACCGCACGTTTAGCTGCTGAGATTAGCGACACCATTGAGGAGCTTGCCAGCACTGATAGAACACTCTATTTAAATTCAAGCACCAAAGCATTCACCCCGGCAAAATATATGCGTGAGTGGATCAACCGAGTCGAACGCATTGGCAACCTGAACTATCCGGATCAAGCCAGAAGAAGTAAATTAAGTGGCACTTTAATTCTTGATGTGGTGATTAATTCCGAAGGTAAATTAGTCAAAACAGATCTTCGCCAGTCATCTGGCCATCAAGTTCTCGATGATGCGGCCAAAAGAATTGTACGATTAGCCGCGCCTTTTTCGGCCTTTCCAAAAAAATTACGTCAGGAAGCCGATATTATCCACATCACCCGTAGCTGGGAATTCCTAAACAATAGTCTACTCCGCACACGCTGAATGCCGTGGCAGATACAGATGATTCCACACCGAATGAGACCGCAGATAATCTGACTGGTCATTTTCTTATCGCCATGCCATCACTGAACGATGGCATCTTTAATAAAGCCGTTACCTATATTTGCGAACACGATGAAAGTGGCAGTTTTGGCATCATTATCAACCAACAAACTAGCATCACGTTAGAACAGATTGCCAGTGAAATGAAAATTGAAACCAGCGATAACTACAATCACAATAAACCGATTTTCCTGGGAGGCCCTGTCGATCAGGGACGAGGCTTCATTCTTCATCGTCCATCCGGCGAATGGAAATCCAGCCTTAAAGTTAATGATAAAGTCGCACTGACCACCTCTCAAGATATTCTGCAAGCACTGGTGCATGATGAAGGCCCAAAAGACTGTATCGTCGCCTTAGGTTATGCCGGATGGGCAGCCGGGCAACTCGATGAAGAGATCGCCAGTAATACCTGGCTAAGTTGCCCGGCCGATGAGCAGATTATTTTTGATACACCAATAGAAGAACGTTGGAAAGCCGCCGCCAATCTAATCGGCATTGATCTTTCATTGCTCAGTAATGATGCTGGGCATGCTTAAATTTTTTTAAGCGCTTTACATAATAAAGATAATTCATTCGCCATGTCTATCACCAGTGTCCTAGGATTTGATTACGGTAAAAAACGCATCGGTATTGCTACCGGTCAAACCATTACCAACACAGCAACGCCCTGCATCACACTCGAACAGCTTGACGGCAACCCTGACTGGCTGGCAATCGGTGGCTTAATCGATGAGTGGAAACCGCAATCCTTAATCATCGGCATGCCTTTTCATATCGATGGCAGTGAAAACAAAATGACGGCAGCTGCCCGGCAGTTTGCTTACGAACTTGAAAAACGATTCAAATTACCCGTGATCGAAATCAATGAGGCCTTAAGTTCAAATGAGGCGGAACAACAATTAAAACAAAAAATGAAAATAAATCAGCAGAATAAACACGAGATTGATAGAATGGCAGCCGCAATCATAGTGCAACGCTGGTTAGATGGACAGCCTGATTAGCACGTTGAATAACAAACCGCTAATGACGACCGATTAACTAACAACCGTAAAAACAACGAGACTCGATGCAAAAAATCGCCACACCAGATAAGCTTCTGGCACAACTGGCACAACAAACACAAGCATTGCTTGCAAACAAAGCAATCGATAACCCATTGATGGTCGGTATTCAAACCGGTGGTGTCTGGGTCGCAACCAAACTGCATCAACAACTCAATATTCAAGAGCCACTAGCCACACTCGACATCAGTTTCTACCGAGACGATTTTTCACGCATCGGCATGAACCCCAAAGTCAAACCTTCATCATTACCACCTGAAATAGAAGATCGTCACATCATACTGGTCGATGATGTCTTACACACTGGCCGCACCATACGCGCAGCCATGAATGAATTATTTGATTATGGCCGTCCGGCGAGCATAACCTTAGTTTGCCTGATCGATCGCAGTGGACGAGAACTTCCTATGCAGGCGGATGTTGTCGGCGAACGAATCGTGCTAAATGAAGGTGAACACATAAAATTGACCGGCCCAGACCCTCTGACATTTGAACTAAAAAAGGTTTCGAAGGGTTAAGCTCATGGTAAACAAAGCAACCAAACCGACTGATAACTTAATTGGGCGCGATGCCTGGAATATACAACTTGATAATAATGGCCATCTAAAACACTTCCTCACCACAGAAGGACTGGGCACTGACATTCTTACACAAATTCTGGATACCGCAGAAAGCTTTGCAGATATCAATGAAAAAAGTGTAAAAAAGGTTCCTTTGCTGCGTGGCAAAACCATCGTCAATTTATTTTTTGAAGCCAGCACGCGAACCCGCACCACTTTTGAACTGGCAGCAAAACGGTTATCCGCCGATGTTTTAAATATAAACATCAGCACATCGGCTACCTCAAAAGGTGAAACACTATTAGACACCTTGCAAAACATTCAGGCGATGCATTGCGATATGTTCGTCGTCCGTCACAGTGATTCAGGTGCCGCACACTACATTGCAAATAATGTTGCACCCAACATTAGCGTCATCAATGCTGGCGATGGCAGTCATGCCCATCCAACACAAGCGATGCTGGACATGTTTACCATTCGTCGTAATAAAGGCGCAAACTTTGGCAATCTACGCGTCGCAATTGTTGGCGATATCCTGCACTCTCGTGTCGCACGCTCACAAATTCATGCACTCAACAATCTAAATACAGGTGAAGTCCGCGTTATCGCACCAAAAACATTATTACCCGTTGATATTGAAAACATGGGGGTCAACGTTTTTCACGACCTCCATACTGGAATCAAAAACGCTGATGTCGTTATCATGTTACGTTTACAAAAAGAGCGCATGCAAGGCGCACTCTTACCCAGCGAACAGGAATACTTCAAACTTTACGGCCTTACCGAAGAAAAATTACAGGCTGCAAAAAGTGACGTCATCGTCATGCATCCCGGCCCCATCAACCGCGGAGTCGAAATTGATTCGACTGTCGCCGATGGTAAACACTCTGTTATTCTCGATCAGGTGTCGTATGGCATAGCGGTTCGCATGGCCGTTATGACCATGACTCTGGGTCGAGAAAAAGTTGCAGGCGATAACACAGGCGATAATAAATGAGTGACCTGCTAATCAAAAATGTACGATTGATAGACCCGTCACACCATCTTGATCAGGTGTCTGATATCCAGATTTTAAAGGGGAAAATTGCTGCGATTGAAACCGCTGGCAGTATTTCTTCTAACGAAAATACCCGGCAACTCGATGCAAACAATCTAATCGCTATTCCAGGAATAGTCGATTGTTGTGCGCGTCTTCGCGAACCTGGACTGGAACACAAAGCAACCATACACAGTGAAGCCATCGCTGCGACTCACGCAGGCATTACCACACTTTGTTGCCCACCCGATACCGACCCCGTCATTGATGAGCCCGCCGTAGTAGAATTAATTAATCGAAAAACGTCCAATACCGGGCACAGCCACATTGTTACATTAGGCGCTTTAACCTCAGGGCTAAACGGTTTACACCTAAGTGAAATGCATGCCCTGCAACAAGCAGGCTGTGTTGGGTTAAGCAATGCTCGTCGTCCAATCAAAAACTCACTCATTCTAAAAAGAGCTTTTGCCTACGCGGCCACATTCGATATGCGTGTGTTCATCGAACCCGACGAACATTCACTCAGTAAAGGAGGCTGCGCCCATGAAGGAAAAATTGCCACTCGACTTGGACTAAAGGGCATACCGGTTTCGGCCGAAACCATTGCCATTGGGCGAGCACTTGAGCTAATTGCAGAAACAGGTGTAAGCGCGCACTTTGGCCGCCTTTCCAGTGCCGCCGGCGTCGAAATGATTAAACGTGCAAAAAATGAACACCTAAACATCACCACCGATGTTAGTGCACATCAATTACACCTGACTGAACAAGATATCAGCAGCTTCAACAGCTCCTGTCACGTGATACCACCGTTACGTTCACAACGTGATATGGAAGCATTACAAAAAGCCGTTGCAGATAATACGATTGATGCTATTTGTTCCGATCACCAGCCACATGACATCGATGCCAAACAAGCACCATTCGCCAGCACTGAATCGGGTATCTCTGCCCTGGAAACAATGCTACCGCTTTGTCTTCGTCTTTATCAGAACTCACTTTTAGACTTACCAGCCATTATCAAAAAAATAACCCACGCACCAGCGAATATTTTAGGCATCGATGCGGGTACGCTAGCTATTGGTGCAGCTGCTGATATATGTATCTTTGATGAAGGTGAAGACTGGCAGTTAAGTGAGGATTTAATGAATAGTAGTGGCAAAAACACACCCTTTCTTGGCTGGAATTTTCAAGGACGGGTTAAGCACACTGTTGTTGATGGTCAGTTATTGTTTAGCGACTAAAGTATTAACCACGTACAGTTCACTACCTAATATTGTATGTTAAAAAACGTGATGATTAATTGATAACACTAAGCAGGCATAATTGTCTGATTTATTTCCGAGAACAATCATTATGAGACATTGAGTGGTATTTTCAGTCAATGAAAATATCCGCAACAACGGACCTTCGCTTGTTTTAACTGACCGAGCATTTTCGGCCAAAAGCGGCCGGATAGAATGGAAAGACATAACTCAATTTAGGGTGATTAAATTAACCAATTTTTACTCTAATAATTAAATTGAAATAGAAAAAGCAGACACTTAACATCTCAATCAACCGACGCGTTAGCTGTCGGCTGGATTGACTTGTTAAAGGCCCACTGATTCAGGCCTTTGCCTAATTCTTCAAATAATTTAAGTTGATCGCTGTTTTTAGATAAATCAATAACTTCAGCCAGTATCAACCAAGACATAAGTCCAACAGTCTGCATTAATTGAAACACTTCTATGTCCGGTATATTTGGTGTAACTGAATTTCCGTCGCCTAGTTGCCTGAAAGCATTTTGAACACCACCATGTGTATAACTATGCATCAAAGGTCGCATTTCACTCCAAATATTAGATAGTATCGGTGTATTTCCGTTGTATGCTTCAATTTCCTGCACCAAATCCCATGCACTTTTCCATTTGTCTTTTTCCATGCATTCTTGTATTTGTTGCTCGTTTGCACAACGGTGTAACCATATAGCACGAAAAGATGTTTCTAGTAATGGCCGAACCAATGCGTAGGCAGAAGCAAAGTTTTTCTTTTGAACCAATATTTGAATTCCATCGCAATGATTAAACGACACAAAAAGCATTGCTGAAATAAATCTTTTGTGTGCATCACCATCAACAGGGCAAAGTTCAATGGCTTCCCAGATTGATTCAATTTGTTCTCTAGCTTTGAGTACACATTCCATAGCCATGGGCCTTTAACAGTTTAATTAACGAGACCCCGTGTCTCGTTATACATTTTTATGCCTGTTAAAGATCATAATTGAATTCTTTAATTATTTTTCTTACAGGTGTAACAATTTCTTTTGGGGCTTTTCTAATGTACTCCAATGCATTTTCTCTTGCTGATTTAGGCAAATCTTTTAGATAACTAATGGCATTATCAACTGAAAAATCTAACTTGGTCTGATCTTTAAACTGTGATGGCAAGGAGGTCCACACTGCTGCATCAAAATTTAGGCTTTGACACCAATTTCGAATATTTTGAAACACATCTATTTGATCTGGAAACTCAGCCTTTGAATCATTTCCGCTATTTACATCAACAAACCCAATTTGCTTTTTTATTGTTCCTTCTCTATCGCGAAGATCAGCAATAGCATCACCGAGATCGTTACGCTTACTTTGGGCAAAGTATGTTTTAACTTCCTCACCATTGTTCGGATCAATCACTAACGTTAAACGCCCGTCCTTTGAAACACGGGAAAATTCGATATTGAGCATTGGTCCATTATTGTCCCAATTACCTTTAATTTGTAGTGTTCTTGGATCCCACACCAATGATCCCCATGCAATAATTGCAATTTTCATCTTCCGCTTCCTAAGGTATAACGCCCACATTAAGCGGACAAAAATTGTTGGCTAAAATAGTGTAGCGAAACATAGCCAACTGTTTTTGTTTCGTTTAAATTGCTTGTTATGCTTTATAGTTAGTATAACTCTTTGAGTGATGGCTTAGTTTTTTTCAGTGTTTCATAAAGCAGGTCGTCACTGTAAGGAAATAGATCCTCGCTTTTTATACTTGTTGTGTCTTCAGGGTTATCGAGCCATATTTTTGCTACAAGCATTTGCCCATATAAATTTTGCGCCCTGCATGTTGATCCCATCAAAAATCCAGCTTTTTGGCGAGACAGGCGAGGAGGTAGTTTTCTACTCCAATTATCTTCTCCCCAAAACAGTTCTTCTCCATTGTAATTCTATTAATGATAATGTGAGTCAATCGGGGCAGAATCCATTGATTTTATCAGTTCTCTCTCTTCGTCAGATCTATTCCAATAACCGTGATGTCCTCTACATTTGAAAATTTTGGTGAAATTAGCTCCCAATGCTCCTGAAGAGCTACAATTAACCCTGCAAAACCCACACGCTTCTTACTACTTGGCACATCCCATCCACCTTTAGCGCCCCGATACACAAGAATAAAGACGCCTCGATTTGATCGATTGTCCCTCAGATAGTCACCGCAAAGCTGATTTTCAAGACGCTCAAATAATTTAGGACCACCCCAGTTGTTATCGGCAAGCTTTAGTTCAACTGGGACGGGGCCATCAAAACTAGTCCCATGAAATCTCAGATCAGGTCTTTTAGCATCAGCTAATTCCTCTTCTTGCGTAATGGTATATCGTCCAAACGCTCTCTCTCGTAACTCCCGAGCAATGTATTTACGCATTTCCGTTTCTTGTGTAACGGTTTTCAGAATACTAGCGAGACTACCGTCACCATGCTCTAAATCATCTTTGAGGTCTAAGAGCCGAAAAACGGCAAGCTCAGCCAACTCTTTATGGTTGCTGGGTGTACATTCTAGCTTCTCATTGAAGTCCTTCACTTGCGAAGGCGACCATGGTTCAACATTGCCTTCCTGTTCAGCTTTTGTCTTTGCATTACGCATTATCCATGACCGAGAACCTTCCTCAGGATGCATCTTAGCAATGTCCATCAGTGCAAAAAAAGAATCCTTACCCGGAATTTGATTCAGCAACTGAAAAAGATTATCCCTTGCATCCTGAGCATCATCACGTAATCCTGGTGAGAAAACACCCGTATTTGCACGATTGATATCCTCTTCACCCCGAATATGTTCATTCATCAGCAGGTAGAGTGACTTTAGATGCTCAGGTGTTTTAAACGCTTGCCTTGAAGTTACTCCATCAGCTCTCCGACCGCCTAAAATGTGTGTTACAAAAGTCATCGCTAATAAGGTTCGTTCCTTTGGATCAGCTATCTTTGTAACTCGATTTTTTAGCGTTGTAATTGCAGCATCGGGATCAACACCTGTCCATACGGCAAACCAGCGACCTAAATGCTCCAGCTTTCTAAGAGTACGACATTTTCGAGAAGCCAATTTTCCAATGTTTTCATCCGATATGGTTGTCCCATTAAAAATCTTTAGAAGTTTGTCTAAATTGAATAAGCTTTTTGGCTCCTTTTTCAGTAGCTCGTATATACTGGTTGCTAGCTGATCCCAAGCCCACTGTCCTGACCAGCTCACATCGCTTAAAACATAATGTGCATCTGAATCAGGCATTTCTATTGATAACTCGTAACGAATTTCTTGCATGAAGAACTCACAAACAGTCTTTGGGTACATCTCGAAAAGCTTGGGGAGCCAGGTGGGAAAACCGTTCAACTCGAAGGATGCATATCTGCATGCACGCTCAACGTCAGCAGCACTCAACTTTTTCGGCCAGTTTCTGGTTTCGATAGCCTCAATCTCAATGCCCGTGAGCCCAAAAATAACAGCATAGGGCGTCGTATTGACTGGGGCACCCTCTGATCGAATTTTCGGCTCATGGCTTCGCCAAAAAGAAACTGTGCCATCCCTATAGAAACGTGCAACCTTCTCACCGTGAACAGGTATTAGTGTTTTCCAATTATATTCGGTCCAACGCCCCGTTGTACTCATCTCATCCCTTGTTTGATCAAGGAGATAAATTAAAGAGTTTGTAATGGTACCAGGCTTCTCACTCAGCTCAGTACAGACCTTTTCAAAATTGTCGTTAAAGTATTTCTTCCAGCCTGCGTGGTATTTCTCTTGTTTCCTTTTATTGGATTCGTCACGCCTTTTCCACCTTTTGTCCTGCTGCTTCCAGCTGCGCTCTTGTTGACTTTGAGCGGGTGGTCTTAAATAAATACCTAAACGCTCAGATAACTCATTATTAACGGCCACTAACTTCTTTAGTTGCTCACGCCATTTACGCGGTCGCTTAGCTGACTTATAGAGATCAAAAGCCAGTGACAAACCGACCAATTTATCATCCAGAAACTCTCGATTAGAAACCTCCTTTTTTACATACTCAAAGTCATCTTCTTCAAACCTCCAGAACGATCCAAAAATCGAGGCTTGCCAAAAGTTGGTCACTCGCTCTCCACGTTTCTTATCAAGAGTCTCCCTCGATCTTTGTACCTCAAACCAGAACAATATCCTGTTCATTTCTTTCCATGCAGGAATGATCTTTGAAAATTCGACCTTAACTTTAGTCGGTTCATCGCTACCATAACTGTGCACAGCCGATATTTTATGCAGAATTGCTAGCGCATCTGACTCGAGCGATGCTGGGTGACGTTTCAAGACTAGTCTCTCAACTGCTTTAGATGCTGGAACAATTAACCACTGAAATTTTTTGGATACTTCGCAATACCTATGTTCAATCATTGGAGGAACACTAAGCAACCTGCTCAAGCCTGTAACAAGTTGTGGAAGCAACTCAACATCAGCGGCACCAACAAACTCAGTCACACTGTCTGTTAGATGATCAACAGTAAAGCGCTCTTTCTGTCCAGTCTTTTCCAAGCATGCTAAAAGCCAGACTATAGTCTGTTCTGTCGGCAAAGTACCCTCAATAGTCTCAGCAAGCCATTCCCGCTTAAGTTCAACAGCCTCTGTCAGAAAACTTTGACGAACATGTTCTTGATTTTCTTCAGAACCAATAGCCTTGATAACTCTAAATGCAGTGATACGAGTGTATCGTCCAGCAGTCGATTTCAACGCAATTACCATGGCTTCGGGCACTAAATCTACAAGCTCTCCGAGCCATACCATACGGAGTAAAAATGCCTCCAAATCATCATTGCCCCTATACTTTTGGAGCAATTCACGAACATCATCAGTTAAATCAGGATTTGCAAAACGCTGTGCTGCTGCATAATCATGCATTGAGTGAGCAGTAGTACCATTAGCCATTTTCTCACAAACTTCATTCAATATATTACTGCGAACTTCTAAAGGGAGCTGACTAGGATCGCCTCCTTCAAAGATAATCTCAGGCGCAACTTTACGAACACGCTCGCTAATCTTCTCGTTCAGAATTGCCAACCAGGGCAAGATAGGACGCAACTTGGGGACAACAATCTCCAAACCATACTGATTACGAAAAAATAGCCCTTCAATAGTTCGACGTGAAGTTTCACGTTTGAGTAGTTCATTGAACCACTCGGCGGTAAGGTACTCTCGCACCGAACTATGGTGGAAGCGTACCGTTCCATAAATCTCCTCATCAAATATGGGTCGCGATAACAAAGTTGATTGAGCCTTATCATCCCAATCAGGAAGCACAGATTGAACGGCAATTCCTTTGGAATTCTCAGTTCCATCAGGAACTCTAATTTCTGGGTTTTGTGTCAGCGTGGTGGCTGCCGCCAGCAACATAACCCCATTACGAGCACGCTCTGCAGACAATGGGTTGGTATCGGCGCGACCTTGGTCACGCTCAGCCAACCTTCTATCGATACTGTTTCGCATTAACTCAAAACGGGTCCCAATCCGATTTTTGTCGATCCAAAATTCAGTAAGCTCTTCCAGATCCTGAGGACGCGATGTGAACGACCAGGCGTCAGCGCGCTCCACCGCATCGATGAAAGCTTTGCTGTCCTTGATTCCTCGTGCCTTGACAAACACTTCAACCTTTTCAGGTGTGAGATCTTCAAATACGACTATCTTAAAAATCGACTTGTCGCTATCCTGTGTTCCAGTCTCAGTCTGCAAGCTTCCTTCAGTAGGATCTTCATCAACCTGTGGGACACGCTCCAATGTATTAGCTACGGCATAAGGTAGAAAAGCGGTACAATAGGCTAGATCTGACTTAGACCGCCATGCATGAGGACGACTAGTTATGACGATATGCGTCCGATCCATGGCTGTAAAAATCCGTCTGCTCAGTTTTTTGATCGCTAGCTCAAAGTCACGAGGATTTCGAAGACGTGCTTCGTCCACTGAGTCCAGAAAAAGCCATCCTTTCTCACCGGACATCAACCATTCTTCGAAAGTCTCATAGGTTCCAACCTCAAAAGCATCTTCAAAATCTCTTGAGATATGTTCTATACGAAGATAAAACGCAGGCTTTCCCTCTATCCTAAGCATACGTGCAACATTGCGAATTTCCTCTGTTTTACCCGAGCCTGCCTCAGACAGAATAATTAGACGATTCTCTTTAATTAAGTCAGGCCAGCTGATGTTCCCGCCAATGCCGAATGTTCGGCTATAATCAGCCTCATCGTTTTCGCTACTCTGTTTCGAAAGCTCTTTAAAAGTCCTGTGGAGCTCAATAAACTCGTAGCTAGAATCAAAAGTCGTTATTGGATTCATTTTATTCATCGCTCTAAATTAATAGATTTGTGAGGTGATGTTGGTTTATAGAGGAAAAGTGGGGATAGTCTAGAGGGATTATTTATTAGCCACTTTCCGAAACTGATTATTTTTAATCCCGCCACACCCTTTAATTCATGTTTCTCGGTAAGGTGCGAAGACTCTTCAATTATGGCACCCTTCATACCTAGAGCGTATATTATGTAATTAATTGTCATTGGTTTCCTTATTCGCCCTAACGCCAGCCGTAACTAGCACATTTGTAGTGAGCGAAGCGAACCAAATATGCGACCTCGTTTACGGCCTTGTTAGCCATTAAGGCCATTAAGCACCCTAAGCGCACCAGAAGCCGATGACTCTACAACACAGGAAAAATCTCGCATTAACCCTAAGTGATTTTGGCTCACTAGAGTCTTGAGCGGGGTTTCAGTTAAAAACATGTTGCAATATCCTATGGCTGCTTCGGCATGATGAAAATCCAGAAGGTCATTTCCTGTAAGCTGTCGGCTTTGATCCCACCTTACTGCTGCATGACAACATGCCCCAATATGCAATGTACGAACCGATTTTGAAAACTTACTAAGTCTTTCTTTCTTCGAAATATTTTCACTACTCTTTTCGAAATCCTCGTACCTTGCGTCACCCACCTCTTTGAAAAGCTCTAACATATCTTCTTTAAATAGACTTAACCCACCCTCAAACTCAACGCGATATACTTGTTTATAACTCCGTATTTTATTTGCATACTGCTTATTGCCAGCGTTAAGCAGGTCTGCTGTTTGTTGCCAACCTTGTTGATGCCATTCCTCAAAACCTAAATAACCAATCATTTCTGTAAGCGATATTTCCCACATGTGGTCAAAGAAGGCCTTTTGAATTACAAGTTCTTCAGATGCATCAAAAGGTGTTTGATGTGGGTGAGTCTCACCAAATATGTAACTCAACTTTGTCCATACCAGAGCATTTAATGGGATGAGGTCATCTGCCCCAGCCTGCATATAGATAGCGTTACACAACTCCTGACTAATTCGCTGAGGGTGGACAATAAGTGTGACGCCAAGGCTCATGCGATCAATTAGATTTGCTGTGGCAATCCTTGTTTCTGCATCGCTTTGCTTCATAAGTTCCACGAAAACTGATTCAGATATAGGACAAACAGCTACTCCATCATCAACTAAACACTTTATCTGTGATAACAGTAACACTAGTTCTCGATTATCATTTCTACCGAGCTCGACATCTCGTAAGAGTATCCAAAACCGCAAATCCAGATAAATCCTATACTTGGTCGCAATCTCTGTACCCAGTTGTATTCGTTTTCTTCTTACGTGTTGGTCAAGCGAAACATCTGCCTGTGCACGATGAAAATCTATTGTATTGACGATATTTTCAATCCCCATTTCTACTTTTGTATTTAAAAGCTGACGTTCGAGTTAAGTGGCCAAGCGATTAGCGAGGCCATACTTAAACGAATTGTTAGCTGCCGTATTTTTGTAGATACTCTTCAAACGTAGAATATCTTTTGATATTCCGTGCTTTATTGGTTTTTCCCAATATTGTATTGTCGATTCTTCGATGCATAAACACTACTAGCCGTTCAAATCGAGAAATTGGAATCATATCCCATTTAGCGCCGAACTCTTTCTTGATAGCACCATATATAATGGTGTACTTCATTTTCACTTTACCAACATCCGCTGTTTTGAATTCATGATAACGATCAATTAGGCGCTTTATGTAATTTCTATGATTTGCGCTAGAAGCTATTGTGCCTTCTGGTGCGCTAATTTTTATAAACTTCTTTTGTGTTTTTATTTCTACCTTGTTTGCTACTACTCCATTATTTACGCCTGAATTGAAATTCAAGACATTGTTTGATTGCGACTTTTGTTGTGGTGCTGAGTTATTTCCCTTCATCAGTGATATTTTTAACCGCAACACCTCATTTTCTGTAATTTCTCCTGCCGTCACCTTTGCATGACAGTTGCTGCATAATAAGATTAAATTTTCTTCTTCATGCTCATTATTATCTGAATATGGTTGAATATGGTGGATTTCAAAGGTTGTAACATCAGATTCACCGCACATAGAGCAAGCCATGCCAGCTTCTTGATAAATCTTTTTCTTTATCTTCTCAGGGATGGCTTTTCTGCCCAACGTGCTTCTCCTTGTTACAACTAAGAATTACTATACGAACCCATCGATCCTTGCAGCACATATTAGTAATGCCTAATATTTTGAAGTGAATTATTGTTTCTAAGGAAAATAACACAATTCTTGTCTCATTATCAATTTAGGCAGGTTCAGACTGTAGGATTAATAACATGCTGCACAATCTGTGAATATTTAATTGATCATTACTTTGGATCCTGAATATCAACTTCGGAGGTTGTGAATAGCCAGGTTCTATTACTGTCTAATCGTCCGTTTTGTTCATAAACCTCTCGTATCTACAGCCAGTCATGAATGACAGCAGTTGGCCGAAAATACTCGGTCAAAACTATTTTTTGAATGTCTCCTTTGTACGAATTTGTTGGCTTTTTCTGATTTCCACCAAGGTCAGTTAAGTGGTGAACTGGTCGATTGAGATAAAATTGCTGCCCTATTTTTTTAAGTGTAATTTTGGATCCATACGTTCGTGAAGTATCCTCACTACAAGAATTGATGAGGAAAGATTTCTGTAGAAGATTATGTGGCTCTCGTGCGGGAAACGTAAATACTCTGGCAAGATGTCTTCAGCACTGTGCCCCATGTTTGGATTGTCAGCTAATAACTCAATACATTCTTTTAGTGCTTCAAAGTACTTTTGTGTTTGAGCTACACCAAAACTCTTTACTGAATACGCAAGAATTTCTTCTACATCCCTGTCAGCTTCTTCCGTTAGTTGATATTTCACCGTTTATTAGCTTTTACGTCATTCCAGATATCATCCAGAGTTCTCTTTGAAATACCACTTGCTTCACCTTTTTTTAAAGCCTTCACAAGGAGTTCACGCTTATTCTGAGCGTCCTGATCCTGACGAATTAGGTCACGCACATAATCGCTGGCATTGCTGTATAAGCCGCCGCCAACCTGATCCTCAACCCATTCTTTCATTGGGTCTGGTAAAGAAACGTTCATCGTTGCCATAATTATCACCTCTAGAACCAGTATGGCATATTTTGGCAATCTTTGCCATAACGCTCATTTTTTCAATGTCTCCTTTGTACGAATTTACCCACTTTTAGTGATTTCTAACCAAGATCCTAAATGTGGTGGCAGATTGCTTTCCGTAACGTATTTGTAAAGTCGGCTTCCAACTTTAGATTTTTTTAAACGAAGAGATTATCTATTCACTTTTCACCCAAGGATTCAATACCTGAACACCCGTGGGTAGGAAATCGTTTACGTTTCTCGTTACTACCGTTAATTTATGTACCAGCGCAGTAGCGGCAATTAATGCATCACGTTCTGGCTGTGGGTCTGGTACATGTAGTTTGGTGCATTGTAAAGTAACATCAACGTCGATCGGTAAAATTCGCCCCTCAAAACGAGGCAGTATTTCATCATCAACCCAGGCGCGTAATAAAGCACCTTGTTTTTTATCTTTACGCATTTTTAGCAGCACGCCGTGTTCTATTTCAAGAATATTTATGACTGATAAATAAAATCGGCTAACAGGAACACTGGCAGCCCATTCTCTTAAAAGAGGATCGGCTTTATCTGGACGTCGTAGTGCTGAAATTACATTTGTATCAAGCAAGTACATTAAGACAAATCAGCTGGTTTATGTAGCGTACCACTTAACCTTGAAGGCTCGAAATCAAAATCCACATCACCCGTTTGAGCGATGGCGTCTAACAAGGAAAGACCACCTGCTAATTTCTCATAATCTGAAAAAGACAAAAGAACATGCGCAGTGTGACCGCGATCTGTAATAAAAACCGGACCTTGTTTTGTGGCTTTTTTTGCCCCACTTGCGTCTTGATTAAATTTGCGGCTACTTATTGTGATAGACATAATACTCACCTCTATAATTACTAATGTAGATATGTTGCTACATAATCAAGAGTTATTCAAGGCATCCATGAAAAGCCTATTTTTCGATGTCCGCTTTAGATAATTTATGACCCTATATTAGAGTTCTCTAAATGTCAGTTATGTGGTGGATTGGTCTATTGAGATGGAAACTTTGAATGTCTTCTTAGTATAAAGATGAATTAATCAGCTACTTTCTTTAGACCTTTCGCTCAGTAAATATTTTCGCAGCTTTCTTTCACTTCGCATGACATAAAGTATGTACACTTTATTTTTTTCAATACGATAAAAAATACGGCAAGGACCAACTATAAGTTCTTTATATCTCGACTTTTTTAATTCTGGTGGTTTTCGTCCTGATTCCGGAAATTCTTCAAGACGCTCTGTTTTTGAGAATACTGCCTGAACTAAATGACTAGCAGCATCTGGTTTATCAAGTGCTATATATTCTGCAATTTCATTAAGATCTAATAACGCAGGCTCCGTCCATATTATTTGAGCCATTTACTCATTTTCTCTTTTGCTTCAGATTGAGTATAAGTACAATTATCGGTGATGGCAGCTTCACCTCTAGCAACACCCTCCAGAATACGCATACGATCTTGCATCATTTCGTAGTCCTGAGCATCAATAAGATATGCAGATGGACGACCATGTTCTGTTATCAATACAGGCTCTTTTGAATCATGTAATTCAGCAAGAATCTTAGTTGCCTGGCGCTTTAATGTAGTGACTAGTTCTATTCTCATAGAGTGATACTATACTATCACTCTATTGTCTTGCAAGCACTTTTTAAATGTCTCCTTTGTACCGAATTGATTACTTTCTGTGATTTCCCACCAAGGTCAGTTAAGTGGTGTACTGGGAAGTTCCGCCAGAAACTTTAAATATCTTCTAATGATTAGCTGAGCCAGTTTCCCACTACCAGGGAATATTAAAATTAATCTATCAGACAAAGCCTGAGACACTGTATTTTTCAGCATGCTTTAATTTAATCGATAGGTAATAGATATTATGAAAAAAAAATGGATATTCCGCGACCAGGGCTCGGTCATTGGGTAAAAATCAAGTATGGCCAAACAATCAAACAAACTCCTCTTTCAAAATTAAAAAATTGGGGGCTAATGAATACACAATAACTGGATCAACTACTAGCACAAATGAAAGTAATCCAATAATTAATCACCCTCTTATTACATTTGGACAGGATAAAAGCAATACGATAACTGTTAATGAAACGGCAGATATTCACCCACTTTATTTAAAAAATATAAAGTCTTTTAACAACGCTAAAGCCGATGAAAACCTAAAGCTACAACCACGGTTCAATAATCATTTTAATTTATCTGTAACAATCGGGTCACTGGATCGAAGCTTAAAGCTTATGAACGCGTTACTTAACGCTTTTGAAATCCGTGGCTGGACATTCAAATATACAGATGATTCCGCTTTAAAAATGAAAGTAATCATCTGGATGAAGCCATTACAACCAGTTAACTTTACGTTCGCCTCCTTTCTCATTAGTAGGGTTACTCAGCGGCGCTTTAAATTCCCAACCGTCATTTGTTCTAATCATCACAGGTACCACTGTATTTAAAGTGCTGCTATCTTCCTCTTCTTCATCGACCGCAGAAAGTTTATAGTCTGCACCTAATACTGACATTAGAGAATCCGATTCAGCATTGGAATTAACCTCTTCAAATAATACGCCTTCTGTATTTTCAGCATTCAGCCCTACATTATGCCCCACACCGATAATCTGCCCACTGAAGATTAAACCTACGGCAACATCACCCGTACCATTATTGATTATTTTCGTATTTTGTAAATTATTGATAAACGCTTTTTCTGCCTTAAAGTCCAGGGTAATTAACCCACCAGCATTTGCATTAATGGTAATGGCATCTGTACTTGATGCGCCTATTCTTGAATTTGCAGTAATAGTTACTTCATCAGCAATTATATTTGTCTTCGAACGAGTCACATCATCAAACACACCATTGTTATTTAATACGCTGCCCGCTTTTGCTGTTAAGTTAACGTCATTCGATCCTGCATCGACCAAACCCAACAGAATGTCATCACCATTTGTAGTTATATCTATACGACTATTGTTAGAAATAATACTGGCCGCTTCACCCATATCAACACCTTGATTTGCTATTAAGGTAAAGGCACCATTGGTTTCAATCGTGTTATTCATATCGAAAGCACCTGCAACGGTGATATCCAGAGACGATGCAGCAGTAACCGCACTATCCATAATATTAAGACTGCTCTGTAACGAAATAGTTGTAGCCAATGGCATGGTAATGGTTGCCGCATTAAGTGTAAGAGGAACCGTTGAAGTGGAAACAAACGAACCTTCTATTCTTATATCGTTAGATGTTGCCAGCGTCAAACCTGCGCCACCAATCGCTTGAAACTCCGTAATATCTATATTTAAACGACCTGTCTGATTCAAGCCCAAACCGATACTGTTACCTGCGTCTCTGATTGTTGTTATGCCAGTACCGCTATCAATGGTGCCATTCAGATCAATGTCCGTTGCGCTAATCGATATATTGTTGCCACCCGATGTCGCTAATGCAGCCTCAACAGTCAGTGTTCCTGTGCCGGCATTAAGCGTAGCCAAACCATTAACCGTTACGTTCTGATTAAGCGTTATGCCGCTACCGCCATTAAGATTAAGATCACCCGCACCGCTTGATTCAGCATTAATTGTTAAAAGATCTGCGGCTGTGATTGTTATACTCGGATTAAACGTCACAGCACTTGCACTGGTAATCGTTAAATTACCTGTTGTTGTCATTATGTCACTCTGCACATTTAATGTGCCTGCTGTAATATCAGTAGTGCCATCAATGACAAGTTGTTTGTTAAAGACAAGATCAGTCGCCGCATTCAATGTTAAAGCGCCCGACCCGGTAATCGTTCCATTTGAATCTAACAAGATACCAGCAGAAGTTGATGTCACACCGGAGTTTGCACCAAATGTAATATTCCCATTGGTTGATTGTATGGTTGTGTCACCAATGGTTGTAAGTAATGCGTTTACCGCTACATTACCTTGACTGACAAGCTCAAAAGTTCCACCCGAAAGAGGCGTCGCATCACCCACCACTCGAACACCACCGGTATGCGAAGTACCGCCTATCAACACGCCAACCGATGTCGTAATTTGATTTAACATGCTATCGGTAAGCCCTAAAGAGGATGCATTACTGGCACCGTTGCCCACTTGTATGCTGCGACTTGCAGTCGAAGTTGTAAGTGTTACCAGACCGGCTCCGGCATCGATAGTCGCTAAGCCATCAAACGTCATTCTGTTAGCAATCAAGTCAATGTCATTATCGTTTGCGGTAAGGCCCGCCGCCGCTATATTAAGTGTACCGGCGGTTTCTGTTATCTCTATATCACCAAAGTTTGTTCCACTTACATCGACACCCGTCGACAAAGCATTCGAAATATAAACACCACCTGAAGTGCCGTTTGCAAACGTCAATGTAGCGGTAGCCGTATTAACAGCATTGGTTGCACTGCCAATACCTGTATCGGAAATCAGCTCAATCGAACCGCCTGCACCGGTAGTCACTCTACCTGTGCCCGTAATGCTGCCGGCCGAATTAATGCTTGCGCTACTGCCGGCTCCTGTTGTGGTTGAGCCCGTTAGAATAATATTGCTGCTAGTCGTTGTGTAATCCACTGTGGAAGCAGAAACGATATTGCCTGAACCAATGGTTAAGTTGCCGCTGACTTCGGTTATATCAACCAGGCCACTACTGGTACCGCTTACAATTACACCACCAATAAAATCGTTACTGATGGTTACACCATTTACACTATCGTTATCAAACGTTACGTTGCTTGCTCGGGTAGAAACATTGGTTGTACCACTTGCATCAAGGTTAACGGTATTTGCCACTAGTTCACCCGCGCCTGATATACCGGCATTTATTGATGAAACAGTAATCGTATTACCAGACGCTGTTACCGAACCCGTCAGTAAGACCGCATCAGTTGCATTTAAGGTTACACCACCGCCACCATTTGTAGTAATGCCTGCGGCAGAAACAGTCGTTGTACCGAGCGTACCAGTAAATTCAACTTCTCCTGTATTTACTGAACCACTACTGATGTCTGTTGATTTATTATTAGATAGGTAACTGCCACCTGAAGCGGTGTTTTCAAAAACAATCGTATCAGCGATAGTAAAAACGGTATTACCAACACCGGCATTACCTATTCCTGAAGTTGCATTTAAATTAACCGTACTCGCAGTAATAGCGCCTGCACCTGAGATACTCCCTGCAGAATCAATATTGACTGTATCGCCATCTGCATCGGTTGTGGCTGTTAATACAATACTTCCATTATCGGTTATATAACTAATATCACTGTTTCCCGATGCTGTCATGATAGTGCCTGATATGGTTAAATCACCGGCTGTCTCAGTAATTTCAATTTCACCAGCAATCGTTGATGCCGCACTAACCGATACGCCAGATGCTTTGGTATTTGATATAAAAGCGCCACCTGAACTGACAGTGGTTAATGCAACATTATCAGCCGCGGTATTAATCGCAGCGCCCGATACACCGATGCCGGTACTAGAGATTAAATTAACGGTTCCCGCAGAAACTAATCCAGTTCCCGTAATATTTCCCGCATTAGCAGTTAAGGTTATATCACCACCATCATTCGTCGTGATGCCAACCACATCAATAATAATATTTCCAAGCAGCTCAGTAATATTAATAACACCGCCGGGCGTTGCAGCTGCATTACCAGTATTGCCACTAACCGTTACATTACCCGCAAAACTGTTGTCGATAAAAATATCGCCTGTTGAAGAGTTATTACTGAATGTTATGGTGCTGGCTTGTGTATCCAAATGAATACCCGATGTACCAATGCCGGTCTGCGCATCAAGTGTTAAACTACTCACTGTTATACTGCCGGACGTTTGTGTAATGGCACCGCCGGTTTGCAAGGTCAACGGTGTTGAACTGTCAGCCACACCATTCACATCAATACCCGCCGTTTGTGATGCATCACCCAAGGTAATGCCAGCAGCCGTTATTTGATTGAGCATTGCATTATCAATCTGCAACGTAGCGCCAGCAGCGGCTACACCCGCACCGATTAACTCTATACCTTGTGTCGCCGTGTTGCTTGTTAAGGTAACCTGCCCTATACCTGCATTAACAGTACCCGTTAAGAATGTATTATCTGCAATTAAGCTAACATCATTTCCACCTGAAACGATATTGCCGCCATCAACCGTAAGCGAACCACTGGTTTCCTGGATAACAACCGCTTCATCACCTGAATTAGTACCACTAACAGATACACCTGTGCCCTGAGTATTTGATATATAAACACCACCTGACGTTGAGTTATCAAAGGTAATAATGTCTGCAATCGTTGACAACAACATTCCGGAAGCACCGATACCACCGGCTGCAACTAAATCTAAAGTACCGGCCGTGACCGTACCTGTTCCTGCAATAACTCCACCCGTATTTAAGTTAACGGTATTTCCTGCCTGACTTACCGCACCGCTGAAATTAATACCGCCTGTATTTGCCGCATTACCAATATTAATTGATGATGCCGTAACCATTCCCAACATTGCATCGGTTATACCCAATGTTGAGCCAGAGTTACTCGCTGTATCGCCAATCGCTATAACGGTTGTTGCACTGCTGCTAGAAAGTGTTGTTGCGGCCAAACCTGAATCAAGCGTGCCAGTAAAAGTCATGTTATCTGCAAATAGATTCAGTGCATTACTTGTAGTCGTGATACCCGCTGCGGCAACCTCCAGATTTCCTGCCGTTTCGGTTATGGTGGCAACACCATTATTAGTACCACTTACCGCAACACCGCTGGCTTTTGCATTACTGATTTCAACTGCACCACTGACTGAGTTATCAAAAAGAAGAATATCTGCAACAGTGGTAACAGCTGTACTATTACCGATACCGGTAGCAGCGCGTAGATCTACAGTACTGCCTGTAACCGTGCCTGCACCATTAATGGAGCCACTTGCTGAATCGATTATCGCCGTACCAGATATTGATGCGGTAACAACGCTGCTTAAGGTAATGTTGCCCGTTTCATTAATAGTAATATCGCCAACGGTATTGATAATACCTTGAATATCCAGGGTGCCGGCTGATGCATTATCTAGCACAATATTTCCGCTGGTAATATTTCTGGCAGTATAAGCCGTTACCGCATGCGCATTATCCAGTACACTGCCACCCACCGAGTCCGTGTCCAATATTCCCGCTGTAATTATTCCACTTACGGTGTCAGCAATACTACCTAACGCATCAAGCGTTACCGTGTTAGCGGCTGCGTTAATAGCACCATTAACGGAAATATTACCGGTTTCATTAATGCTGATATCGCCTACGGTATTACTAACTGCCTGTAAATCCAGTGTGCCGCCAGAGGCATTATTTAACTCAACATTGCCGCTGCTAGTATTGTTAGCAGTAAACGCTGCAACGACATGAGGGCCTTGATTTAATACTGTGCCGCCTGTTGAATCTGTATTCAATAAGGTAGTAGCCGTGATAACACCTGTGCCCGTATCGGTAATAGCGCCGACAGCATCGAGTACGATTGTTGCGCCATCAATAGCACCACTCACCGAGATATTACCGGTTTCATCAAGCGTAATATTGCGGCTTGTGTTACTCACCGCTTGCAGATCTAAGGTTCCACCCGAGGCGTTATTTAATGTAACGACACCACTAGTGATGTTGTTAGCAGTGAACGCACCAACCGCGTGCGCATTATTCAATACCGTGCCACCGACTGAATCCGTATCTAAGGTACCCGCAGTAATAACACCAGTACTATCTGCAATACTGCCTAAGGCATCGAGTGTCACCGTATTCACACCGGCATTCACGCCGCCGCTGACTGAAATATTACCGGTTTCATCAACCGTAATATTGCCCACGGTATTGCTTACTGCCTGCAAATCCAGCGTGCCACCAGAAGCATTGTTAAAAACGACGTTACCCGTTGTAATATTTCTTGCAGTATAAGCACCGACTACATGCGCACTATTTAGCGCCGTGCCACCCACTGAGTCTGTATCCAGCACACCCGCAGTAATAATGCCTAAAGCGGTATCAGTAATGCTACCTAAGGCATCGAGCGTCACCGTATTGACACCGGCATTCACCCCACCACTAATTGAAATATTACCGGTTTCATCAATACTGATATCTCCAACACTGTTACTGACACCCTGTAAATCCAGCGTACTACCAGAAGCATTGTTAAATACCACTGCGCCACCAGTAATGTTGCTGGCAGAAAATGCAGCAACCGCATTTGAACCATCCAAATCAATTCCACCTACAGCAGAAACGATTAAACTTGATGCAGTGATACTGCCAGCCGTTTGTGTAATCGCACCACTAGATGTTATGTTTACAGCACCCGCATTAATCGCAGCATTAATTGCAGCACTGGCTACATTGGTAGCGGTAAATGCATTGCCATTTGTATTAACAGAAGACGCTATCGTTATTGCGCCGGTATGAGCATTTAAGTTAACGCCGGTACTGCTGCTTCCCGTTGTTATAGTGCCACCCGTATTATCAAAACTAGTACCGGCACTGGTGAAAGAACCTGCATCATCACCGCCAGAAGTATTTACATTATCAGCGATAGTAACCACACCAGTCTGACCACTTAAATCTACCGAACCACCGACTGTTGTAATTGTTGCCCCACCGTTATCAAAACTGGTTCCCGAGCTTGTGAAGTCGCCTCCACTGGTTGCAATGTTGCCAATAATATCAACCGCACCGCCACTACTAACTATTACCGAACCACCACTAGTGGTGATATTGTCACCCACTGTAACAGCACCTTCGGCGGTAATCGTAACGGAGCCTGCACCCGTTGTTAATCTGTCTGTCGTAATAGTCGCACCAGTATTATCACCCGCTGTACCGGCCTGTAGTGTAATGCTGCCACTGCCGCCTGTTACAAAATTAACGCCAGTTAAATCAATACCAGTTGCTGCATCACCAGTATTATTATTTCGTGTCTGTATCGTTAGGTCGCTGTCATTGGCAAGCGTGACGGTACCAGAACCTGAAACATTAACCGCATCTGTTGCTTGCAGAATAATATTAGCCGTCGCACTTTGACCTTCTATTTCAGATTTATAGACGATGAAAGGATCTGCAGTACCACTATCAGTAAAAGCAACTGTTCCTGCAGCACTGGTACCTGTGTCTAATCCGGTACTACTGCTATCTGGCGTATCCGAACCATCACTGTTGCCAGGGATAGTTATCGTTATAACGCCAGGGTCAAGCAGCAATGTACCCGTTGCTCCATTGGCCGCAGTCAGATCAACCATGCCTTTTTTAACCAGTCCCTGTTTGCCCGAGATTTCTGTAAAACCACCGTTACCACTGCTCGCTCCGCCTTTTGCAGAAATGTCACCGTAAAACCGTGTTGTATTATCAGCCCAGACGATAACTTTTCCACCATCGCCTTGTTCAACTGCATCTACTTTAATCGTTGCGTCTTCACTTATATATGTGTATTCAGCATTTTGAATATTGGCATTTTCACCCTGATAGTCACCACCGATTAACACCGTACCACCACCGGCATCACCCGAAGCGTCTATACTTGCCTGACCGAACAGACCAACATTTTCACCTAGCAATAAAACACTGCCGCCTTGCCCGGCTTCACCGTAAACGTCTATTGCACCACTGTGAATGGTATTGCCAGAATTTCCAAACAGATAGACTTCACCGCCTTTGTTTTCCAGGCGACGTGCTGTGATGACACCTTCATTATTAATCGCGTTAGTGAAAACATCTTTAGCAACATGTGCGTCGAGCAAAATCTGCCCACCATTCGCCTGTAAAGAACCAATATTTTCTATCGACGATTCAGCGTTATCTAAATTCGTTAAGATGTCTTCACTAACTTTAAAGCTAATTAAACCATCACCATCAAAATTTAATACCGCCTGCTTGCCTGTAGCAAGATTAATTTGCCCATAGTCTGCAATGATAAACCCTGAATTAACAACATGACTGCCCACTAAGCTGATGCTGCCACCAGAAGCCGCGGTGAGCGTACCACGATTTATGATAGCGCCTGGCGTATAGTTCTCTGCGTTAAAAAGGTAATTTCCTTTCATGAAATCATCTTTAGAAATGCTCAAGCTGGTTGCCATCAGCGCACCAACATTCACCGTTGCTGATTGGCCAAAAATTATGCCATTAGGATTACTCAAAAAGACTCGACCATTTGAATTGATAGACCCGAAAATCTGACTTGGACTTTGATCGTTGATGCGGTTTAACGCAACAGACCTGCTGGAGGGTTGGTTGAAGTTTACCGTTTCACTTTGGTTAACATTAAAGCTGCTCCAGTCGATGACCAAAGCGCCGCTTGATTGATTAATGTTTGTTGTATTTACAGACGTGTTTATACTACCTGTGCCGCCAACAATAACCCCGCCTTGCGGCGCTGCCTGTGCGACACTGGCAGCAACACCAGCGCCAAGAAAGAATGCAGGAAAAATTTTATTCACTGCAAACCCAAAGATATTCTTCATAAACTGACGCATAGTTATAAACCCTGCTTAAAACCTTGTTTACCGATGCACCAACTAAAGCGGTACATATAAGTATATTTCTTTCACCCTGTAAATATCAAAAATAAACATGACCGTTGGTCAGTTAAAAGTGATACTCCATACTGAAATAGAACGGTAACGACTGTAAATCAGAGGCTTCGTCTCCAGTAGCTGTCGCTAAATCGATACGTACAAGAAACTTGTTAAACGGCTCTACCTGTATACCCAGACCTATGCCAGACAAAGTCGCTTCGCCAATCTCGTTGATTAGCGGCTCATTAAGGTCGCCAGAAGCGTAATCATAATAAACCGACAATTGCAGTCCGTTAAGCCATGTATGCTGTATATCCGGTGACGCAGTCAATATATATTCAAACGATGTAAAAATTACGTTATCCACCAGGATTTCAGCAATGGGATATGCGCGCACATTGTATGGGCCGCCTAAAGGATACTGCTCTAGAGATGTAWGTAAATCGGATGAAAACTGCGCTTCAAATCTAATCAGTAATGTTTGCAAACTTACTGTAGGTTGATAGCGCGTATAAGCYAGATTAATCTTTGTAAAATCACCCCCTGCTCTAACACCATCACTGCTGCGTCGCCCTGATATACCATTACCTTCACTGTCCATGGAACCTAAGACGTCAGCAAGACCAACACTAATTGATGCCGTCGCTTGATGACTAGCCGTCCACAGCCAACGATCCACACCAGAATAGAGCGCATCAAGTCTTATAACAGTCAGCTTGTCTTCAGCTGCAACCGTATTAACAATTTTACTGGTTGCTGATTTTAAACTTAGGTCGGCAACCACTGAAAACTGATCCAGCTTGGTATGCAGAAATTTATAATCAATAAAACCATTGACGATTATCGATTCACCATTAATATTCAGATCTTCCAGTTCTTCACCTACTTCGAAGAAGTTAAATCTGGCGCCACCACCGACTCTAAACAAAGATTTAAAAACCGGTTGTAGGTAAGTGAAATCTGCGTACTGGTTGTTCGCTGGGGCAAAAGTTGCCATCAAGTTAAACGATAATAGATCCGCGTTACCAAACAGGTTATTACTGCTATGGTTATACAAAACTCGATTTTCACCTGTATAGGCCGAACCATAATTATCAAATGACAAAAGATTATAAGAAGGCGTTTCATCGGTTCGCATAACAATAGCCGCTGAACCCGGCGTTGAACCAGGACCAAAAACAGCCGATGCGGTTAACCCCGGATAATCGTTTAGCTTATAAAGGGCTGACTCAATATCAGTAATATACACAGGTTTATCGATGAGGTTATCGAACAAAATACTCATGGTCTCATCGTCGTATAAAGTATTCCCATGAAAGGCAACCTGCTCTAGAAAACTTTCCACCACCTTTAATTTAACGATTCCGTTTGTTACTTTTTGCTCCGGAACATAGGCTCTCGCTAAAAAATAACCGCGCGAACGATAGTAACGGGTTATAGCCTGAGCAATTGTTTCAAACATGCCAACAGTAAACAAACGTTGTTCGCCCTTTGGAATCATTAAAGCTGTTTCAGCAGCAATTAATTCACGAACGGCCTGCAAAGAAATATCGTGTTCAGGGTGGTCAATAACACCATATATTTCAAAGCCCTTTAGTAACATTCTTGGCGCGTTGGGATCCTCTACGGTTATAGGTGCAACACGTTGTTTTGGTTTTTCTACATTAGGGTAAACAAATGGTTCAGGCACATTCTTAATCTGCGGCATTGCGCCGCCCGGTGTTATGCCGCCAGGAATACCAGCAGCCACAACTGAGCCGTTTGTAACAACAGACAGACCAATGATCGCCCAACAGAAAACTCGGAAATTAAATTTCAGTTTTCCACAAGAGTCGTTTAATATTCTCAACACGTTAACTGTCTCAAATCACGTTTTTTGCTGTTGCTGAAACTGCTCTTGCATTTGTTTTTGTGCTTGCTGTAATACATGCCCAAGTTTTTGCTGCAAATCGATAGCATTAGYCATGGATAACACCAACCTATTGCTTATCGTTATATTACCCGGCATGGAACGATGTATATTGCCAAACTCAAAAACAACATCACCCGCACCGACATAAATATTTGCCACATCCCGATAGTTATAATCCAAATCAGGTGAGACATGTACCTGAAAATTTTGTTGATTATTATCTTGTTCACTCATAAAGCATACTCATAATTAAGTTATAACCATCACTTTGGTTTGTGACGGCATAATCGTCATTCCCGTACCGGGGCAGTTAGTTAAATTCTGCATCGTCATATCAATAAATGATCGAGTGCATGGTAATCCACCATAAAAAACTTTTGTGCTGCCTTTCATGTGTCGCGAAGGCCCCATAATTATTCCTGACATAACACCGCCTGGCATACAACCTGCCTGATCACCATTACTCATCGGAATCATCGTCATAATATTATGTGCTGGCATCATCATGATAAGCGCTTTAACCTGCGACGGTATCGCCATTGCTAATTGCGCGATGTTCGGATAAGGCATAGGTGTTGGCACCGGCCCCGCTGGAGAAGGCACAGGTGTCAAACATACATCTGGCATGGAATTATTCATTCCCGCTAAAGAACAATTAGCAAACATACTATAAACCTCTTATGTAATTTTATAACGCTAGCCCATATGAATATGTTCAGCATCAATCTTTATGTCTTTCTTACTCAGCATCACGGTATTATCGCTGCTCATAGAGTACAAACCATCAACCCGACGCGTCATATTCTGAGCTTTAACCTGATCCAGTTCATCAGTACTACGTATGTAATTTTTAAACTTCTGCATGACCTGGTTTGATATTGTATTAATCATCTGACTGAAGACACGAATTGTTGTATAACTAGCTTGAACCACCGCACCTGAAAGAATTAGGCCCTGATAATTCACCACCGCACTGTCGCTCTTGTGCAAAACTTTTTTCGATAGGCAATTAATACTTTCTGAAGCAGACAAAGTGACAGAATCAGAACTATGGATATTAATTGCACCTGACGAAGACAGGGTGACATCATCAGTAAAATTCAACACCATCGACTGTGTGGATTTACGATCAACAATACCGGATACATAGTAATCACCTTCTTCATTCAAAACACACATAACAATATCACCAACTGCAGGTTTGATAAGACAGCTATATATTATTTGCGCACGATAACAAACATCGGCCAGATTAATTTCACAATATTTTTCATCGATCAACGCTGTGATTGATGCCGTATAGACGACAGCATTACACACTGACTGAATAGGCACGATCTTAGAATTTTCCATGGTTATTTACCCCACTGTTCTGCTTTTAGTTTATTGGCTTCTGTTTTTTGCGCATCTGCTCTATTCGCGCCTTCCCAGATTGTAGTTTCATCATAAAGTTCATGCATCTTCGTTCCAGATAATATTGCCCCGGAAAAATCTGAGTCTCGTACCGTTACATGTGACATGTCGGCATAAGTAAGATTTACCCCGGAAAAAAGTGAATTGCTTATTTTTGCCTCAGTCAACTGCGTCATAGTCAAATTAGTCGATCTGAAGTCAGATTTATTAATAAGTGTTTTCTGCATACCAGCCTTAGATAGATCCGCACCCGACATACTCACCGAGTCGAGTTTGGCTTCATAAAAATTAGCTAACTCAGCTACCGCTTTATCAAATTTTGAATTACTTAAATCAGCTTTCATAAAACCGGCTTGCAATAAATTGGCCGCTGTAAAATCACAGTTAGTTAACTTGCAATCTGAGAACTGCGTTTGAGCCATGTCGAGATAACTAAAATCTGAGCCCGAAAAATTAGCTTTAGAAAAGTAACAAAGATTAAGTATCGCTTTCGTAAATTTATTTTCTTGAAAGTCACATTCGTTAAATATAGATTTGAACATCTTAGCTTCTGTAAAATCAACATTTGACATATTACAGCCATTAAAAACAGCCGTTTCTAAATTAGCCTTAATTAGTGTCGCGCCAGCCATATTACATTTATTAAAAATAACCGCATTTAGTTTACTATTGTCAAACCGTGTCGACTCACAATCCACATCAATAAATTTAGCTGAATTAATTGTTGTATTGTCAAAAAGAGATGACATCAGGTAGGTATTTGAAAATACCGTTTCAGTTAAGTCCGCTTTTATAAACGTGCCGTTTTCAAAGCGGCATTTATTGAATACAGTTTCTTTCAAGTTAGCGTCGTTAAAGGTGCAATTTTTAAACGTAACGCCTGAAAAAATCGCACCTGAAAAATCAAGATTACGGCAATCAAGGTCAGAAAATTCCTCGTTTGTATAAAACTCACCAAACTCTTTAACTTGACGAGACAGCTCAGCACCAGTTTCAACACTCATGATGGCTGCCAATCTCGCAGTATCGTATTATCTAAATTTGCACCCGAAAAATCAGTGCCTCCCATCGTTGAACGTAAAAAATCGACTGCATATAAATTGGCTTTATAAAAGGAAGCTCCCGAAAGATGCGCTTTATTCATCGAGCCTTCTATAATGTTCGCATTGTCAAAATTACCATGGGTTAGCAATGCTTTTCTAAACATAGCTTGTTTTGCAGATATACCCTCAAAATTTCCGCCCACTACTTCAACACTACTTAAATTAGCATTTGTAAGAATTGCATTTTTAAAATTTGTCTTAGGCATACACATGCTTTGAAAATTTGCACTTTCAAGATTGCAAGATTCAAAACTGTTTCCTTCTAGTACAATATCTTCATCTTCAGTTGCTGTAAAACAGTTAGATTTCATTTCTGCATTATCAAAGACGCAATTTTTTATATTAGTGTTAGACCAGATACAACCCTGCAATTGTGCGGATGAAAAACTCGAAGACATAATCTCACATTGTAAAAATATAGATTGCGGCATTTCAGTATTCGAGAAACTCACGTCATTAAAATCAGCTTTTATAAACTTCATCAACGGCATTTTACTGTGAGAAAAATTAGCGCCAGATATTGTTATATCCAACACCTGCACATCGTCAAACACACATGATT
Source organism: Thiotrichaceae bacterium (assembly GCA_002746365.1). Taxonomy (GTDB): domain Bacteria; phylum Pseudomonadota; class Gammaproteobacteria; order SZUA-229; family SZUA-229. The sequence continues at coordinate 63,536 of NVWZ01000013.1, forward strand.
CGAAGCTGGAGTTACTGACATTACTATTTGATAACACGGCATTAATAAAACGTGAGCCATTAAACTTAGCACCAATAGCAGAAATAGCGCCCAGATTTGTAGACTCAAAACTAGAACAAGATAAGTCAGCCCCATCAAAGATAGCGCGTGACAATACAGCACCATTGAAGTTACAGCCGACTAAACTAGCGCCCGAAAACACTACCTGCTCAAGATAACAACCAGAAAAATCAACCCCGTCCAGTTTCTTGTTACTTAAATCAATGCACGCCCAATCCTTGTTGCTGACACTTTTATTTTTTTTCAATCTATCCAATAAATTTTCTGTCACATCCTCTAATGTTAATTTATGCGGCGATAAACATCGAGGCAAAGTATGGGCAGATAGAATATATAATTCTTTGAATTCGTCCTCCGCTTCGATGAGTGAAGCGTCCAACTGACCATCTTTCTGAGAAATAACATCAGAAACCATTTTCTCAGCGAGTTCCGTTTCTTCACTACTCGCACCCATTGCTTTCATGTTTTGCAGTTGTTGCATCTGCTCATTTAGCTGCGGGTTTATCTGATTAAAAGCCTCTTTTATCTCACCAAGGTTCATCCGTGGCATTGCAACTTCAGTAACTTCTTCAGGAGATTTTATACGCGCCAATAGGGCCGTGACACTTTCAGACTGCTCATTAGTTAACTCGGTTGAATCTTTTCTTTCTTCCTCTAATCGTTGCTCGATAATTCGGTTCGCTTTTTCTATATTATCAAGCGCACCAGCCAGCTTCTTATCCCTAAATTTGTCGATTAAAGCCATTATCTTATCAATTTTATCAAATGAAAATTCTTTAAGACTGATTTTTTTCATATCACCCGAAGTAATACCTGGCATTAATGCTTCTAACTGCCGATTAAATTCTTCTTGTTCAGCATCCGGTTTAAATTCGACAGGTTTTCTTAAAAGCTCTTTTATATTTTGTTGTTCCGCTATCTTTGATTCATCAAGGCCTTCAAGTTTCTGTTCAAATTGCTTCTCACATTCCTGTAGTTTCTCTTGAACGAGCTTATTAACTGTTTCAGTTTTCGCCTCCAGGTTATCTGAAAAAGGACTACTACTAGCACCCTGAAAGATTTTTTCTTGCAATAGCTCCATCGCACATTTTGCACCGGCGGGAATGAGGTCACTGGTATTAAAGTTATTAAGCAAAGCATCATTACTGTTTCTGCGTTTATCTAGCGCTATTTTATAGTCCTCTGGTGTCCGAGAAGTATTTTCGTCCTCATATGCACAGACTATATCTGTTATCGCACTTGCATCATCATCAGATACTGAGACACCTCCTCGCCAGATCAGCAACGCTAAATCGGTTTCAGGGAAAAACCAGACCGTATCAAGATTCAGTGATAGCTCATTAAATTTGCTTGCACTATTAGTGGTCTCATCATAAAAACAGCGCACACGATAGCCCGGTAACGTACCACTTATTTTCGCATTTTCAGGATGTAAATTATGCAAGGTAAAAGATTCATCACCTTTAAAGTACCCATCAAACCACTGGTCCTGTGCACTTGTCATAAAAAAATGCCAGTCAAAATCTTCAGGATAACCCGGGTAATACTTTTCTACATATCTTTCGTCATATGTACCTTGATACTGCATACGCTGAGGCCAGGTTGGATGTGTTGGCCCTAATCCAGCAGGTAGTATCTTGCTTGTATTCGATGTTAGTAATTGCGAAGGATCTTCTATATTGGGTAAAACACCATCATTAAAACCTTTGCCATCCGGGTTATTCGGGTAATCATTTCCACCGAAGGCGAGTGAATAATCCAGTGGCATAGTAGAAAACGGTTGCGGCTGAGAAGGAATCCCCCCTTGCCATTCACGGTCCCCAAATATATATAACTGTTTAGTTTTATCTGAAAATGAAACTTTTACTTCACCGGCCGTTAACTCAGCCCCGTTAGGCGCATAAAAATTACCGGAAACAAGGTATTCTGCTTGTGGTTTGGGCATGGCAATATCAGGCATCGGATTAGCGCCAATATGATCAAATGCTTCTTTATAGAAATCAAATTCAAGCAATGCCTCACCGGAAGATAAACGCACACCCATTGTCGCCGACACTATTAAGTGAAACTGGTTATTTTGTTCAAGAACCTGTTGATTACAGGCTATATGCAGTGGCTTGGTTATTTTCGACATATTTTAAGAAAATCACGAATGGATTTTCTGCCCCAAAAAGATATCTAATTTATTACTGCTGATCCTGAAGGACAAGTCACTAATTTTAGACTCAAGTTTTTCGATTTTCAATGTCGCTTGCTTCAACTCCATCTCTTTCTTGTCCGCTTCCAGAGCGGCTTTTTTAGACGCTTTTAAACCGAAAGCCTTAAACTCCATTTCCCCTGTAACTTCATTGTAACTTGCCTCTCCGCCAAACTTTCTTTCAAGGTTTGCAGTCAATCCCGTAACCGCTTCCGCCTTGACTGCAAGTGATGCTGTTGCGCTAGCATTGATAGCCATGCCAGCACTAAGTTCAAGTTTTGCATTAACACTAGACATTGCAATTTCAATAGCCAGTTTTGGAATCGTTGGCATTGTTACTGAAAAACTAAAGTGCCCAGATTTTGAATACTCGTAACTAACACACTGCCCGGTAATGCTATCCCACTTTACTTCTTGATTATGACCATTAGCAGACTTCGACCAGTAAGTTTTTAAACCCTTACCTGTAAAATGCGTCTCTTCTCGCGCACCGCCATATTTAAATTCATACTGATCGCCTTTAACATGCTCTTCAGAATTACCATGCGTGATTTCAATCGAATTACCTTGTGTATAACTGTATGAATCACCAAAAGTTTTTTCAACCCAGGTGGTATCTGTATTCATTGCACGATCAACGTAGTTATCTGGCGTTACAAACAAATCAGCCACATTACCTAATGAAGCATCGTGTTTTTGTTTCAGGCTATCCTTATCCTGCACACCAGAAGAATTAAAACTGCTTCCTACTTTATCCGCCCATGTCCTGATTTTTTTATCAGCGCCTGGGCCTGATATCACATCGCCAATTATTTCCGTTGCATCCATAGGTTTGCAGCCAAAATTTACTGATGTAGATATGATTCCAACCATTGTCAAAGCGACACCAGAAATACCCGCAGACACTGCACCCGTGGGGCCACCCTGTGAACTGGCGACAATAGCAGTAATACCGGGAATAACAGCTGTTGTCAAAACTGCTCCCACTGATGTCCATGCCATGACAGCTTCAGGCATTTTGTCTCCAATTAAACCGCCATGTTTTTTATTCAACTCGGCACATTGATCTAAATGGTTTTCTGTATAGCCATTACCGAGATTGTAATTCCAGCAACCACCAAAATCATAAACATTACCTTCTTGAGTAGTAAAAGTATCCAGACTAGAAACCTCAACATCTGATTTCACTTTGGCTTGCGCTACTGTTTGTATAACTGCTTTTCCATCAGCATCTTTCTCTGAATACGACCATAATTTTGTCGGATTGTACTTAGTACCAAAATAACCGAGCATGTCACCAATCTGACTAATATCATCAGCGTCATTTTTTGTCGGTGTAGTTTCCGGTAAGGGATTTTCGCCCATATATCGCCCATAACGACTTTTCGCTTCTTGCCATATTGCGCCAGCAGAATGAAGCCTTATACCATTGGCATCACTGCCAAGGATTTGCTCCGTAGTATCTCCAACGATGACTGTTCTGGTCGCATCATAAATATTGACCGAATTATTTGGATCAACGTAAGAATACGTAAAGGTATAGATTCCATCAGTCGCAACCATGGTAGTGATATCTGCAACCACCTGACCGGCTGAATCTGTAATAATGGGCGTTATATCGATAGCAGTACTTGCAGAAGCCGCCCGGTTACTACCGGATGTTGTAGGCGAAACAGATGGAACAACTTGAGCGCCATCATCTGACCACGCGGTATCACCGGATGATATATTAACCACCGCATCACCGCTCATAACGATAGGGTCGTTATGTGTGCCCATCCGTATCCAGCTGTTAGCCGCCGGTGTTTCAAATACGATACGCTGTGAGCCCGCTTTATCTTCCATTCTAATTCGGTTATTTGCACCCGTCTGAATCACTGACTCACTCTGGTTTTCTGCATTTACTGGTCCCTGTGTTTCAGGGTTAGAAACAGCGCCAGCAATAACAGGGCGATCCGGGTTACCTTCGATAAAAGTCAGTAATACTTCTGTACCTTTTGTTAAGGGAAATTGCATTCCTCGGTTCTTACCTGCGTAAGATTGCATCATGCGTATTGGTGCCGAGCCTTTTCCAGCTATGTGACTATCATTGATATCAAACGGCAATTTAACCCGGTAGCGACCAAATTTATCTACCTGCGCGTATTCACTGTCTACCTCAGAGTCTATCTTGGCGTGTATGGTGCCGGAAATTTTTGGTTTTTTAGCAATCCGTTGTGGCCTATATTGTGTATCGGCTGGTATCGCTTTAAAGCTATTATGATAAATTGCCTGGTTTTGCGTTTTACCGGAATCAGAGGTTATACCACCACTCATCAGATGAGATTGATTACCTTCATGTGTCACTTCGAGAATCAGATATTCCTGATTAAAATCTTCCCGGTAATGATTATTCATATTAAAAGTAAACCCGGGCATGATGTACGGTACAGTTGACTCCCCAAAAAATTCTTGCTTTTTACACAGCAATTCTTCGGCACGTATATTGGCTAAACGTTCGCCCTCTTCTACTGTAGAAAAATATTCCCCATAGAGATAAGACAGCCCACGACCCGCTGGATCCACTTCAGCATGACTGGTGATATCTAATGACGGCCTTTCATAATTGTAATCTTTAAGAATTATTTCGGCCGGCAGTTGTTTTTGTCTACAGGTAAAACTGCCAATAGCTTCGCCCAGATGCTTACCCTCCAACCCTGATGCCGGATTATAAAATAACTCTGAACCTTCTTTTAATGCTTCATGTGAAAAGCGCGTATCGGTGAGCGTCAACACTTCACCATCGGTATCTTGTGTAAAATAGTAATAGATGCCCTGACGTTCTAAACACCTTGAAACGAAATTGAAGTGTGATTCGTCATACTGGCATACGTAACTGTTTGCTTCATAACTACTTAAAGCGCCCAGATCAAAATCAGCCGTCTCAAGACCACCATCACGCAGAGCATCCTCAACAAAATCGGGAACGCTCTGGTCTAAAAAAACTTGATTGTGATGGGTGAGTGTTAGCCACCAAAGTTTGGGCACAAGACGAGCACGATAAAAAATAACATCATTCACTTCATGCAGCTGATCGAATTCAGCAAGAATGCCGTTATATAAAACATCATCATTTTCACCACGATGAATGGTAAAAACAGCTTGTGCCTGCAAAAGATCTTCCAGACCTAACTCTTTATTAGATGAGACCAACATAACTTCAAAATCATAAGGTTTAGATATCGCCTCATAACCTTTGAAACTAATTACGCCAAATGTCGTTTCATCACAGCCATCTGCAAATGATTCAAATGAGAAATGCTTACTGCTTGGGTCATCAAAATAACTCATGACTACTCCTGTTTATATACAACATGCCAGATAGGTGCCTTTTAATTAAGCGCGACATTAAATGCCTGCTCATTTATTTCATTCACTAGCCAGGTAGACTGACCAAGCGCACTGTAACCTTCTTCACCTAGACAAATAGGTTTTACTGCATTTTTATCAAGTTGCAATATGATTTGACACTGCAATGGCTGTACCAGAAAAACTTCACTCACTGCACGTATAAATTTAATATGCTTTTTGTTTGTCAATAATTCCTGAAACTGCTCACCCGTTAGCGGACCAATATTTAAATTGTACTTTCCGGATCTGTCAGAAATTTGTTGACCTATTACGCTGTTACTACCAAGAACATTATTATCAAGCGATAATTTGCATCGCTGATGTTCAACAATAGGTACATTTCTCAATACACATGGTTCGACATCCATATCAACATTTATTGATTTCATGTAATCAGACAGAATAGTATTTAAACCAAGTTGCGTTTTAGGGCGCTGGCTAATAATGCCTGCATACTTTATAAACTGGCCAGATAAGTCGCCAAACTCTCTAAATTCTTCTGGCAAACCTAAAATACTGTAAATTATTTCCCAGTAACGCTCATCATTCTGTTCAATTGCATTATGAGAAAAACGATACTTTGCCCACGCTTTATATAACAGCGGATAAAGATGCTGATGAATAACATCAAGAAAACCACGGCGAGCATCACGCTCATCCCACTCTTCATCAAGCAGTTCTTCTGTATAGTATCCAGGCAGTGGTGATGCCACCCCGTAAAGGCCAAAAAAGGTGGTAATTAACTCATACCCTTTACCGCCATCTATTTCGTTGATGCTCTCAATGTCTGCATGAGGATAATCAAGATTCAATTCTGGTCGAATATGCAATTTACAGTTTTCTTCGGAAGCATTGTCACCCGAAAGCCGATTCAGTAAACGAACGGCTTGAAAAAAGTCGTATTCTTCCCCGTTCTCTACAATGTCATCGACTATATTAATGGTCTGTCTCCAATGCGAATTGGCCAGGTAAAAGTCTCTTCAGACGCTTCATCCGTCATACTGAATTCTGTAAAACAGTTTATGCTAGCAAAGCTTGCAAATAAACGATCCAGCAAAACGCCAAACAAATACATGTCACCCATACCGGCATAATTTGCTGGATTCACGCGCACCTTTATACTCTGGCCGCGCATAGGTAACCCGGAAATCAAACGATCACAAGCTTCAACGGTTACGCTGCTAACACCTTCGATACGTTTACGGTTTGCCACTTCCAATGTGTTGCCTGTATTACTGCTGAATATATATAAGCCCAAAAGTGCTTTTAAATTATCAGTATCAGCAAGTGATAAATAATTTAGCGACAAATGGCTTAACAAGCGCCACAACATTGATGAACCTGTTGGTACATTTTGATGATCAGAAGGTTGCAGAATATTGCTAAACGTCATTAGATCTGAAGTACTTGAAGTGGATTTTGAAATATCACCCGGTTTCAATTTAGATGGGTGAGTGCCATTACTGCAAGTTAATTCAATGGCTAAAGTTTCTTGATTCGATAATGTATACTCTTGCGGGTAACTGAAACTTACAAACACTTGTGTCCCGTCATTTTCAACCTGCCGATGATTAAGCTGGTACACAGGCTCGGAATTTAAATCAGGGTTAGCCAATCCAATCTCTCTGTAACTCGTCTGCGAACCAGAACGCCTATTATGGCCGGAAACTTTATCTACCGAATATATCTGAAAATTATTATCGACATCACGAAGAGGTCTAACTCGGTATTCATTACGTTTATGGTCATTAAGCATCGATTCAGCATCGCGCTTAAATAAATTAACTGCTGGCGTAGCATGCAACATAAAGCGTTCTTTGCCTAAACGTGGCAAAGCAGTAACACTGTCATCTAATAAAAATTTTAGCGTAAACGCGCCTGATGAAATACTTTTGAAGTATTGCCGAATATTTTTCAACTCTATAAACAAAAACTTTTCTTTTAAAATAAAGTATTCTTGTATCAGCCGATACGCTGGAAATGAGTTACCCGGAAAATCCACTAGCCCCTGATCCGCTTCAAAACCAACTGCTTCAATTTTAATTTTATCTGCAACAACGTTTTGTCCGCCGGCTTGTTGAATGTCTACAGACTCAACACAATTCATTAATAAGTAAAAAAGTTCGACAGCTCCAACATAGTCACCACCAAGATGTATTCGCATTGACTCATCATTCATTTGCGACACAGTTAAGCCTTTCATAGAAAAGTCTATTTCTATACTTTTCTTACCGACAGAGGATTCGTTTTGCCTAACATTGCTAACCTCTAATGGCCACACGTCCATATCAAAAGCTGTGCTGAATCTACAACTTATACCATCCACTTCTACCGAATCAATGAACGTTCCTTTTGGAACATGCACCTTGTTTTTCATTATGTCCTTTGGTAAAAATTGAATTATCGTGGCTGACGGAAAAGGCCTTAAATAATGTGGGAATATCTGCTTTAGCAAGCCTTGAGAAAACTCTGGAAAATCATCATCAATCTTCTGTCTGATTTGCGCACTTAAAAACGCAACACCTTCTAATATACGTTCAACGTCCGGGTCTGTACTTGCTTGCGCAAGCTGAGGCGCGATGGTTGGGTAGGCTTGCGAAAACTCAACTGCCTGCTCGCGAAGTTTTTCCAGTTCATTTTGATAATATTTATTCATCTATTCATTCACTACGAATTTAAACTGACACTACCGTCATCGCCTAACAAGACATACACATTAAAGGGTAAATCATTATCTTTAATTTTCATTTTAGCGCTTATCTGAAACTGTAATTTTCCGGGAAACTTGTTCTGCTCAACATAAGAAACATGTAAGGCATGTAGCCGCGGTTCATATTGTTTAGTTTGAAGATGCAACTGCTGCACAATCAATCCTACGTCTGGTGCGGTATAACCGCTCAACATATAGCTAAAATCAGGAAGACCAAAATCATCATCAATCAATACCGTGCCACGCTTTGTATTATAAAGTTTTTCAAGATCATCTTTTACAGATTCCATTAATGCGGAAGAGTCAACCTCGTCGAAGTTTGTCTCAGACAATTCTTCCCATTGTGAAAATCTTTTTAACAATCGTTCTTTCATAACGAGTACTCCGTCAAGGCTATATTGATGGATTCAGTTGGTCTGTCAGCATCCATGGCAAGGCACATCTCGCAGTGAATGGCCATAGTCCTTCGCAAGAGATGTAACGCCGCCATGGATGGCTGACAGACCAACCCTTCGGGCACCACTGTGATGCTGAACCCATTAATATAGCCTTGACGAAGCACTAGCTTTCCACGCCACTCCAGGCATCCTCAAACTCGATTCCATCTGGCTCCCAGGTCCATATAATTTTTTCATAAGAAATATGTATATCTTCCATATGTTTTAAATGAGAATTTTTTTGATCCAGTACATTTGGAACCCACGGGCGAATTTTGGTAACAATGCCATTAAACATACTCATGGTGTAATACAGTTCTTCATCTCCCGTGCCATCTATACGGTACCACTCAAGCTCCATCTCTGTTAATAATTCACCAGTGCATAGCGCCTGATACAACATCGGTGTACTTCTATCTATTTCTTTAGTGATAACGATGGGACGGTGAACCCTACGACCAGATGCAATGCCACGATCATCAGTAGGCAGCTCAACTACATGGTCAAATGCCTGCACTAAAATGGTATCTTCTCTTCCTTCCCATTCACATGAGCCTTCTATCGCTCCTTGTTCTTCACCAGTTATACTTAAATGTCCTGGTAATGGCATGATGGCATCCTCAATAGATATTGTTGTAGATAATTAATTGTCATGTTTTTTCTAGTTTACTGGTTTCCTGCAGGGTAAAAGAATGACCCATATATTTAATGTGTGGTGTAATTTCGATTTTGCTCAGGAACCAGTCCGCCTGCCCCTCTACTTCTCTTACTTTAATTTCAGCCCGTCTTAATGGTCGCCTGGCACGCACACCAGGCGCAGGATTATCCATATCGGAAACCAGCTGCTTTAACCAGTTATTAAGGCCTTGATCTATCTCGCGCCTATTGGTCCAGGAACCAATATGCTCACGTTGCATCATTTTTATGTAATGTGAAATTCGGCTAATAATTAATAAATAAGGTAACTGTGAACCCAATCTTAATGACAAATTTATTTCATTTCCTGTAACTGTGTCTGGGTTATCGTGCACAGAATAAGCAGAATAAAATGCTGCCGTATCTTCACCCTTGTGTACACTCAGGGGTATAAAACCCTGCGCGACGAGTTCTGATTCGCGCTTATCAGTAATCAGTATTTGAGTTGGGATTTTACTGGTTTGAATACTGCTGCTTTTGTTACTCGCTTGATTAAGCCCGTCAACTTTACCGTCTTCGCCGCCAATAATATTCAAACATAAACGGTAATTTGCAAAGCTACTTAGCAACCGTGTTGCAAAAGCAAAAGCAGCATTACCCCACAACAAATTACGGTCTTTTTTGCCCACCGATTCACGATAGTTAATACTGCCAACGGTAATATCATAAGGTTGGCGCAGTAAAAACGAAGGTAGCGTTAATGCGATATAACGCGAGTCCATGGACGCACGGAATGCTGCCCATTTTGCATAGGCGGGTTGCTCAAATATGGATTTTACATCTCTAAGCTTACTAAATTCAGAATACGAACTAACACTAAAAAATTCAGCGGAAGCTGCGGCTATAAAAGGCAGATGCGCAAAGGCTGCCACACTTGCGATACGTTGCAGTAATTTGACATCAAATGCTTTTGGCGTAAATTCATAATTACCTATGATGGCGCCATAAGGCTTGCCACCAAATTGACCAAACTCTGATGAATATACCAGTTGATAAAATTCAGACTGAACAACTTCCGGCGCATCTTCAAGGTCATCCATCAGTGCCTGCTTACTAATATTCAGCACATTAATTTCACAGTTTTCAGTGAAGTCCGTCCGCTCAACAAGGAAGTCCAACGAACGCCAAATGGATTCCATTTGGACAAAATTATCATTATGTAAAATCGCATCCAATTGAGCCGTTATACGATTCGTTAAATCCGAAATCAACCAACCAACAACACTGGTATCCTTACTTAGCTCATCGAGCTTTATACCTTCAGCATCGAGAATCTCTAACACCTGAGGGTGTACGTTTTCAACCGACGATTTAAAATCATCTTTTACTAACTTTTCTAGCGAAGCAATAAAACGTTGTAAAGCACCAAAAACTTCCGTTTTTGTTATCAAATTTTCAGGGCTAAAGTCTTCAATCGAGTTAAATTGATAATCGAGGACAAGTTCAGAATCGTCCTGCAGTAGCTTGTTTTCTACACGAATGGTTGCAGCAGGCTTAAATTTCAAAAACAATGGCGCAAGTGTTTTGTCCGAAATGATATGCACTTCCTGGCCATCGAAGTATTGCGAGTTTTCGTTACAGGTAAAATCCCCACAAACCATCAAACGAAATGGCAGTTCTATTTCTTGCTCGACACCGCCAATCGTCGTTTTATAAACGAGATTAACGCGATCAACTACCATTTTTTTTGCATCAGCCATTCAATATCACTTCGCTAATTAGACCAACAAGCCATAACCTTATCTGGCGGCGATAAAGGAACAGCAGTCAACATTTTGATAACTGGACGCTGGCCTTTTATTCTGTAATTAACATCGATTGCTTTAACAGATGAATTCTTCAACTGAGATGCCTGCTCAGGAAAATCATCGGGTTTAAAGATATGCCTGCCATCTCTAAATTCAGCGAGAAAACGAGAGAAACCTTTAATACCTGGATATGTTTTACGTAAAGAGTACTCACCTACTTCAATTCTTAATGTCGTGATACCGCACTTTTCTATCGACCATAAGAAATCTTTAGATGCTGAATAGTTATAATTTTCCAGCGTCTGCACTTCATCCGCACAATGCAAATCAAGATAGGTTGCGTAAGGCGATACCTTTGCACTTTGATTTACGCCTGTTGGCAAGGCACTAATTTTCACGGTAAATTCACCCGACACGATTCCTTTACCATCATCTGCATTATTTATAAAAGTAATGAATTCAGAATCCCAAGGCAACGAATTCGTCTTAACAATATTTGACAGGTAACCCTTACGGTATTTCTTAAGCAGGAATGGCGCCGCATCAGTATCAACATAATTCCAAACCAGTCCACCCTCGCCAATTAATGTAGAGCCCATCTTTTCTTCATTTACACCAACGATACCTGCCAGCACTTTATCTTCCCAATTGGCCTGAAGATGGCAGGCTGCTTCTTGTCGCATGTAGTCATAAGCCAAACGCGCAGGCCCGGTATATAGGTCCCAGAACAATCGATTGCTTTCCCTTGGTTTACCGATAATACGTTGCAAACTAATAATCGCCGACCATGCTTTCGCACCAGCATCATCGCCGCTTGCAATAGTATCCGGATTAGCGAAGGCATTGACTGTTGCGTTATAAGAAAGCTTGGAGGAATCTGCATTAAACGCGATATCTTGCAATGCCAATTTGTATTCTTTATAACTTGCAGCTGATTTTTCTAATTCAGCGTCTAAATCAACTTCCTTACCGCCTTTTTTACCTTTATTTAATTTTTTATTGGTTTTCATACCAGATTTACCGGCTTTTGAAATTGCTTTACCTGCACTGCCGAATTTACCAATAACTTTAAGTGCCATTTTAGATAATATTTTGTTTCGCTTTCTGTTATCAACGTCACCTGATGAATCACCTGAAAAGTTCTGGATTTCAGCAAAGTAATCTATTTGCTCTCTCGCTTGAAAGAAACCTTCAGCGAACACAGGCTCTAACTCACTCGATACTCTTCTCATGTAAGCAAAATAAGGGTTATCTTTACCTGTCATGGTCTCCAGTGCGTCAAGCCATTCTTTACGACCACGCAGTTTGTTTTTACCGATATCAAATTTTTCAGTAAATTCATACCATGTTTTTAAATATTTGCGATTATAAAACTGCATAAACTCTGACTTTATTGCAGCTAGTCCAGCCGAACCTTCACTCGACAATGTCAGCTCATCTAAAAACGCATTAAGAAATATTCTGCCATCAAGTGTATAGGCTGCATCGATAGTAGGTTGATTCGTCAGTATCCGGCTACCACCCCAAAAATCACTGAGCTTAACTTTTTCAAAGCCTTGAATATTTGCCCATTCAATCAACCAGTCATAACCACCATGATTTGAAGCTACCATTTTAACTAACAACGCCTGTAACGCATTCTGCTCTTCTGTCAGCTCAACATCTGATGATTGCAGTAAAACATATTGCCTAAATAAATTATTAAACAATTGCGACGCATCAACACTTATAAGGTTACTAACAGAAATCAAATACTCATCAGGGATGGCAGGCAAGGAATCAAATGTTTCAACATCACCATCAAGCGCTGCTTTCATGAGGTTTATTCGTCGCACAATACCTGAAACCAAATATGCGGTTCTTTCACTATCAGCACCAACAGATAATAAATCTAATGGTTTATCTACCGAAACCAGTAACTGCTTCTGAAACACGTCAATGTAGATACCCACCAATTTTTTATATTGTGGCGACTGGTTATAAGGGCCGTACCATGGAATTACCCAGTTTTCTTCAGCCTCTCTAATTTCAAATATTAATTCATACAATCTGTTTAAAGAGATAATTTGATTATTAATATCACTGTCGACCATATTGATTTCAGCGTACGAATCCACGATATCATCCAAACTCGATTTATCATTAAAGAAAACAGTTGTTATCGCAATAATTAATAGCAAAAGAATTGCACCGCTAGCACTTACACCATAATATTTTACTGCACGACGCAAGCGCTCCGCACTAGGAAGCGTACTAAGAATTCCTCTATCAGGTGGCATAACCTTGGTGAAAAGGTGATGCAAAAAGATACCCTTATTTTTCAGGTCAACATCGCCATGTTCTTTTTGCATCTGCTGGCTTGAACTGAAGTACAAGCCACGGAATCTTGGTGTTTCCTGGTACAGATTATCTTTTAATGCTGTTTTAGAAAAGGCATGCAAGCCTTTTCGCATGCGCTCAAGATTCATCGGTAATTCAATCAGGCTATCATCTGGATTATCACTGCGCTCCATCATCAACAAACGCAGCTCTTTAATGCGACCCAGCACTTCATCAAATGCTTTATCTAATAAAACATGGATATCACCCGTTTCTTCCTCAAACAAATACCCCATTACTTGCTCTAAAGAATCTTCTGGCAGGTATTTACACCAGTTTGAAAACTGATCAACCAAATCACATTTGGTAACCATAAGATATACAGGCATTTGCGCCTCAAGACGCTCCATCAACTCATTAATACCTGAACGAATTTGCTGACCTTCTTCCATTAACTCTTCTTCAGAGCAATTTAATAAACGCTCTGCCGAGACAATCAGAACTACACCATTTAGCGGCTCTTTCTGTTTATGTCTAGACAACATACTAAGCAATGCCGTCCACTCTTTACGATCACGCTTATCAACATCAGGCACCGCATAACGTCCCGCCGTATCGATTACTATCGCCTGATCGTATAACCACCACTCCAGATTAAGTGTTGAACCATCTTCGTGTTCAGATAACTCCATCGCCGGTGATAGCAAACTGGCATTACGCAGCGCCGTACTTTTTCCTGAACGCGGCCTGCCAAAAACCATATACCACGGCAATACATATAATGGGTCACCCTTTAATTTTAGGTGAGAACCTTTTAATGTTTTAACTGCTTTATTCCAGTCATTTTTCAGTTCTTTAAGCAACTGTTTTGGCGAATGCCCTAGCTCAGCATCAACAACAGCATTTTCATTTTGTATGACGCGTTGCACTTGCGCCCTGGCACGGTATCGAATGATCAGTTTTCTAACCAGGATAAATAACAACCAAATGGCAAGTATTAAACCAAAAATAATTGCGGCTGTTTCTAGTGGTTTTCCCAGCAATAGCGCAACGCCGAATACAATGCCAGCAATTAACAGTATGATGAAAACATATAATAAAAAGGTAAAGAATTTTTTCATTATTTTTATTTAGTATTTTATTAGTTGCTGGATATCATTAAGTGTTGACGCTATATCAAAGTGAAAATAAAGCGAGAGCATAATAATAACGGCTAAAGGAACACCTATAAGTACAGKGTAAATATTTAATCGAGGCTTGAAATCAGAACCATCTCCATCACTGTGGCCACGATAAGCAAACGGGAACAATATTGCAGAATCTATGTTTGTCTGTGATTCTTCAGGCAACAGAAAACTTAAATTAAATGCTTTGATATCTTCGTATTTTTGCCTGTCTTCTCCACTAAAAAATTTTCCGCGAAAACCTAAGCCCATACATAGCGCATAAACTTCACGCACATCTCTATCAGGGCCAAATTTGTTTAACACACTTAAACGTTCATAAAATTCCGCGCCCGCATTTGTGGTATTAAAATAAAATCGTTGCAGCGGCTCACTCTGCCAATCTTTTTTAAATAACCAGTCAGAGCAGAGAAATAATTCATCGACAAATGCGACCACTGGAAAAACCGCATCCGCATGCATGGTAACTGAAAATTCATTATTATCAGATAATGCCTTTGCCTTCTCAAACAGTGTTTTTAATTCTGTACGTGCGTCTTCTGCCTGCTCAACAACAATGTCACCTCGTGAAAGTTTGCGCGCATATAAAATCACATCAGTAAAACAATCTACAATGCGCACGATTACTTCCTCACCACAACAAGTTCTACTTTAGTGTCTTCAGGCGCCTCTTCCCAAAGTAGTGATACATTCTGTTGTCTGGAAACACTCGACCACTGATCATCATGTATATCAAGTCTCAAGTAGTAGGAATTAGGACGCCTTGGCAATCCTGGCGGTGGCGCTGGCATATAAATCATGCCTACACCAGGCAATGAACGCTCCACAAGTGTTTCAACAGTATCTCGGGAAGAAAGTTTTGCCGCTGTCAGCAATGATTGCTGCGCGCTCTCAAAATCGTCTACAGTATTAACGATAAGGTAGAAATCAACATGTTCGGTAAAGAACTCATTTGGCACATCCGCCGAGAAAGCCACCTCATCTTTCAACATATCAACAAGATACTGCGGACCAATGGTTATCTCATTTAATAGTTGGGTAATAAGCGAACCGGCACTGGAAAAACAGTTCCCCAAATCACTGTGATTATACGACGGCATTAGGCGTTCGCCATCATCAGTTTCACCCAATACAGAAACGCGATCAGTAAAGGTACTCACTTCACCTGCTAGTTCTCGCAACACACCATAAACTTGCCATGGGTGCACATCTCCACATTCCGAGATGTGAAACAAACGTGGAACAAAACGGCTTAATGACTGTAAAGCCATCTTGTATCGAAGTAAGTTTGCATCAAATTCTTTTTTAGCATGCACCGGTGCTTTATAAGAAGAAAGCTGTAATGCACGACCCATAACTTCATCACGAATATCTTTGATTAAGCGGGCAAGTTCAGGAATAGCATTAATAGCTACCGTTGGCGGCATGAACTGACGGTTATACATAATGGTTTCACCATCACGGATTACTTGAGCCAACGGAATCAGCTCATAATCATTCATTTCATCTTTTTCATTATCAAATACTATTTTAACGACATGACGTAAAAACTTAACTTGCGCTTCAGGGCCTTCGACGTACATATCTTTAACACTTTCAGGATTAGCGGTGCTAACAAATCGCGTATTAATATCAGACAAATCAGTTAACTCATTTACGATGGTAACGTTTTCGCCCAGACGGTTATATTTATGTATAGCAAGATATATCGTAAATGGTTTCTCTGGATCAATCCACTCGGCTTCAAATGACCGTGGCGTTACCACTCCATTATCTGGTAGCGATATAAACGTGCCATCAGGAAATATAAACTCGCCTTTTTCTATTTCACAGGTGCGCGAATTCAACGATGTGGCTTGCATCTCCAGTGAGCAAACACCCCAGAAATGCGGCTGCTGATATGCCTGATATGGACGCAGCATGGATTGTTGATACCGTTCTGCAAGTTGAAAATGTTGTGGCTGTAAAAACAGACCTTGATGCCAGTAAACTGGTTTATTATTATCCACAACACACCTCTTTTTTAACAATTATTTGCATCATTACTTTCACTATCATTACCTTACAATCTACTCTCAGTTTAACTTATCGGCGTTTTTTACTGCATCAATCCAGTCGATGTCAGATTTACTTTTATCTTCGCCTTTTGTTGCTTCCACTCTATCATTCGTAATCTGCTTAGTACTTGCGCGACCTAAGTCGATAAAAATATTTAATTTATCAGGGAAGGCTTTCGCTTCATCAGATATCAACGTCAATGCAGCCAAACCTTTTTCTACCAGACCACGCTTTTGTGCGCGTAGCGGTAYCGGAAAAATCTTTACATCTTTCGATGGATTCAGGTTGAAATAACCCACTATTACGCCAACATACTGCGCGGTTTGCGATCGGTTAAGCGTAACTTTCTTTTGCTCACCAGGACGTACTTTAACCAGCGAATGACTGGCTACTGTCTCATCTATTTGTCCTTTCTGTAATAATTCTACTGCGCCTGCTGTTGTTACRGATAATCCGCTAAATGTATTCGGGTCACTTAATTGAAAAATACCGACAGCCAAAGAATGTGGCCTGCCACTCACTGAATTAAGATCAGCAGGGGCATTTACTGTAATGGTAATGGCGCGTTTTTCGTAGATCCAACCCTCGGGATCAACGGTTAATTCTGTAGGCGTTGAGCTGCATGCTGCTAAAAAAGTCAGCAATAAAAAGCAGCACCCTCTATTTACTAATAACACTCAATAGTTTCCACTTAAATACAATAAAAGACATGCCGGCAGTTATACCGGCATGTCGATATATTAACCTGAGGCGCTTACACGCCAGTCATCAGTACCCTCTGTACCGCCAATTTCATGTGTCCATGTAATCGTTGAGTAACTAAAAGACACTTCTTCAAGGTGAGTAAAGTGTGCAGTATGTGGGTCTTGACAGTTAGGCATTACCGCTTTGATATCAACAATGGCAGCACCTTCCAGCTCATGAGTAAAATAATGCTCATGCGTACCTTCCGACGAAGTACGGAACCATTCGATGGTGCAGTTTAAGCTTTCACCCGAAACAAGCGCCTGATACAAAAGTGGTGATGACTTATCAAATACCTTAGTAATGGTAAGCGGCATATGGATACGCGTGCCTGATGGCTGACCACTTTGTGAATCTCGTGGAATCATAATATTGTGCGTAAACGCTTGCACCATAAAGGTATCATCATGACCTTCTTGATAGAGATTACCGACACTGTSTTCAGACAATGCGTCTTCTGTAATCATACCTTGTGTTACACCCTCTACACTCATATACGCTGGGATTGGCATATTGCTCTCCTAATGTTATTTACATATTATTAAATTAAACCGCTCATAGTTTTTTTCAAAAAACTATGAGCGGAATTCTGTTACAAACTCACCCTTAGGCCCGATGCTTAAGTTCAAGTCTTTATACTCAGTGTTGTCGCCGATATTGGTTAGTATTTCAGTCGATATCAGCGGCAATAGTGTTTTGTTCACTATGTGATCGATATTACGTGCGCCAGATTCTATGTCTGTGCATCGGTTCGCAATTTGCGTAATCACGTCGTCGTCAAATACAAAATTGAGAGATTGGTTCTGTTTTAAACGTTTGCCAACTTTGTCTAACTTAATCTTAACAATGGAATTCAACACCTCGCCTTGAATCGGCAAGAAAGGAACAATCGTCATTCTTGCTAACAGGGCTGGCTTGAAATGCGCTAACAGTTCAGGTCGAATCGCTTCCGTTAACTCTTCAATAGTCGGCGTTTTTCCGTCAGTACACATTTCCATAATGGTTGCTGACGCTAGATTAGAGGTTAAGAATATAATCGTGTTACGAAAATCAATCGAACGCCCTTCACCATCAGACAAAGTCCCTTTATCAAATACCTGATAAAAAAGATTCATCACTTCAAGGTCGGCTTTCTCGACTTCGTCGAGTAACACAACAGAGTAAGGACGCTGCCTCACAGCTTCTGAAAGCACACCGCCTTCACCGTATCCAACGTAACCTGCGGGCGAGCCCACCAGTCTAGATATGGTGTGTTTTTCCTGATATTCAGACATGTTTATGGTGGTCATAAACTGCTCGCCACCAAACATTAAATTGGCCACACCTAAAGCCATCTCGGTTTTACCTACACCACTGGGACCAACAAAAAGGAATATGCCATGCGGTTGATCAGGATTCTGCAAGCCTGCTTTTGCAGTGCGGATGCCTGAATCGATGGCATCAACCGCATGATCCTGCCCTTTGACCCAGGACTTCATGCTATCGTTAAAACTTAATAGTGATGCAGCTTCATCTTTTACGATACTGCCAAGTGGCACACCGGTCCAGTCGGATACAACCTGTGCAATAACTTCGGATGTAACTTCATAAGCAATTTTATGCTTATCCGACTGAAATTCTTCCAGCTCTGCAATGGCTTTTGTTAGTTCTGCAGCGACGGAGTCATCAACATCAGCGTCATCAGACTGCACACGCAGCTCARTAACTTTGTCCACCAATTCTTTTTGCGCTTTCCAGTCGACCAGTTCTTTTTCTAGCTGCGATTTATTATTGCTGATTTCTTCATCAAGCTCTTCNNGACGGTCATGCCGTTTTGAACGACCGGTATTTATATCACGTTCCAGAGCGCCTTTCTCACGCTCAAGCACTCGCGTTCGCTGCTCAAGATCTTCTACTGCACCCGGTTTGGTGGTTAAACTAATGTTAACGCGCGAGCAGGCAGTATCTAATACATCGACTGCTTTATCAGGCAGCTGTCGCCCGGTGATATAACGTGCAGACATTGCAGCAGCCGTTTCTATCGCTTCATCGCGCACATAAACACCGTGTGCCTTTTCATAGACTTCACGCAGGCCACGCAGGATAACCGCCGCATTTTCAACTGTAGGCTCATCGAGTTTAACCAGTTGAAATCTACGTGCCAGAGCCGGGTCTTTTTCAAAATATTTTTTGTACTCAGACCATGTTGTCGCCGCAACGGTACGTAGTTCGCCACGCGCCAATGCTGGCTTTAAAAGATTCGCCGCATCACCCGTACCAGCAGCACCGCCGGCACCAATCAATGTGTGAGCTTCATCAATAAATAAAATAATAGGTGTTTCAGACGATTTAATCTCGTTGATTACACCGCTTAATCTGTTTTCAAATTCGCCTTTGACGCTAGCCCCTGCCTGCAATAAACCTAAGTCCAGACTAACTAGTTCGACGTCTTTTATGATATCTGGGACATCGCCCTCAGCAATCTTAAGCGCGAGCCCTTCTATAACGGCAGTTTTACCAACACCGGCTTCACCGACCGCAATCGGATTGTTTTTGCGACGCCGACCAAGAATATCAATCATCTGACGTATTTCACGGTCACGGCCAAACACCGGATCAATCTCACCATTACGTGCTTTTTCTGTAAAGTTTGTAGTGAATTTCTCTAGTGCACTGCCACCGCTAGCGGCATTACCCGGGCTAGACGCTCTGCTTGCAACCTTTGTTTGCTCTGATGAAACTTCTTCGATACTTGGGAACTGACTGATAAGTTCATCAATCGAAATCTTGTCGATATCGTCGAGAAAGTCCGCACCATAACGTAGCGGGTTYTCAACCAGCACCGCAAGCAAAGCCGCTGAACGGATTTGAACCTGATCCAACTGCACTGAAGACATCATCCAGGCATCTTTAAATAAACTTAGAAGTGACGCTGAGAAAACCGGTTTACCCGRATTCCCATCTTTTAGATTCTCTATCTGTTGCTGCAGCTGTTTAACCCAATGCGCCGGCTCTATTTCAAAATGACGCAAAACCAGGTGAATATCCGCCTGAGGATCTTCCATTAATTGCAACAACATGTGCTCCAYTGCCACTTCATAGTGAGAACGGTTTACACATAAACCAGAAGCAGCTTCCAGTGCACGCGTGCAATACGGATTTAAACGTGAGAGTAAACCTTTAAGGTCAGCACTCATTCACTACTCCTGATTTTTATTATTTAATAAATGATCTATCACAAACAAGTTATTAGTCTTTATCGAGCTTACTTGCTAATGACAAAGTAAAACTTGAACCCATATACTTAAAGTGCGGACGAACTGACAAATCAACTCGGAACCAACCTGGATTACCCGGATCTTCCGTCACTTCAATCTTCGCTTCACGTAATGGGCGTCGGCTTCTTACTGCGGCAGGCGGATTATCCTGATCAGCTACATACTGTCGAATCCAGGTCGTTAACTCACGCTCTAGTTCATTGCGTGTTTTCCAGCTACCAATATTTTCACGTTGCAGAACTTTAATATAATGCGCAATACGATTAACCACAAAAAGATAAGGCAGCTCAGTACCCAGCTTAAAGTTTGTTTCGGCTTGCTTGTCCTCTTCACTGTTACCAAAAAACTTTGCTTTTTGTGGCGAGTTTGCAGAGAAGAATGTTGCGTTATCTGAATCTTTGCGAACCGTTAAACCCATAAAACCCTGCTCTGATAATTCAAATTCTTTTCTATCAGACAAAGAGACTTCAGTAGGTGGTTTGGTTTTAATTTCACCGTGCTCAGTGTATTTATGAACAGGCAAATCTTCTACCATACCGCCACTCTGCGGACCAATGATGTTTGGACACCAGCGGTAATCCGCATAACTGCGTGTTAAGTTTGAAGCCATTGCATAGGACGCATTACCCCAAAGGTAACTTTCATTCGAATCCTCTACATTTTCTACATAGTTGAATGCTTTAACCGGATTTTCTTCACCGTATGGCTGACGCAACATAAAACGAGGCATCGTCAGGCCCACGTTTCTAGAATCTTCTGATTCTCTGAACGCCTGCCATTTTGCATATTGAGGACCTTCAAAAATAGACTCTAAATCTTTCAGATCAGGCAAGCCCTCAAATGAATCCAGACCAAAAAATTCAGGGCCGGCACCCGCGATGAAAGGTGCGTGCGACATTGCACTAACGCTAGCCACGTTTGCCAAAAGTTTCATGTCCTGCGCGCCAGGGTTGAACGCATAGTTTGAAATGATGGCACCGTAAGGCTGACCACCAAACTGACCGTATTCAGCTGAGTACGCATGTTTGTATAAACCTGATTTTGCTATTTCTGGCGCATCTTCAAAGTCTTCTAACAGTTCGTCTTTAGTCACACTCAATAATTCAAGCTTGATGTTTTCACGGAAGTTAGTGCGATCAACGACCATTTTTAAACCGCGCCAGGCTGATTCCACATTTTGAAAATCTTTATGGTGCAACACTTCGTCAACTTGCTTGCCCAATCGTTTATCGATTTCAGCAATCATGTTATCGACCACTTTCTGCTCTACTTTTTCGCCTCTGCGTTGAGGCTCTAACAGATCACTGATAAAGGCTTCCACGCCTTTCTTTGCCGTTTCATAACCTTCATCAGTCGGTTTGATACGCGTTTCTTGCATGATCTGATCAATCAATGACCCTTCTTCACTGGTTGCTTTCTCAGTGGTTTGTTTTTCTTGTTCTGACATGATGTTCCCCTTCAGTATTCTTTTATTACGCTATGCCATTGGCTTTGCGTGTATTCAAATAATTGTATACAGCTTTATTAGCCGACCCTACTAGATCTAACCCATTAGAGACCGGCCTATTAGAACCGCTTTATTTATTCAGACCTAACTCAGCCATTATTTGAGATCTTGAATCATCATCATTCAATATGCCTTGAATGGTTTTTCTAAATGAGGGCACATTACCTAACGGGCCTTTTAATGCCAGTAGCGCACCGCGCATTTGCAATAAGCTATTCAACTCAGGCACTTGCTTTGCAATACTTTCTGGCGAAAAATCTTTCATTTTTTTCATATCAAGATGCACAGACATAGGCTCGTCATCATCTTCTACCAGTGTATTACCTACATTTAAATCCATGCTTACTTTCATACTGCCAAGCACATCATCAAAGTTATCTTTATTAATGTTTACCGGGTTACGCTCTTCGACCACCTCATCACTTTCTTTGCCTGTGTAATCACCCACCATTAATAATTTTAATGGTAATTCAACATCTTCTGTTTTATCACCGGTGCTTGATTTATAAACAATATTAACGCGCTCTTTTGGCGCAACTGAACCATCAGCCATTATTTTCCCCTTTCACAGTTAATGCGGTAACAGGATCAAACCAACAAAGCTTGTCATAAGTTGATGCAACCAACTCATTTATTGCCAGGTCGTCTTTTTTCTTACCCTGTTGTTTTCGATACGATTGATATAATAATTTGTATATTTTTGATAACAGCTTAGGCTCCCATTCGTCTATACGAAAAGCTTCAGCCTGTTGCGTCATTGGATTCAATAAACTTGATGCGGCTTGCGCTTCACCTGTCTGCAATAGCAAGTCAGCCCATGCACAGCGCCAGTAGAATTTGTCACGCACCTGACCAGCACTTGCGATACCCGCATCAAATAGTTTCATTGCTGCCTTTTTATCACCTGCAGCCGCTTTCTTTTTAGCCTCGGCCAGTGCTTCATCCCAAGCTTCAGCACCGCCACCAGAGGCGGAAACCGCACCAGAAGACCCTTCGGTCACCAACACTTCCGATTCTAACCACATTTTTGTTTGATCGCTGGCAAAAGGCGATTGATCYGAAAAAGAAAGATTAATTAACTCCGGGATACGCTGTAAAAAGTGTCTTAATTCGCTAATTACGGTTTTTGCTGCTTTTTCGTATTCGCCACCCATGGCACGCAATACTGTTACCACCATGTTGTGACCATCAAGCCAGAATGGTGCGCGTGCCAGCGTTTTTTCTAATTCGGGCAAAACAGACGAATATTCTGCTTTTTCGATATTGCTGATAAAAAATTTAATCCTGTCTGCAGCTGGCGGCATGATTTGTGTAACACCATCCGTTGCCGGCGGCGCGACTTCAACCATTATCCAGCTAGTGCTACGCGCAATACGGTACGCCTTGGCTTCCGAAAGTTTCTTTGCTGAATAATAAGTAGAAACTTTTCGACCACTGTCCTGAATGTTGCGTAATATTTTTTTCGCATCATTATCCGAAGCAATATCACCAACTTCTTGAACCGCGACTGTTGTTTTTGCTGGTTTAGCAGATTTTACAGCTGACGCAGCTTGAGGCGCTTGCGCAACAACACCTTCTGCCGCTGTTTCAGACTCAGCGGTGGCCGCAACGGACGCTTCTGCAACTGCCGGTACAGCTGACTTAGTCATCTCAGCTTCGGCACTCTTTTTATAGTTTTTAAGCGGACGACTTAAGTCCGTTACCAATGGCGCATCATTGCCCATTTTCTCAGCAAGCTCACCATCTAATAAACGGATGTATTTGGCCGCGTCAACAACAAATGATGCATCTTTATCAGTGGGAATATTATCAGATAGGTAATTACCTGCGCGTTCAGATAACCAGGTTATGGTCGTCGCACGAGCTCGCATACGCTTTACTGGCGGAAACAGACAATCCCAATGTTTTTCAACCATATCATTGAGAATTTTCAAACCAACGGCAAGGCCAGAATAGCCCTCTGTTAGCAGTAATGCCTGCGTTAAATAAGCACCCACCAACATGTCTTTAGATGAACTTTTTAAAATAGTAGAAGATAAATCAGCTACTCGTTTCCAATTAACCGTCTCGGCATTTAGCGACTCTTGCTTAGCTAACTCAGCTTCCAATTCTTCAAACACGGCCTCATAGCGAACATTTTCACCACAGGGACTTGCTTCACTAATAGGCTCAATACCTATAGACGACAATACATGGTCTTCTACACTACTCACGCTCATCCATTCTCTGATAGTTATTTTACGCTGCCCATAGAGCAACGGCTATTTGTTCTTATCGCTAGCAACACATCACGCAACATAATAAAAATTGCCTGCATCACTCACTATTAGCAAATGATGATTTTGCACGATTGATTATCACGGCTGATTAAAAAATGCAGCGACGGACTAGCGTATAACACTTTCTTATAATGCGTCAATGTGATTATTAGCATTGTTGGAACAATTTGAACTGTTTGCACATTTTGCCTCTTAATTTATGCGTACTTGTGTGCGCACTCACAATAAACTGATAGCGATTATGGATGATAAAAATTATTTAATTGTGATACAGCACTAATATTTTAAAATTAATGTCGCAATGCAGAATTACAATATTAAATAAAATTATAATATTATAATGTCATGTAGCGAATGATTTAACCGACGAACAATAACTACAATACTTCTTCAAACAAATGATTACGCAGCTCATCACCCAGTTTATTGTATTCATCTTGATCAACCAATACTAATTCTTTAGGAAATCCTTTAATTTTTGTTGCGATTACTTTTTTGTAGCCACTGTCGGCTAATTTTTCAGCAGGAATTTTAAGGCGCGCAGAAACAATAAAGCCCAGATCAGGGCAGTAAGACTGTAAGCGGCTGGACAGGTTAATACAAAAACCAATATATTCAGAGGCACTGCCATGCTGGCTTGCCAGCTCATAAACACTGCCACGCGCCAGTCCAAATCGGATATTCTTTGGAACCGCGACGACAGGCACAGAATCAGTACACTTTTGCAACACCGCATTGAAGTTTTTACGCAACATATACAGTCGATTACACAATGTGACAGGAAAACCTTCTCTAAAGTCAGTCAACCCGTCTGGTGTAAATATATATAGACCACCATCGCCCATAAACTTCTCATGGATTGGGGTACTCGATAAAGGAGGGTATTTTGCACTGTCCTGCCAGTAAGCATTACCACCAAATAAGCAAGTAGATACCGATTCACTAATCACGTTCAGGAATGCAGGAATATATTCCTGAACATCAGGCTGATTAAAAAAGTTAGAAAACCCTTCCAGATCATAAACCAGTGCGATGGCATTTTGCGGATGACTTGCACTTGAAAATTTAAAGGTGTCGTTTTGGTTTTCCATTTAATGATAACAACCGCAATGCAACAATTTAGAATGAACTTACTATACACAATTTTGCACAGTAGATCGGAGCGATAGCATCGATGCCAAAAAGCGATAATCCAACCGACAAAATCATCATACATTGTTAATRYRWAAGNTWTAKNATMMTWTAKARYRWMWCTWTYAAMGNTAATMSNNTCWWTAGMTNNANTASCWRWRWCAMWATYANARWTTAWNANGKATAKKNGYCCANNAKTRAGAAAAAAAAATTTAAAAACCTCGACTGGACGATGGCCCGCACCGTCTTACTCGCCATCATCATCGGCCTCATTGCTGCGCTGGCAGCTAAAGCACTGCTTGTTGCGATACAGTATTTCTCCATCTGGTTTCACCCCGTACCACTGGAAACATTATCCGCCACAGAAGGTGCAACATTAAGTATGCTTGATATCGTCAGCTTGTCTGGATTAGGCCTGGTGGTTGGTCTGCTCACCCACTACCTGATGCCAAACCGTGCCAACAGGGGACTCTCTCATATCATCGAAGATATTCACTTCAATAAGGGACAAACCAGTGTTAAAGAAGGTTTTTCTGTCGGTTTGATTAGTGCAGTATCTATCGGTGCAGGTGCTTCTGTTGGTCGATACGGGCCAGCTGTTCACATGGGTGCCGCGGCGGGAAGTGGCATCGGGTCATTGTTTAAATTACAGGAACAGGAAAAACTTACCCTCTCCTGTGCCGGCATTGCAGCAGCGATCGCTGCATCGTTCACAGCACCCTTAGCCGCCGTAATATTTGTACAGGAAGTGGTACTCAGACAGTGGCGTTTATACCAGTTCATTCCCATCGCCGCCGCTGCGGTTGCTGGTTCCGAATTATCACAGGCATTGGGAGTAAACTTTTCGATCCCCAGTGGCGATATACCTGATGTTGTAGGCGCTCATGAGTACCTGTTTTTTGGCCTCACCGGCGTTGCCTGCGGCGCACTGGCTATCGCTTTTAATCACGCCCTACCGAGGGGCGTTGCACTTGGCGCAAAAATAAAAATTGATAATCGCTTAAAGCCTGCCGTCGGTGGACTGCTGCTGGCAGCCATCGGTTTTTATTACCCCGCTGTACTAGGACTCAGCAGTTTTGAAACACAAGAGGCTGTCGCCGGAAATATCGCTCTGCAATTATGTTTTATCTTATTAGTGCTCAAATTTGTCGCCACGATAACGAGTTTATCTTTTGGTTTTAACGGCGGTGTCTTTGGGCCCTGCATGTTCATGGGCGCATTACTAGGTGCAGCCATCGGTATCATGATCGAACAAGCAGGTATCTCTATCGCCAGCATCTCGCTCTATGCTATCGCAGGTATGGGGGCAATGGTTGCCGGTGTCATCGGCGCGGTGATGACGGCTATTATTGGTATGATAGAAATGACAGGAAAATTATCACCCGCATTGCCGTTATTATTCTCAGTAACCTGTACTTACATCGTCATCTATCTCTTCTCACAGAGCTCGTTGCTGGTTCGGCAACTAAATGGTAGAAATAAAAACCCATTCGATGAAATAAAATCTCACGATAAAAAATACGAAGGTGTAGAAACAATTAACAAAGCAGATACACCTAAATGAAAAATACAATTGATCGATTTTCAGGAAGTGATAAATGATCTGCTAACTGGCTTGCTACAGAGTCGACTAGAGTGTTCCTTTCTGGCTTTCCCTAGAGGTCACGATCTATGTCGAACGGATGAATTAAGACAGATATTTGGAATGTCGTCTATGCAAAACACGCCGCATTAACAAAAAAGACATTAAAATCTCTCAGGGTTCTTTCCCTGTGCAATCCAAACTTGAGTCATAACAGCATTCTTGCTCGYRCCAACAAATGATTTGATTTTAGGCAATACCTTATGACCCTTTGCAGCAATATTAGCCCCTCTGATAAGAAAGCTTTATTAAACCTTTAAATTAACAATCGGAACGGAAACTAAGTTCTGACCCGACTTTTAAATATCCGGAACATCGATTGTTTCAATCTTGTAACTAATTTTTATCTGCCTTTTCTTACGCTGTACCGGTAATACTTTGATTAGCTTTTTATTAAAGTAATCTTGCAATAACGCTGGCCTTTCTGTCTCTAAATATGCTGCAGGATTTTGTAAAAATTCAGCAGTAGCAACGACATCCAGCTCATCAATACTCAGCACTTGCTGCACAATACACGGCACATAGGTAAATCCCATTGAACGTAGAGCATAAGCACGGTGACTGCCATTATTCAAAATCATCCTGCCATTAATATACAACGCATTCAAACAATTCGAACCGGAACCAACGACAAAACCGAGAACAGATGCAATTGGACCAGTAGTTGAATAGTTTTGTATCTGCTCCCCATCTAGCAATGCCATATCTAATACTCGAACATCAGCTGAAGACGAAACAAAAACAAAAGAATCATTACTAACACGTGTGGCGGATATGGCTGGCAATGGGTGGTCAACAGGCAAACATATTTTAAACACTGCCACTTCATCCGGGCTGCTACCCAACTGTTTTTTAATCCCATCAACATAATTTAAATTTATATGTTTTTGAAATACGACTAATGAGTCAAGTTCGACCATACGGATAACAGGTTTAACAATGTTAAACGCACGTTGGAATATTTTATCCTCCAACACCTGGTTTGCAAGCGTCTCTAAAGATTTGGGAACATCTTTATAATCAGCCTTATCTGCAATATTAGCCTGTGTTTTCTGCAATTCTTTGATATGTTGATTTGCCGTGCGCCATTCATCAGCAAGCTGAGTTAGTTGCGAATGCTCGTAGTCAATCGTTGAATTAACCACACCAAGAAATTCAGACATTGGCGGTCGACCGATGAGAAACACATGGTTATCAATATTTTGTTTTTGATTAGTCATGGCAGAATATGAATAATACCTATAAAGACAGTAATAAGCATCTTAACCGTTTATCCAAAATATACGTAGCATTAACTAAATATCACGGCATTTTTAAGTATTATTATTAAGCAATTAAGCGTATTGTAAATGTATTATGTAAACTAAAAGGTGGATATAAAATGCACACTAGAGCCAAAACGAACAAATGTTTCCCTTCATCGATGAAATTTACAAAAACGCCACTATCACTAGCGGTAACCACCATTATCGCTGGCGTCATCTCACCTGTCGCTTTTGCTGTCGATGGCCCCTGTAGCCCTGTAATTAATACTTACACTGTAACCAGTAGTTTAGGCGATTCTAGTGCCGGTACATTTCTTGAGGCCATCGCACTTGCTAACGTCTCAACGGGATGCGATCAAATCGAGTTTAATCCCTCTGTAACCAGTATTGCGATAGTGTCTTTTAATGAGGACATTACCGACGACCTAAACATTGTTGGTAATGGCAGCGATGCCTTAACAATTAGCGATGATGCAGACATAGCAATTAATTCAACCAGTGGCGATTTATACGTATCTAATCTTAGAATTGCAGATTCCAGCCAGGGAATCAGAAAAACATTTGGCTCTTTAACCGTAGAAAATACCGTTATTGATAATAATTTTAACGGCATTAGAGCAACCACCGTTGCTGAAATGACCGTTAGAAATTCTTCAATAATTAACAACCTATTTACTAGTGGTATCTCATTTTCTGATGTTGGCACGACCTCTAACCTGCTTATAGATCGCACTAACATCACTAATAATACCAGCACATTTAGAGGCGGCGGCTTAAACATACAACTAGCAAACAATTCCAATGTCACTATATCAAACAGTACTTTTTCTGGTAACACATCAGGCAGTCACGGCGCGGGAATATATATCGATGACAATGCGGCTAATGCAACGGTTACCATCAAACAAACTACTATATCAAATAATACCGCCAGTTCAGGAATAAGCACCGGCGGCGGTATTCATTATGATTCAGGCGGTGCAACGAGTGGCTCACTGACTATTTCGAACAGCTCAATTATAGGCAACAACGCGTCTGCAAGTGGTGGCGGCATTGCGCATGCCGGCACTAATAATAGTATCAATATTGATCACACTGTTATCGCTAAAAACACAACAACATCAGGCACACAGCCTAACTTAACTGGCGTTTTTGACACTTTAGATTATGGATGGACAGGTCAAAATGACCTCGGCCCGAACATTACAACTGTCACCAATTCATTTATCAATGCCGATGAATCTACTTTATTACTGGGCGACCTGGCAGACAACGGTGGCACCACACTAACCCATTTACCTGAAGTTGGTAGCCCACTTATAGGTGCGGGAAATGCGGCAATCGCAGGCTTATCAGCGACCGACCAACGTCAATCTACACGTATCGTAGACACCATTGATATCGGTGCTGTCGAACGCAAAGGTGTTCCAGCTATCGATACCACTTCCATCGTTAGCTCACTTACCATCGAGGTAAACAAAGAAGTCAATATTGATATTAGTTCGATTACCACTGATAACAATGTAACATTCAACGTCACTGGTTTGCCAAACGGGTTAAGTTTTGATGAAACCACTGCCACTATATCTGGAACAGCAACAGAAACAGGCACATCTGAACTAACAATAACCGCGAGTAATGGTGAACATGAAGTGGCTGAAACCATCGATTTAGTGGTAAAAGGAAGGTCAGGTTCTAGTGCATTAAGTTATGTTTGGTTACTCTTGCTGACTGGATTCGCATTCAGAAAAAAGCATCATWAGAGAACCGGGCCGGAGTGCAATAAACTYTWAKWWWARWMAYWMWWKWTCTCNTAWSYSGKKWWYTGRGWRASMRRRRRRAACTAACCCTTTAAGTCCGCCGGTCCACCTGGAAACTGTAAATCTTCCAGTTTTTCTTCCYTGCCGTGTAATTC
Source organism: Thiotrichaceae bacterium (assembly GCA_002746365.1). Taxonomy (GTDB): domain Bacteria; phylum Pseudomonadota; class Gammaproteobacteria; order SZUA-229; family SZUA-229. The sequence goes on from NVWZ01000013.1 coordinate 94,075, forward strand.
CTTCATGCCACCACCAAAATTAATCTTCCATTCCAGATCACTGCTGGAGTCAGCATTTGCCAAKGCTGCTTGCAAATCAATTTTTCGTGATTTAAACAAATCAAATAAAGACTGGTCAAAGGTTTTCATGCCTGTCTCACTGCCTTTGGCCATGATGTCTTTGATTTCGTTAAAACTACCTTCGCGAATGAGCTTACTGATATAAGGTGTGTTTACTAATACTTCTACTGCAGCAACACGTGTCCCTTCTTCTGTTTTAACCAGTMGTTGGGCAAGGATACAATTTAAATTCAATGATAGATCCATCAACACCTGATTGTGCGCATCACTTGGGAAGAAATTTAATAGTCTATCTAATGTCTGGTTAGCATTAGTCGCATGCAGTGTAGTCAAACATAGATGGCCGGTATCAGCGTAGCGTAACGCCGCTTCCATCACTTCTTTATCTCTGGCTTCACCAATCATGATGACATCGGGTGCTTCACGCATCGCTTCTCTTAGTGCATTGTCAAAAGATAAGGTGTCCAGCCCGACTTCGCGCTGCCCTACGATACATTTTTTATGACGGAACATAAATTCGATTGGGTCTTCAATGGTAAGAATATGACCATGTTCAGTCATATTTCTATGATCCAACATTGACGCAAGTGAAGTCGACTTACCCATGCCCGTCGCACCGACGATTAAAATTAAACCTTTCTTTTGCATGATRGCCGAYTTGTATATTTTCGGCAGTCCCAGATCATCGATGCTAGGAATATCCGCTTTTATGTAACGAATAACCATAGAGACTTCGCCACGTTGYWTAWARAYRTTKATRCGRAARCGGCCWAWSTCGGKGTMTGMMAYRSCYARGTTYAWYTCSRGRTTWKTYTCRAARTCYTTWATTTGWKCWKSSSTCAWWAWWTSATATGCCAGTTTTTTGGTCATGCCAGGATTAAGCATACTCTTACCGACAGGGCGAACGCTACCTTCAATGCGCACACTAACCGGCGCGCCCGTTGTAAAGTACATATCTGAGGCTTGTTGCTCAGACATTAATTTTAAATACGGTTGTAAGTTCATTTGTTTAACTCAACTTGATTAACGAACTCGTGATTCATCATCATGACTTTCTACAGAAATGTTATCCAGACCTTCCATTAAATCGGTGGTGCTGGCATTTTTACCTTCAAGTTTGATCCTTAAACGTAAATCGTTAACTGAATCTGCATTGCGTAATGCGTCTTCATATTTGACCTGACCGTTTTCATACAAATCAAACAATGCCTGATCAAATGTTTGCATGCCCAGCTCATTTGATTTTGCGATCAGCTCTTTAATTTCATGCACCTGCCCTTTGAAGATAAGATCTGACATCAGTGGTGAGTTAATCATAATTTCAATCGCAGCTATTCGTCCATTGCCAGCAATAGTGGGTATCAAACGTTGCGATACCAGACTCTTAAGGTTTAATGATAAGTCCATCAACAACTGTTGACGACGATCTTCCGGGAAAAAGTTAATAATCCGATCCAATGCCTGGTTAGTACTATTTGCGTGCAATGTTGATAAACAAAGGTGACCTGTTTCTGCAAAAGCAATAGCATGTTCCATGGTTTCGCGATCACGAATTTCACCAATCAAAATAACATCCGGCGCCTGACGCAATGTATTTTTCAATGCGATGGCATAATCCTCTGTATCCACCCCGACTTCTCGCTGTGTGACAATACAATTTCGATGGTTATGAATAAATTCAATTGGATCTTCAATGGTAATAATATGGCCATGACTATTTTGATTGCGATGCCCCACCATTGCAGCCAACGATGTCGATTTACCTGAACCTGTGGCACCAACAAAAATAACCAGGCCACGCTTGGACATTGAAATATCTTTTAAGATAGGCGGTAAATTTAAATCTTCAAACAATGGGATTTCAGAACGAATCACTCGAAGCACCATTCCCACTGAACCACGCTGGGTAAAAGCATTGACGCGAAAACGAGAAACACCGGGTAAGCTGATAGCAAAATTACACTCCTGCGTCTGTTCAAATTCAGCACGTTGCTTGTCATTCATTACCGCAGCAACCAGTACCTGTGTATGCTGCGGACTGAGTGATTGATTGGATAGTGGCGTCATCTCACCATCAACTTTCATTGACGGTACTGCACCTGCAGTGATGAATAAATCCGAACCCTCCTTCTTCACCATAGTGCGAAGTAGTTCATGCATATATTTTATTGCTTTCTCGCGATCCACGTTAGATCACTCCCTGTTATTGACTGTTAAGAATTGACAGTAGGTCAATTTAAAAAATATCTTTATTTGCTGCTTTCTTACGCGCTTCATCTTTGCTAATTAAACCGCGTGCTAATAGTTCCTGTAAATTCTGATCCAATGTTTGCATACCGATGGATTGGCCCGTCTGAATAGCCGAGTACATCTGCGCAATTTTGTTTTCACGAATCAGGTTTTTAATCGCCGATGTTCCTATCATAATTTCATGTGCAGCGATTCGACCGCCACCTATTTTCTTTAACAAAGTTTGTGAGATAACAGAACGCAGCGACTCCGATAACATCGAACGCACCATCTCTTTTTCTGCAGCAGGAAATACGTCAACAATACGGTCAACCGTTTTTGCTGCCGAACTCGTGTGTAAGGTACCGAATACAAGGTGACCGGTTTCTGCTGCCGACAATGCCAGACGAATGGTTTCCAGGTCACGCATCTCACCCACCAGAATAACATCCGGGTCTTCACGCAAGGCTGAGCGCAAGGCTTCACTAAATCCTAAAGTATCGCGATGCACTTCACGTTGGTTAATTAATGATTTTTTACTTTCATGTACAAATTCAATCGGATCTTCAATGGTTAAAATGTGACCATAATGGTTTTCATTCACATAGTTAACCATGCCAGCCAGGGTCGTCGATTTACCTGAACCGGTCGGCCCCGTGACCAGAACAATGCCGCGAGGGGTGTCTGATATTTCTTCAAATATTTTCGGCGCACCCAATTCTTCTAGCGTAAGAATTTTTGATGGAATGGTACGAAACACCGCACCGGCACCACGGTTATGATTAAAGGCGTTCACCCTGAAGCGCGCAAGACCAGGAATTTCAAACGAAAAATCCGTTTCCAGATATTCTTCATATGTTTTACGTTGTTTATCGTTCATGATGTCATACACCATGCCGTGGACCGATTCATGGTCCATTGGATCAACATTGATACGGCGCACATCACCGTCAACACGAATCATCGGTGGCAAACCCGCCGATAGATGTAAATCAGATGCACCATTTTTTACGCTAAACGCCAATAACTGAGCGATATCCATCAAAATCCCCTGTTTAAAAACAACCTTTTTTCTTATATCATCTCTATTTATAGCTAAACATTTGCTTACTTTCTGCATTCAGCGACTAATTCAACAATCTTTTTTTCAATCGCTGCAATCACCAACATGACAGATCATTGCGTATTAGTTGATTGTGCTAAAATTTCGCCTTCTTTAATCGCAAACAATGTGAACTCGATATGCCCAAAATTGGATTTATAGGTGGCGGAAATATGGCGAATAGCCTGATTGGCGGCCTGATTAATGCCGGTTATTCTGCCTCAGACATAACCATTGCTGAACCCGATGAGGCTCGGCGACAGACCTTAAATGAACAATTTAAGATTAGCGTTACGAAAAACAATGCTGACACGCTACAATGTGACATTATCGTGTTGGCGGTAAAACCTCAGCTATTAAAAACGGTGTGTTTACAATTGGCGTCTGATCGTCAAAGCCAGGCCAATAATCCCTTGTTTATTTCAATAGCAGCTGGCGTCAAAAGCACTGACATCAACCGCTGGTTGAATGCCAATCAAGATAGCCTGAGTGCCATCGTTCGCTGCATGCCGAATACGCCATCACTACTGCAATGCGGCGCATCCGGTTTATTTGCTAACAAGCAAGTCTCTAACGCGCAGAAAACATCCGCTGAAGCTATCATGCAGGCCGTCGGCATGGTTATCTGGGTGGAAACAGAAGAACAGCTGAATGCGGTTACTGCCGTTTCAGGAAGCGGTCCTGCTTACTTTTTTTTAATGATGGAAGCGATGCAACAGGCCGGCGAGGCTTTAGGTCTCAGCAAAGAAATTTCTCAAAAGCTGGTTTTGCAGACCGCACTCGGTGCATCACGTATGGCAATGGAGAGCGAGCACTCTCCTGCCGAGCTACGCCAGAGGGTGACATCAAAAGGCGGCACCACTGAACAAGCAATATTAAGCTTTCAAAACGCTGACTTTGTACCGATTGTTCGAGCTGCGCTGCAAGCAGCAAATGATCGATCTATCTCACTTGCAGATGAGCTAGGATCAGATTAACTTTTCAAATTAATTGAGCGGAACACACAAATGAGCCAGGAAAACCCTTTTATATTTTTAGTCGACACAATACTCAGCATCTATATTGCAATCATGTTATTGCGTTTTATATTGCAACAGGTCGGTGCTGATTTTTACAATCCCATCTCACAATTTATTGTGAAAGCAACGCAACCCCTGGTTGGTGTTGCGCGTCGCTACATCCCCAGCGTAAAAAAGATTGATACTGCGTCTCTGGCTCTGGTATTCACTTTAATCATAATCAAACTGGTTATTTTATTCAGCATTGCCGGCTATCCAATGGATGCCCAACAGCTTGCTATAAGGGGCCTCTACGATCTTATCTCACTGGTTTTTGATATCTTTATCGTCGCCCTGTTTGTGCAAGCAATCTTAAGCTGGGTTAATCCCGATCCAAACCATCCGGTCAGTTCACTGTTACGTGATTTGACTTTTCCTATCCTCAATCCGATAAGAAAATTTATGCCAGCGATGGGCGGCATTGATCTTTCGACACTGGTTGGCTTGATTGGCTTAATGTTTCTTAAACGACTGGTTTTGTCTTTGTTTCAGATGCTGTAATAAACATGCTGTACTCAACGACTATGGACTAAAAGTCCATAGGTTGCCCTGATGAATAAAAGTCATTCTTGATTATTTAAATACACGACATTTTTTCTCTGCGTGCTTTGCGATCTCTGCGAGAATATTAATGCTTTCCTCTGTTCCTCTGTGGTAAATTTTTTACTTCACTAACGAGTTCAAATCAAAGATAGGTAACAAAATACCCAGCACAATCATCAACACCATCAAACCCATAGCCAAAATAATAACCGGTTCTAAAATACCGACGATATAAGCAATTAAGGTAACTTGTTCTCGCTCCAGTTGCATCGAAGCACGCTCCAGCATTTCTTCCAGTTTACCGCTGTTCTCGCCACTGGCAATCAGTTGTAAAGTCATGGGCGGAAATAATTTACTTTGATCAAGCGCCTGCTTAATGCTGGTGCCTTCACGGACGCGGTCAGTCGCCGACAAAATAGCCTGGCGCATGGGCAGGTTGGCGACCACTTTTGCAGAAATTTTCATGGCTTCAATGACTGCCACACCACTGCCGGTAAGAATACTGAATGTACGGGTAAATAACGCAGCGTTTAAACCACGAACCAGGCGTTGAATAAGCGGTAATCGAAATAAAAACAGGTGGTATTTCATAACAAACGCCGGGCGCGTTAACATCACCTGAAAACCGATTACCGCAGCAACAACAAAAAACAACATGAACACGCCGTAATCAACGATAAAGTCACTCATGGTAATTAGTGTAATGGTCAGACCGGGTAATTCCTGGCCGGTATCTTCAARCACTGAGACCRCTTGAGGAACAATACTGGTCATCATAAAGATAACAATCGCGATGGCAAAAAGGGAAAGAAAAGCCGGATAGATTAATGCCTGACTGACCTTGCTCTGAATTTCCTGTCGACTCTCTGTGTAATCAGCTAATCGCTCTAATACCGTATCAAGGTGACCGGATTGTTCACCCGCATCGACGGTTGCACGATACAGCTCAGGAAAAACTTTTGGGTAGTCAGACAAACCCACTGCCAATGAATGCCCTTCCAGTACACGTGAACGAATAGCAAAAAGCATACTTTTAATTCTGGGTTTTTCTGTTTGATTAGCAACGGCTGAGAGGGTTTCATCCAGAGGCAATGCGGCTTGAATCAAGGTCGCCAATTGTCGAGTTAATAAGGCAAGTTCTGTTGAGCTGATACCGCGTTGAAAGAATAGTGATCTTGATGCGCCACTCCCTTTAGTGCTTTGTTTGCTCTGTGCTTTTTTATGGCTCTCGGTAATTTCAAGCGGCATCAAACCCTTATCACGCAATAACTGGCGGACATGACGCGCAGCATCACCTTCAATAACACCCTTTATTTCTTTGCCTTTTGCGTCCAGCGCAATATAATCGAATGCAGCCACTTTAGAAGCAGTGAATAGTTAGTAGTGAATAGTGAATAGTTATATTCCTTCCCATTACGGCTTGCCATTTAGAAGATGRCTTTTGTTTTTTGNTTTTCACTATTCACTTTTCACTATTAGTTATTAACTTTAACTTAATCGTCTCKACTCAYACGCAATACTTCTTCCAGTGAAGTCTTACCTTGTAAGATCATTCGTTTACCATCCTGACTTAAACTAGGTGTAACGGTTCTCGCATACTCTTCCATCGCCTGCTCRCCTTCACCTTCATGAATCATATTTTGTAAATGGTTATCGATAGGTATAAATTCATATAAMCCACTTCGTCCAGAGTAACCCATATGATTACATTCAGCACAGCCYTCAGSACTRTATATAACGGTATGATTGTCGTCGTCCATACCTAACCATATTCGTTCTTTTTCAGTAATCTCATGCGGCTTTTTACAATGCGGACAAAGGTCACGCACCAGTCGTTGCGCCATAACACCAATCAAACTGGATGCCAGTAAAAAAGGCTCAACACCCATGTCGCGTAAACGGGTAATGGCACCAATTGCACTATTYGTATGTAAAGTAGATAAAACCAGATGCCCGGTTAAACTTGCCTGTACCGCAATCGAAGCCGTTTCCAGATCACGAATCTCACCGATCATTACCACATCCGGATCCTGGCGCAGAATAGAGCGTAGTCCACGAGCAAATGACATACCTACTTTTGTGTTTACCTGTGTCTGCCCAATACCATCAATAAAATATTCGACAGGATCTTCTACCGTTAATATGTTTCTGGATTTCACATTAAGAATAGTTAAACCTGCGTACAAAGTTGTTGTTTTACCGGAACCGGTTGGCCCGGTCACTAAAATAATACCGTGTGGTTTATGTAAGAGATGGTTAAAACTATGATGCAACTCTTGCGACATGCCCAGTTGCTCAAGATCGAGACGGCCCGCCTGTTTGTCTAACAGACGCATTACAACCCGCTCTCCGTAACCGGAAGGCAGGGTCGAAACACGCACATCAACGGCTCGCCCTGCGACACGTAATGAAATTCGTCCATCCTGCGGTAGACGTTTTTCAGCAATGTCGAGTTTCGCCATGACTTTTATTCGTGAGATAACCAGCGGCGCAATATTACCAGGTGGTTGCAAAATTTCTCGCAACATACCGTCAACACGAAAACGTATACGCAAGCGATTCTCAAAAGGTTCGACATGCACATCCGAAGCATTAACTTTAATGGCTTCGCTTAACAATGCATTGATAAGACGAATGATGGGCGCGTCATCATCCGCTTCCATCAAATCTTCAGGCTCCAGTGTTTCCGCTAATTGATCAAGATCAAGTTCATCACCGACGCCTTCCATCATCGCCATCGCCTGATCACTGCCCTGCTCATAGGTTTGAGCTAGCAATGCGGCAAATTGGTCATCTGTGGTGGCTGTTAACGAAATGCTCCGTCTTGTAATACGACTGACTTCGGCAAGAATGACAGGATCCGGAGAATCAAGGTGTATCAAATTAACGGTATCGTCTTCAATCAAGCCGATTAACACACCATGACGTTTAGCAAATGCGTAAGGTAAAACCTGCGCCGTTAGAGGGGTAGTTTCAGTAAATACTTCTGACTCAATATCGCCTTGTAGAACGTCCTGAAGCTGTTCACTGCTACTAGATGAACTCATCATCGTCATCCCATTCATCACTTTCATCTGATTTCAGATTAACCTGTGATTTACCTGTAGACTGTTTTGATCGATCGATTTCTTCAATCGGTGGCAATCTGGGTGCCGCGCCATCTATCAAACCAAAACTTTCATTTTCTTTGTTATACGCGGCATTTTCGATGCCACGAAGAAGAGAATATTTTTCATTAGTAACAAATGCCGCATCTTTATGATTACGTAAAATGGTCGGACGCAAAAATACCATTAAATTTTGTTTACTCTTGGTGGTACTTTGCGATCGGAATAAAAAGCCAATAACCGGGATATCGCCCAACAGGGGGATTTTACTTTGCGTGTCGGTGACTTCTTCCTGTATCAAACCACCAAGAATCAAAATACCGCCGTCATCGACCAGCACCGTAGTTTTAAACGAGCGCTTACGTGTCGCAATACCCAGTTCAATTGAACCGGGTATAACACTGGACGTTTCCTGTTCAATATCTAATTTAATGGTATCGCCTTCATTAATCTGTGGCGTGACCTTTAATGTTAAACCAACATCTTGTCGCTCGACGGTCTGGAATGGGTTATTCGGATTAGTACTTCCTGTACCCGTGAAACTACCCGTAATAAATGGAAGATTTTGACCAACAATTAATTCCGCTTCTTCATTATCCAGTGTCACAATATTRGGYGTCGATAAAATATTGGTGTTGGTATCACTTTGCAGGGCGCGCAATAACAAACCATAACGCACACCTGAACTGGTTGTTTCGCCAACACCAAATGACAGGCCAGATGGAATGGAAGCCAAAGTATTGCCACCAAGTACGGATAACAAAACATTATCAATGCCGGCAAAGTTACTAATTGCAGACGGCACCGTATTGTTATCATCAGCTGACCCATCTACGGCAAGACCCACCCCCAGCTCCTTCTGTTTAGATTCTGTAATTTCGGCAATGATTGCTTCTATCATCACCTGCGCACGGCGGATATCTAATTGTCGAATAACCGCTTTTAAATTTTTCACTGTGTTTGGATCAGCGGTAATAATTAATGCATTGGTTTCTTCATCCGCTTGAATTATCGCATTATTACTAATCACGCTACCCGTCGATACCACCGCAGCTTTCGCTTTAACCGCACCACCCGCGCGCCCTTTTTCTTTTAGGCCCGTTAAAATTTTACTGAGATTGTCTGCGTTAGCATATTTCAAATAGATAACATGCGTATTACCGCCGCCRTCTTCTAATGGTGTRTCCAAATAACCAATCGTCGCTCTTATTTTTAAACGCGAAGCACGATCACCGGTAACAAGAATACTATTAGTACGATCATCTGCTGCCAATTTCGGGCCGGTTGMTCCAGCRCCTTTAGYTGTCGTTGTTTTTAACGAATTAATAATYCGAACAAGCTCCGAYGCTGATGCATGTTTTAAAGGAATAATTTCAAGCTCATCACTATCCGGGCGATCAACGCCACGAATTATTTTTATCAGGCGGCTGATGTTACCGGCATGATCGGTAATGATTAATGTATTGGTTGGATTGTATGCTGCCAGATGTCCTTGCTGAGGGACTAATGGACGCAAGATAGGGACCAGTTGCGATGCTGGCACATGTTCAAGGCGAATAATTTTTGTAATTAATTCATCACTGGCATACTTCGTGTTTTTGCTTGATAAAGGTAACGGCCCTTGTTTAGCATTAACTGCGGGTACAATTTTTATCACTGAGCCGGTTGGCACTGCCGCATAACCGTGTACTTGCAACACAGAAAGAAAAACCTCATAAACCGCTTCAGCTGTTAACGTGTTGGCAGAAATCACTGTCACTTTTGCTTTTACACGCGGATCAATAATAAAGTTCTTACCGGTAAATTTTGAAACGGTACTGATTAAAGCGCGAATATCTGCGTCTTTTAAATTCAGCGTGATTTCATCTGCGATCGCATTGGCTGAAATAAATAACGCCAGAAAAACGGACAGAACAAACTTCTGCAGCACAGATCTTTTCTGAGGTTTAGACGAATAAAATAATGCTTGTACAATGGTCATGCAATAATCCTGATAGTATTTTTTATGGCAGCGAAATATTAAGCGGTATTTCTGCGCCATTTCGTTTAAGCACTAAACTTAAATTTTTTGCTGTACTTAATTTACGTAGCGCACTAATTCCATTTTGCGGCTTGTTTAATTTTACGCCATTTATTTCAATGATAACGTCACTGCTCTGTATGCCTAATTCTGCGAGTAATCCGCCTTTCTTTTGGGGTTGCAAACGATAACCGATCTGCCTGCCTTTTTCCCTCACCACCACGGGTAACGCATACTCACCAAACGACGTGGGATTTTTTAAAATATCACTTCTAATCTCTTTTAAAGCAGCGCCGGGTGAACTGGCTCGTAAGCCACGTGACGACAGTGATCTGCTTGAGTCTGTTGAAGCACCAAAATTACTCAGACCGCTTACCTTCTGTAACTTTAATATTTCTGATCGGCCATTACGATTAAGCACCACATGATCAGGATGAATTGCTTCAACTTCGACACCAGCCTGTATTTTATCACCCACACTGTAAATATCTTCTTTACCCGACTTACCTTTAGCAATAATTGCACTACCAAGTTCAGCGGGTGTGGCTGCCAAAACACCTTTTAACGTTAGGTTCAATTTTGTTACCGGGGCTTTAGTCGGTTTTTGACTAACCGCCGCATCGCTCACACCAAAGATATTCGCCGTCGTCAATTTTTTGAAATTATTTTGTTGCAAGCGATTGCTTATTTGCGACGCATGCTTAGTCTGAACGGGCATCAGCACATCCTCATCCTGCGGGAAAAACATCCAGGTCATTTTAACCAGCAGATAAGCGCAGGCAACAACGAACACCAAACTCACAACAGTCGCGAGTTTTTGATTATATTGTTGCAATACAACCGGGTTGCTTAGTTGTGTAATCAGTGTGTTAGCCATTATTTCCAGATAATACTAAAAGTACAATGCATAAGTACTTAAATTCTAGCAGTGTCTCGCCTTAGTTGCTGGCTAATCGCGTGAAAATACATAATATTGTCGCAGTGGGAACTTGGAACACAAATTAGGCGTTCGGTTCAAAGGAAAACCGGTCAGATTGACAGGAATATTAGAAGGACGGCTCTATCGATCTCGACAAAAGCGATATATTGCGATTTCACCTAATAAATTAGGGAACAGTCTTGCCAGTGCATTACCCTGACGGTGGCTATGATCAACAACCGTTCGTTGCAATATCTGTATACCATGATTTGCACACAAAACCTCGAAATCATTCAGTGTGCAAAGATGCACATTAGGCGTATTAAACCATTGATTGGGTAAATTTTTTGTCACCGGCATGATGCCTAGCAGACCTAATTGAAGCCGAGCTCGCCAATGCGCCATATTCGGAAAAGTTACAATACCTTCACCCCCGACCCGCAGCATCTCCTCAATGAGCAAATCCGGTTGCTCCGTCGCCTGCAGCGTCTGACTCATAATGACGCAATCAAAACTATTATCAATAAAATAGTCTTTTAAACCATCATTTAAATCAGCCTGTATAACATTAATATTTTTTACCACGCAGTCTTCAATATTAAAAGCATTGATTTCCAGACCGTATCCCTGAACGTCGCGATTGTCTCGCAGATACGCCAGTAGCGTACCGTCGCCACAGCCAAGATCCAAAACTTTCGCGCCACTTTTTATCCACTGCGCAATAATAGCGAGATCGGCGCGTAAACCACCATTGATAGCCACGGCTGAAGGTTGATAGTGCCGGGTCATGACAGTTCCTCAGCCAGGTTATTCATATACGAATTGAACASATTCAYATAGTGCGGTATTGGAATCAAAAAAGCATCGTGYCCCTGATTGGCCTCAATTTCAATGTAACTCACACGCTTTTCTGCCTGCAACAGCGCCTTCACTATTTCTCGTGATCGCTCCGGTGCAAAACGCCAGTCCGAGGTAAATGATACAACCAAAAATCGGGCTTTAGTCTGTGCAAAGGCGGTTGCCAGATCGTCATCATATTCAGCGGCAGGATCAAAATAATCCAGTGTTTTTGTCATCAATAAGTAGGTGTTGGCATCGAAACGATCAACGAATGAACGCCCCTGATAACGTAAATAACTTTCAACCTGAAAATCGACATCAAAACCAAAATTAAGCTTGCCCTCACGTAGCTCACGACCAAACTTATCGCGCATCGCATCATCCGATAAATAGGTGATGTGACCGAGCATCCTCGCCAGCATTAATCCTCTACGCGGCACCGTRTTTTTTTCTAAATAATGSCCTTCACAGAAATCCGGGTCAGCCATAATGGACTGTCGCGCSACTTCRTTAAAYGCAATATTTTGYGCAGAAAGCCTGGATGCAGCRGCGATAATAATGGCGTGTTTAATTAAATCAGGATAATCAATAGTCCACTGCATCACCTGCATGCCACCCAGACTGCCACCRACTACTGCACACCAGTGACCAATRTCCAATGACARCATAAAGCGATATTGGCTGAGCACCCAGTCTTTCACCGTCACGATAGGGAAATCCGGCCCCCAGTATTTACCGGTTTCCGGGTTAATGGTATTAGGCCCGGTGGAACCTTTACAGCCGCCAAGATTGTTAAGGCAAACCACAAAAAACCGGTTGGTGTCGATCGCTTTTCCCGGCCCGATAGCGCTATCCCACCAGCCGGGCTTTTTGTCATCCATACTGTTATAACCAGCGGCGTGCTGATCACCCGATAATGCGTGACAAATTAGAATAGCATTGCTGGCATCAGCGTTTAACTCACCATAAGTTTCATAGGCGATGTCGTACTGATTCAGCGTTTTCTCACATTCCAGCGTCAGCGCTTCGGAAAAATGGATAATTTGAGTTTCGACGATGCCAACAGAATCGTCTGCGATGGTTTCAGGCATTTAAGTTTTGTGTGTTTTCAATATAGGTTGCAGTGTCACGTATTCAGGGGTCGGAGTCAATTTATTGCAAAAGACGCGAAAAATAAAAACATCTATTGTCCACAGATGAACGCAAATAAAAAATAAAAAACAGTCCGCGAATAACGCAAAGAACGCGAAAAAAGCTTTTTTGTTTTTAATACTTTGCGTATTTCGCGTTATTCGCGGACTAAGAATTTAAGCTTTTGATCTGTATTTATTTGCGTTCATCTGTGGACAATATTCTTTACCCACTCCGACCCCGGTTGATTTTCCGCTTCTACCAGAATTTTCCACAATTCCTGCGGGCTGGTAAACGGGGTTTGTTTTTCATCTTCAACACTTTCCACCACGCCCACGATTTCATGATGCCCCGGTGGAGATTCGGGTCTTATATCGCGTGGATACACATGTAAGATAAAACTTTTCATTTATTCCATATGTCCCGTTAATCAGATCAAAACTATTCACTGGCTTTGATGGCCGCCAGAAATACTTTGTAGCTTGAGCAGGTGGCGCGGCGACAATCGTCGCGCCACGTTGCAGGCCGGGATCGCAACCCCCTTATTACCAACGTCTGTAACCATGACTGATAGCCAACAGCATGAGCATGGCAAGCAATAACAGCGGGTTGAGCGTCAGGCCAAACAAACCATTATTGCCGTTGCCCGCCTCGTCAGAGGTGCCGCTGAGGTTAATGGTAACGACAGCTTCATCTGCATCATTTGATGGCACATCAAAACTATCACTGAAGGTGCCGATGCTGACAGGTTCATACCTGACCGTTAATGTGCAGCTTTCGCCAGCAGCAATAATCTGTCCCGAGCAGTTGTCATTCAGGATACTGAAGGGTGCATCCAGCGCATTGGCCTGTGCAATATTGCCGATAGTCAGGTCAGCCGTGCCATCATTGGTGATGGTAATTATTTCATCAACCATATTTCCCTCGGCAACATAACCAAATGACAGCGGATCAGTAACGCTTATCTCCGGTGCCGGTATGACGGTGCTGATACCGGTGCCTGACAGGTTAAGCGTCACCGGATTCTCGTCCGGGTCATCAGAAGGGATGTCGAAGCTGTCATTCGAAGTTATTGCTGCCGTTGGCGCAAACCTGACCGTTAAAGTACAGTTCGCTGCTACAGCAACCGTTTGACCTGAGCAGTTATCATTTAGAATACTGAAAGGTACTGCCAGCACATTCGCATTAGCAATATTGCCGATAGTCAGATCAGCCGTGCCATTATTGGTAATGGTGACTGCTTCATCCAACGCCGTTCCCTGAAGCACATTACCAAATGTGAGTTGCAGATCATCTACAGGTAAAACTGAGTCGGTAACGGTGATATCAGGAATCAGTAATATAACCCCTGTACCAGACAAAGTAACGGTAACACTCGCTTCATCGGTATCATCAGAAGGAATATCAAAGCTGTCATTGAAGCTTCCTGTACTAGTTGGCTCAAAGCTGACAGTTAATGTGCAACTTGCTGTTGGTGCTACGGTTGTTGATGAGCAGGTATCATTCAGAATACTGAAAGGCGCTACCAGTACATCTAGAGCAGCAATATTTCCAATATTCAGATCACCATTGCCGTCATTGGTAATGGTGACCGTCTGATTTGATAAAGTTGCCTGGGTGACATTACCAAATGCTATCTGCAGATCATCCACAGGTGCGATAGAGTCGGTAACAGTAATATCCGGCACCGATACTACTCCAACCCCTGTACCGTAAACACCGACCGTTACCAGGTTTTCGTTCGGATCATCAGAGGGGATATCGAAGCTGTCGCTAAAGTTTCCTGTTGATGATGGTGAGAATCTTACCTTTATGTTGCAGAAGGCTCCCGGTGTCAGCACCTGGCCCGAGCAGTTATCGGTCTCGATAGTGAACGGTGCTGCCAGTGCGTTTATATTTCCAAGGGTCAGATTGGCATCGCCATCATTAGTAACATAGACCGCTTGCTCAGAGAATGCCAGCTCGGTAACATCACCAAAAGCCACAGTGAGATCATTGATCGGCGCCACTGAGTCAGTGACAGTGATGTCAGGAACGGTGACCACCGTGTTCGTGTAGACATAGGCAGAACCGGAATTACTGCTGTTGTTGTCATCACCACCGGGTGCCCCGACGATGGCGGTATCACCGCTGAYYGAAACAGACTGGCCGAAGTTGTCATAAGCTGCGCCATCGGAGGCCAGCAGCTTTTGCTCTGTCCAAACGCCGGCAGTGTCGCGCACAAAGACATAGGCAGAACCGGAATTAATGCCGTTGACATCATCATTATATGCCCCGACGATGGTGGTATCACCGCTGATCGAAACAGACACACCGAAGGAGTCGTTAGAAACGCCATCGGAGGCCAGCAGCTTTTGCTCTGTCCAGTCGCCAACAGTGTCGCGCACAAAGACATAGGCAGAACCGTTGTAATCATCACCGGATGCCCCGACGATGGCGGTATCACCACTGATCGAAACAGACCCGCCAAAGCCATCAGAAGCTGCGCCATCGGAGGCCAGCAGCTTTTGCTCGGTCCAGACGCCGGCAGTGTCGCGCACAAAGACATAGACAGAACCGGAATTACTGCTGTTGTCATCATCACCATTTGCCCCAACGATGGCGATATCACCACTGATCGAAACAGAAGTGCCGAAGTAGTCAGAAGCTGCACCATCAGAGGCCAGCAGCTTTTGCTGCTCGGTCCAGTCGCCGGCAGTGTCGCGCACAAAGACATAGGCAGAACCAGAACTAGTGCCGTTGTCATCATCCCAATATGCTCCGACGATAACGGTATCGCCGCTGATCGAAACAGACCGACCGAAGTAGTCACCAGCTGCGCCATCGGAGGCCAGCAGTTTTTGCTGCTCGGTCCAGACGCCGGCAGTGTCGCGCACAAAGACATAGGCAGAACCGGAATTACTGCCGTTGTCATCATCACCACGTGCCCCAACGATGGCGGTATCACCGCTGATTGAAACAGACTCGCCGAAGACGTCAGAAGCTGCACCATCGGAGGCCAGCAGCTTTTGCTGCTCGGTCCAGTCACCGGCAGTATCGCGCACAAAAACATAGGCAGAACCGGAACTAATGCCGTTGTCATCATCACCATTTGCCCCGACGATAGCGGTATCACCACTGATCGAAATAGACCGGCCTAAGCTGTCATCATATGCACCATCAGAGGCCAGCAGTTTCACCTCATCTCCATAATCCGCATGAACAATGGTCGGCATGGACATGATAAATAGGGTCATCATAAAAACTGAGATCATTTGCTTAATCATGATAAATACTCCTTTTGAATTTAGATTTCTTTTTGTATCAGACATTGTTTTAATCATTTCTCATTCCTCCTTTACAAAATCTGACTTATATAAGTGGCATAAACAGCTTCGTAATTAAAAAGATACTCCACCAGAGGTCACAAACAGGTCACAAAAAAGACAGAAAGCAGAAAAAATTGAACTACATCAAGAATAAAACTCAACGACTATGGACTGAAAGTCCATAGGTTGCTTCAGAACGATTAAAATCGTTATTTACTAATAAAGGTTACAGTCTCTTCAAAACCAGTGACATTATGAGACCTTT
>NVWZ01000040.1 GCA_002746365.1 Thiotrichaceae bacterium
ATAAGGAAAGATGGGAGGCGCGCATGCTTCGTGTTAAACAACAAGTCATTGATGAACTCACGGAAGAAATAAAAGAAGGAATTGATGATTTTAATGATGCCAACCAAAGTGACTTAAGAACATCGGTTAAAGATTTAGTCGAATTAATTACATGTGGTGGAGATGTTGATCCTGTAATTCCTCCTGCAGAACCATCCAATGAAGATGATGAAACAGAAGAAAGTATCAAAGAAAATGAAAGTTTAGAGAACCTTCGCCAAGACTATATAAAACTAACAGAATTAAAACATAATATAAAATTAGAGCACTTATCTGATTTCGCTGAAGAATCAGATGACGAAGAAAACGACTTATAACAAGTGCATTAACGCTGACCGGTTTTACACGCCGCTTCACTGCGTTACGCTCTGTGTAAAACCGTCAGGTTATGCAAAACGTTGATATGACTTTCCGCTGTCAATAGCAAAGCCGATCTCCTTCCAAAAATATATTTAGAATTCTTTCACCCTTTTAAGATTAGGTGTGAGCACGGCACCAGTAATACGACGGTTGTCATGCTGATATTCGCGGATTGGGTACCGCATTACTTGTGTACGCCGCGAAGTTACCTCTCTCTAGGTACGTGCATCATTGTTTCGTTATCCACTCAACAAGGCGCTTAACGTTTCCGAGGATTCTTCTCACCGTGGTGGCGTGCTCACGCGTAATCTCAAAAGGTGTTATGTGTTTTTCGCGTCGCTTTTGTTCACCTCCTTTTTTGTATAAAATATTTTGTTTCTTTCATCGCGATGTTTATGGATACTTTACTTCTTTGGCGATCGCCCACATAAAACCGGCGAGCTCACGAGCCAGTGCAACCACGGTAACATTGTGTGGCTTTCCCTTTCGCTGCAGGTGTTGATAACGTTGCGTTAAACGACACTGCGCACGCCATGCAATCTCACGTATGGCTAACGGGACTTTGGCTTGACGCCGTTGCATTTCTCGACTCACTTTGGCCGGGTAGCGATAACACCAGGCCGCTTCAATGAGTATGCGCCGCACATGACCATTGCCGGTTTTGGTAATGCCGCCTCGCCTGGTACGTGGGCCGCTCGAATGCTCCGAGGGCGTTAACCCTAAAAAACTCATCAGTTGTTTGGGATTTTCAAACCGGCTGATATCACCCAGCTCGGATACCATCGTCACGGCCACAACCATCTGTACGCCATGCATACTCATCAACGCTTCTACTGCAGGATATAACCGCCACTGTTTCACGAAGTGCTCAATTTGTTTATCGAGTCGTTGCAGACGGTGTTGTGATTCGGTGACGGCATTGACGCACTCCTGAAATACAATCTGCTGCACGGCAGAAGGGCAGCGCACTTCATCCGCTAACCAGCGCAAATGGGCTTCGGTCCACGATGTTTTTCCCTGGTAACGTATATCGTGGCGCAGTAAAAAAGATTTCAGCCGTTGTCGTGCTGATTTTCGGACCAGCATGGTGTCTTCCCGCGCACGGGATATATCGCGAATAGCTTCATCCTCACGATCGGGAACATAGACCGGGGTGAGCTCTCCGGCACGAAACAAGCGGGCGAGTTGAACTGCATCACGTTTGTCGGTTTTTACTTTGTCACCGGGTCGCTTTGGGATCATCGATGGCGCCACAACCCAGCAGTCGTGACCCTCTGAAACCAGGTAGCGGTATAGCTCGTAACCACAGGGGCCGGCTTCATAGCAAAAATGCAGGCTTTTCCCTTGTGAAACCAGTTTGCGCAGCATTTTTCGCATGGCGTCGTGTGCCCCACCTATCTTGCCGTAGCGACGTACCTCATGGCTAGCGCCTTCTGCTATGGCGATTTCTATGCTTTCTTTGTGTACATCCATGCCAATAAATAGTATGTTTGAACTTGTCATGTTGACCTCCGATCCTGTTTGTTAATGGGCTTATACCCTTAATCATTATGGCTCTGATGCTTTGCATTAATCCACGTTTAGGACGGAGGTCGGCACCAATAGCGGAAAGTCATTATGTCTAGGCGTACACCGCTTTCGGTAAATTTATATGTTTTGAGGTAGTGTACTTATGTTAATGGAAAACATGTCAGGCTTGGAAATGATGACGGCTATGGTAGAAGGAAGGATTCCCATGCCATCGATTGCAATGACTATTCCTATGAAGGGTATAGCGGTGGAATACGGGAAAATAATTTTTGAAGCCACCGCAGATGATAGGCACCTAAATCCCCTTGGAGGTGTTCATGGAGGATTTTCAGCGACCGTTTTGGATTCGGTCACTGGCTGTGCCGTTCACTCGACTTTAGATCCTGGCGTCGGATATGCAACAATCGATTTAAATTTAAAAATGCTTAAAGCAGTTCCTATGAATGTATCGTTAATAGCTGAAGGAAGGATAATAAATATATCTAGGTCACTAGGTGTATCTGAAGGCTCATTAAAAGATTTAGAAGGGCAAATATATGCCCATGCTACGGCAACATGTATGATTCGTCGGTGAATGCTACGCATAACAAGTGACTATGGTGTCAAACATTAATTTATTTACTCATTTCTGGATCCCAGTGAACGCCATCACGCACGGACCACCGAATTTAATATTACTATCATTTTCTAACACAGGCGCTGCATCTGACCAACAAATACGCCGTTTCGTTTCGCTTCGCTACACTCTGTATATATGGCCGGTTAGCAAATCGGTTATTACCAGCGTTATGCATTCAAAGGAGTACTGATGAAAGTAACTATCGACCTTGATCAATTGCTAGGTGAAGGAAAGATTACACAGATTGAGCACGACAAGTTTAGTGAGCTGTCAGAGAAATCTACAGGTTCACTCGCTTTTAATATATTGATAGGATTTGGTGTTATTGCTGTTAGTGGGGCGTCTCTCGCTTTAGTCCCAGCTACAACAACGGCAATTGCAATTGGTTTGGTTATCCTTATTGCTGGTCTAGCAATATTGCGTAACAATTGGGAGCAATGGAAAGTTCTTGCCAATATTTGTATCTTGGTTGGAGCGTTAATGACAGGTGGTGGCCTTGTAACGGAGTTCAAAGGCAGCCTGTCATCAATTCTATCTGTGACAGCGATATTTGCCGTGGCAGGTATATTTGCTAGAAGCACTTTGTTAACAGTTCTCGCAACTTTGATGTTGGCAGCCTGCATCGGTGCAAGAACAGGCTACTTTCATGCAAGTTACTTTTTGGTAATTCAAGAACCTACCATTACAGTTATACTTTTCAGTATATTAGCTATTGGCCTTTATCAGTTATCAAAGAGGCTTTCAGCAGAATTTGAAAGGATTGCGTTGGCATCAGCAAGAGCGAGTGTATTCCTTGTTAATTTTGGTTTTTGGGTAGGCTCTCTGTGGGGAGATCGTTCCGCAACTAGAGATATGGTTATGTCAGATACAACTTTTGCTGTTCTTTGGGCTTTGGCATTACTGGCGACTGCTATATGGTCATGGAAACGCAATCGTAGGTGGGTTCTAAATACAGTTGCAACCTTTGGGGGCATTCATTTTTATACGCAGTGGTTTGAACATTTAGGAGCATCCCCTGGAACAGTATTGGTGGCTGGATTATTGGCTTTGGGGTTAGCAATGGGACTCCGTGTTGCGAATGGGAAAATGAAAGAAAATGCCTAACAATAGGTTAATGGAGCCACAAAGCTCCGCATCTTTTTTGTGTATTCGCTCCACTCAAGTTTAAACAAAAAAACTACAGCACTTTGCGGGCCAATTAACCTAGGCGTTATGCGTTCTAAAAGACTAAAACAAGTTGGTGTTTACAGTTAAATATATTGAGTCAATTTAAAGCTGATAAATTGGTGTTAATCTATTTATCAGGTTTATCGTACAAATAAGCAATGTTTTTGTCAGGTGTGTTTTTAAACTTGGGGTTACAGGAAAACATTAAAGTTTAGATAACTTGTCACCCGATTTCGCCTAGTAACTCCTGACGACATCCGTAAGTCTAATGAATACTATATACAGGCTCTAAAAATTTATTTGATATAAAATATTCGCCACCTGTGCGAAATAGCACAATAGATATGCCATATTCACTCACACGCTTTAATTCAACGACCTGCCCCGTGTGTTTTATCCTGGCTTTTCCGCCTTCTATCAAAGTGGTGAGTTTATCTTGAAGCGCTAATTGCTCGATAATTGTCATAACTACAGTCCTTTTCCTTGTTTTTCAATTTTTATTAAACTGTTAATAAATCAAGTCCCGCTCAATAACTTATTGCGCCATATATAGCTTGAAAACTATGCGAAACCGGTCACATTCTAGTGCTCGTTTACTACCTACTTCGAAAGAAATACCTGTACAGCTTCAACACTTTGTATCTGTGGACGCTGCATATCAATATATGTTGGCAGAGATTTTATTGCTGACAGCGCTTTATCCTGCGTTACATAGTTACCTGACAGTAATACATATTTAGTTATGCCTTCTTTTTTTACTTCAAAGTAAGACAATGAATCTTTAAGGTAGTAATTGTATCGTTGCGCCAGTTCATACATTGTCGCTTTATCATTGGTAAGCGCTAACTGAACGACAAAATTTTCTTTTGGCAGTTCTGCAATCCATTGTGAGCCATGTAGAATATTATCATCACCAATACCACTAAATGGTGATGACTGACTCAAGCGCCCTTCGACACTTTGAACCTGATCCTTCATGCCTTGCATTTTATAATCAACCTGCGCAATTTCTGCCTGCATCGCTGCATTCAATGATTCTATTTTATCTTCCAGCACAGTCAGACTGTCGTTCGTTGTCGCGGTTGAAACGGCCTGGCCCTGCTGTAAGCTAATAATTTTATGGTCAACGATTTCACTTCGATCTGCAATAGTGGCATCTTTGATGTCGAACTGACTTTGCTGTGCAAAGTAGATGACGGCTGTAACAACCAGTAACAATAAAAAACCGGCACTCACCATATTGAATCGTTTATTTTCACGATTAGTTAATGCGATAATTTTATCTGATAACTCAGCACCGGCTTTTTGCAGGCCACCGATTAAAAAACCATGGCTATTGGTTATTTTTTCTAATTCAGAGGTACGGTCTTTTAGTGTATCAATATTATGTGTTAAGACATTTGAACTTAAYTCTAATTGCTCAACCGATGCGTCCAGTCGTTGACTACTCACATTAAGTTCAGCTGATGTTATTTCCAGTGTGGTAGCCCGTCTAATAATGGCTTCATCTACCGATTGTAGTTTTAGAATTTTTGCTTTATTACTATCAACAGATGTTTTTATCGATTTTGTTTTTTCGTCGGTAACACTCGACAGGCCTTCAATTTCCGCAACGATTCGTTTTTCGATATGAAGAATACTTTCTGTTGTAGTATGAATTTTTTGTTCAAGTAAATTGTTAGTTAATTTTGAAGTCTCAACTAATTGGCTTACTCTCGATGCAACCAACTGGTTCTTCTGCGCAAACTCATGTGATTGAGCMATGGTTGATTGCTCAAGCGTTTTAATGCCMGTCGCWGATTGCTCMGCAACATCACTAACATYACCATTTAACTTTCGAAYATCACGATCRATRCGTGATGARATTTCTAATAATGATTTGTATGCATTATCAATTTCACCTAATCGCTTATAGGTTTCAGAAACTTTAGCTGTTAAGTCGGTATCGGTATCGCCTAATCGATCCAGGCCTTCTTCGACACTATTGTTTATCGAACCTAACTCATTACGCAGGTGTGCGAGATCGGTGTCTAAAGATGTGATTTTTGCATTGATGTCGTTACCGGATGAAACGGTGTTGTTTTCATCAAACTGCAGTAACTTCGAATCGTTGTATTTAGATATGGCTTCGTCTACTTTTTCAGTCGATTCCAATTGTTTATTTTTTGAACTCATTATTATCTCCAAATCTAGAATAATGCGAGCAAAAACAAATGACACCTCTCGCGAATAAAGTGCGAGCATATCATATTAGAGTTATCTTATATAGGTAATTTACCCAACTACCCCATTATTGCTATAGATCAAGCAACCGCTTAAGCGGCTCTCACTGCCTGCAATCTCACAAGCCTGTTGACCATAACCTTATGGAAACATGTCATATACGTATCGACGAGTGGCTTTTTCTTTTCCGTTTTTTTCTTAGCGCTTGCAGCAATCTTCAATATATTTCTTGCGAAGGGCGATGGTCATTCACTGCGAGACGTGCCTTGCCATGAACACTGGCAGACCGACTCAATCCATCAATACCGCCTTGATGAAGCACTAACCAGTAAAGATACTTTTAAACTGTGAATACTTTTGCTTTATCGTTGTCGTTCGAATTGTTTTAATTAATTCAGCCATATCAAATTTATGATGCCTTTCATACGCCACGCCCATCTGCGGCATATCTGCCAAACCTACTTCTCTGGCATGCTCAACAAAATCATTATTTTTCCAGAAAAATGCACCCGGCATGGTCGTCGGAATAACCACAACATAAAACAAAGCACGGCCGATAATATTACTGGTAAGCGTAATGACTGCCAGTATTGCAAATGCAATAGCGGAAGAATGTTCACTAAAAAACATATAACCAACCAGTAACAATGCCATAACTAGTATGGCGTTACGGAGCCAGTAAGCATTACCGTATCGCGTGGTCTGTAAATAGTGCGATGCCGCCCCTTCGCTACTGACCGATTTGAGGCTTGCTGCATGACTAATCAACCCTGCCATCTCTAACAGTAAGCCGAAACCAATCAAGCTCAACAACACCATAGCCAACTCGTTGCTCATACTAGAAAAAACTAATGCTGTAAGTGCTAACAATAATGAACCCAGTACCAGGCCAGTTGCACAAAAACTAGCGGCAGTGTGCCAATGGTTCCAGAAAGGTCGCGCTTCGATACGGTATAACTTATACATAAAGTAACCACCGAAACCCGCACCCAGCACGCCGATGCCCGCGAATATAAGTTGCAACAATTGCATAACACTCTCATAGCCAGTATCAAACGAAGCCAGCAATGCAAAAAAACTGTAACCCAATAGACCGGTATAAAAAGCAGAGACACCGGCAATTTCACGACTGACCGGAGAGTGCCTAAGATTATAGAAACCACGGTAAAAACGATGGGGTTTACCCAAATGCATATTCAGCTTGAATAAACCAAAGCTCAACAAACCAACCATTATCAGCAAAACAGGTAATAGTGCATTGCTCGCCATAAAGTTTGCAATCGGTTCGAACGGCAGAGAATCTGAACCGAAAAGCAATATTACAAACATTGCCATCACAGTCTGCGCACTCAAGGTAAAGGCGATATGTGCATTTTCGTGCGAACCTAATAATTTTGCCCAGTTCCATTCACGAACGTTTCCACTCTTTGTTGCACCTTGCTTTACATCCACCACGGGTTTGAAATTTTCAGACTTTTCTTCACGATGATATTTCACCGGGTTCTGATCGACTCGATTCATATCACGCTGCGTGGTACGTGTCTGTTGAAAACGAATATTCGGACGCGTGATATCGGTTCGAGGAAAACCTGGAATCTCTGTTTTTGCTTGTGTACGATTTTCGGGAATATTTTCAATCACGCCAAAATCCAGCGCGTTACCTAAACAGGCAGACACACAAGCTGGCTTCAAACCGACTTCCAGGCGATCAACACACATATTACATTTACTAACTTCACCTTTTACCGGGTCAAGCTGCGGTGCATTATAAGGACATACCCATGTGCAATAACCACAGCCAAAACAGATATCCGGGTCTTGCAATACCGCACCGTACTCAGCGAATTTTGTGTAAGCGCGTGTCGGACATCCTTTTAAGCAGACCGGATCATCGCAGTGGTTACACGCCATAGAAATATTGAGACGTTGGTAAGCAGGATACGTTCCACCCTCGACAAAACCAACTGATCGAAATGAAATGTGTGCAGGGTTATCATTTTTTTCACTGCAGGCTGCCTCACAGGCATGACAGGCAATGCAGTTATCTGCATTAAAATAGAAACCGTGTTGCTTATAACGGTTGGGATTTTCACCAATTGCGYTATCTTCATTTATATTTAGCGATTGGTGA
This sequence comes from Thiotrichaceae bacterium, assembly GCA_002746365.1. Taxonomy (GTDB): domain Bacteria; phylum Pseudomonadota; class Gammaproteobacteria; order SZUA-229; family SZUA-229. The sequence continues at coordinate 8,070 of NVWZ01000040.1, forward strand.
CGACGTGAATCTGTTTCATTCACTGTTTCAATAGGGTCRCCATAGACATTWAGCGTTTTGCAGCYTGGGTCTTTCAGCAAAGCATATTCTGGTTCGTTGTCTCTTACTTCAATCATTAAGCTACCTTATGACAAATYATCATAAATTCTTATGTTWAAAAGSATKTAYTAAAATGCWCGCATTTCCATGCTTAGTTTTGCKGCCGCTTGCTGGTCRTCSAGTTTTTCAATACGAACGGCAGATTGTTTATAYGCTGGCTGRCGAGAATGCGGRTCAAGTAAACCCAGCGTTAAGCGATTCGCRCAGTCATGAAAATGAAACGGCAGGAATATCATATTTTTGGGCACACGCTGWGTCGGCGTTGCCATCACCACCGCATCAGAACGACGRGAKACCAGACGCACATACTCGCCACGCTGGATGCCTAACTCRGCGRCAAGRTCWGGRTTAATCTCAATAAACGGTATCGGGCTATACTTATTAATATTACCAATYTTTCCCGTTTTAGWACGACCATGCCAGTGTTCTATTAATCGACCCGTGTTAAGCCAGATTGGAAATTTTTCATCCGGCACTTCATTGTTATCGATAAACGGTAGCGGAATTAGTTTTGCCTTGCCGTCGGCATAACGGAAAGTGGCGGCTTCGGTATACAGCCGTTTGCCACCTTGTGGCGGTGCTTCATTAGCATTAAGTTGCGCCTCGGTGTATGGCCATTGCACACCACGATGTTCTTCGATTAGATCATGACTCAAGCCTGAGATATCGACCAGACGGCCTTTTGAAATACTTGCCATCTCAAGAAAGATRTCAGCYGCTTTTTCAGGAAAYGWGACCTTACCGTTTTTATTGAATCGCTTCGCCATCTCATTAAAAATCCACAAATCCGGTTTAGCYTCACCCGGTGGTTTTACGATGGGTTTAACCAGATTAATGCGACGCTCGGTATTGGTCATCACACCTTCTTTTTCCGCCCAGGTACCCGCGGGTAAATAGACATGCGCATACTGTGCACTTTCGGTGTCTTCGTAGCAGTCCTGCACCACACAAAATTCGAGTTTTTGCATGGCACGGCGAACACGCTCTGAGTTAGGCAATGAACTTAGCGGGTTAGTCGCAATCAACCACAAACCTTTTATTTCGCCGGCTTCGATAGCATGGTAAATATCCGTCTGAAACATGCCGCGTTTTTTCGGCAGAAATTCTTCGTCAATATTCCAGAACTCGGCGATATCTTTTCGGTCCTGTTCATTTTCTAGCGCACGGTAGTTAGGCAGACCTGAACACGATGACCATTCTCGGGTACCCATGGCATTACATTGCCCGGTGATAGAGAGTGAGGTGCCACCGGGTTTGCCCACATTGCCGGTTATTAATGACAGATTATTAATGCCGACAACACCGTCAGAACCGTGCGTTGACTGGTTGATACCCATGGTCCAGATAGACATCGCCGCACCGGCGTTAGCAAATAAACGTGCCACACTACGAATGGTGTCTTCATCAATACCGCAAATTTTTGCCGCGGTTGTCGGATCGTATTTTGCGACTTCTTCACGTAACGCTTCGACATCATTGGTATTTGCTTCAATGTAAGCGCTGTCTTCAAGGTTYTCGTCAAAAATGACATGCATCATCGCATTTTGCAGTACCACATCGGTGCCGGGGGTWATCGGTAGATGGATATCAGCAAACTGTGCCAGCATGGTGACACGCGGATCGATAACGATCAGCGGAAATTTCTTTTTTTCCTGTGCATCTTTCATGCGCCAGTAAATGATGGGGTGTTGCTCTGGCAGATTAGAACCCCACGCCATCAAACAGTCGGTATGCTCAAAATCTTCGTAACAACCTGGCGGGCCATCTGAACCAAACGAACGTTTATACCCTGAAACAGCCGAAGCCATACACAGCGTTGTATTGCCGTCATAGTTATTGGTACCGATTAAACCACGTGTTAATTTTCCGAGGGTATAAAATTCTTCAGTCAGCATCTGACCGGTGGAAACAATAGCGAATGAATCGCGACCATATTTTTCCTGTATACGACGAATGGCATCATGCGTAGTATCAAGAGCCGTATCCCAATCTGTATTCTGCCAATCTTGATGCCACTGATTTCGTTTTTTAGGCATTGTGCCACGACCGGCAGAATCAAATAATTCGTGTTCATAAATGCCTTTCAGACATAACTTGCCACGATTAACATCGGCATCGGCAACACCGCGAGATGAAACCGGCTTGCCTTCTTTATTCAGTCCGACTTCCATCGCACAGCCTGTTGAACAGTAACCACAGGTGGCATATTTCCATTCAACGATGCCTTTATCAACAATCTTTATGGGATTTTTTTGTGTACGACCAAATAACATATTTTTTTATCTCACCATATAAACACAAAGAAAAAGTAACTTATCCGCGAAAAAAGCTTTTTAAGTTTTTAAACTTTGTGTCTTTTGCGTTATTCGCGGACTGTTTTCTTTTCTGCGATTAATGCTTATTAAAATTTTGTTGCCAACGTACTCTGGTAAATCGCTTTATGTACATCACCCATGCTCACCATACCGACTAGTTTATCGCCAATAGCAACCGGAATACGACGGAACTTTCTGCCGACCATCATCGAAGCCGCCTGCAGAATATGCATATCAGGTTTTACCGAGATTACCACTGGTGTCATCACCTCTTTTACCGTAACACTAACCACATCACTGTACTGATCCATTTGCTTATCATAATCAACCGATGACATGCCGCTCATCAAGTCTTCCAGTTTCGGAAACATTCTTCCCAACACATCACTCTCCGACACCGTTCCAATCAGTTTTCCATCATCAACAACAGGGATACCGCTGTAACGATATATGCACATGAGGGAAACCACTTCACCCAGTTTTTTATCAGATGATACTGTGCGCACATTTGTGGTCATAATGTCTTCTACGTTCATTGCCATTTCCTCGCTGAAATTTATTTTAATGCCGTCTTAAGCTACGGCAGCCAATTTAATATCGATGAATACCATGCCGCTTTCTACTTTCACTGGAAATACATTAGTACAACCTTCATCCGGCCCCAGTGCCTCACCGCTGGCAAGATCAATTTTCCAATTATGCATTGGGCAGGTTACAGATGAACCATGCACTATACCCTGAGATAGCGGCCCTTGTTTATGCGGACACTCATCTTTGATGGCGAACACTTCATCACTTGCGGTACGGAATACGGCAATGTTCATGCTATCGGTTTTGATAACGCGTGAACCCAATTGCGGTATGTCTTCTAATGCAACAACTTCTATCCAGTTATTACTCATAATGTTTGCTCCAAAATTTATTCTTTATGTCCCTTCTCTCTGGGAGAGGGGGACTATGTTCAGTTTATCGTTCTCGGACAAGCTCCTAGCCGGCAACCTTTAATTGCGTAAACTCGTGTGACGCTTTACCTTCAGCACGTTCTTTCCATGGATCGATTTGTGCGAATGTTTGACTAAATTTAAATCGCTCTGCCAGTGCTTTGCGTTCAGCTTCGTCATCTAAAATGCACGTTTTAATATAGGTTAAACCAACACGTTCAACCCACGGTGCGGTGCGTTCTAGATAGTGTGCCTCTTCACGATACTTTTGGGTAAAGGCTGCCACGTACTCAATGACTTCTTCTTCTGTTTCAACCTTGCATAATAAATCGGTTACCCGAACTTTAATACCGCCATTACCGCCAACATGCAATTCGTAACCAGAATCAACACACACCACGCCAAAATCTTTAATGGTCGCTTCTGCACAGTTACGCGGACAACCCGATACCGCTAATTTATATTTATGCTGCATCCACGAACCCCAGGTCAACTCTTCTAACAAGATACCTAAGCGTGTTGAATCCTGCGTGCCGAAACGACACCATTGTGAACCCACGCAAGTTTTTACTGTGCGTAATGCTTTACCGTAAGCATGACCTGAAACAAAACCCGCATCCGATAAGTCGCCCCAGATTCCAGGTAGCTCTTCTTTTTTAATGCCTAACATGTCAATGCGCTGACCACCGGTAAACTTAACCGTTGGCACTTTCCACTTTTCTGCAATTTTACCCAAGTCCATTAATTGTTGGGCGCTTGTTGAACCACCAAAAATACGTGGGATAACCGAATAAGTGCCATCTTTCTGGATGTTACCGTGCGCACGTTCGTTAATGAAACGTGACTGCGCATCATCTTGATATTCTGCAGGCCAACGCGCTAATAAATAATAATTTAAAGCGGGGCGACAGGCCGCACAACCGTCTGGTGTTTTCCATTCCAGAAAATCACGAACCGCTTGCATAGTTTTTAATTCATAATCTTTAATGGCGTTAATCACATCATCATGGCCGTGATCGGTACAGCCACACACGGCTTTCTTACTAGGTGTTGCATCGTAACCTTCACCTACCGTCGATGCCAGTAGTGATTCAACCAGACCGGTACAAGAACCACAGGAAGAAGACGCTTTAGTGTGAGCACGCACTTCATCTAATGTGAACAGACCATCCTTGCTAATCGCTTGAACAATTTCACCTTTAGACACGCCGTTACAACCACAGATTTCAGCATCATCAGGTAACGACATCACCATCGCTGCTTCACCATGACCGGCATCACCTAGATCATGCTGGCCAAATAATATCGTCTTACGAAAATCAGCAATGTTGGTTTCATCACGCATTAAACTGAAATACCAGGTACCGTCCATGGTGTCACCAAACATGACGGCACCTTTTATGACATTATCTTTAATCACTAATTTTTTATAAATACCGCTAGCAATATCTTGCATTTGTAAAACTTCGTCGCCCTCTGCTTCATTAAATTCACCCGCAGAAAACAAATCGATACCAGTCACTTTTAATTTTGTTGAGGTCATCGAACCGATGTAACGTGTACTGCCGACATGAGCAAGATGATTTGCTGCGACTTTTGCCTGCTCAAATAACGGTGCAACCAGACCGTAACATTCATTACGATGTTGCACACATTCGCCTACTGCATAAATCTGTGGGTCAAACGTTTGCATGGTGTCATTCACCAAGATGCCACGTTCGCAATGGATGCCCGCCTTTTTTGCCAATTCGAAGTTCGGGCGGATACCAACAGCCATCACAACAAGGTCAGCATCAATCTCTGAGCCATCAGTAAACTTCACACCACTGACTCGTCCATTTTTATTCGGGTCACCGACAATCTCAGCCGTTGACGCCTCCATTAGAAAGGTCATGCCACGTTCTTCTAATGACGCTTTTAATAAGGCCGATGCCGGTTTATCTAATTGACGCTCCATTAACGAATCAAGTAAATGCACAACGGTGACATCCATACCTTGTTTCATTAAACCGTTCGCTGCTTCCAGGCCTAATAGACCCCCGCCGATCACCACTGCTGTTTTATAATCTTTGGCAGCCTGCACCATCACGTTGACATCAGAGATATCACGAAAACCCAACACGCCTTCTTTGTCCGCACCGGGAATGGGAATAATAAACGGGTTTGAACCGGTTGCAATTAACAAACGGTCATAGGGGAACTCTTTTCCGCTTTCAGTAATCACCGATTTTTTTACACGCGAAATTTCTGTGGCGGCATCACCGGTAATGAGTTCGATATTATTTTCTTCATACCATTCGATGCTGTTTAAAATAATATCATCAATGGTTTGCTCACCCGCGAGCACGGGCGACAGCATAATACGATTGTAGTTAGGATGGGGTTCAGCACCGATAACGGTAATATCATAACGCTCACAACCGACGTCACCCGTCGTGTTATGTTTGAATAGTTCTTCAATGGCGCGTATACCTGCCATACCATTGCCGACTAAAACCAGTTTTTGTTTCATCTGTGACTCCAAATAATAATGCTTTGAATATTGCTTAGAGTTACTAGAGCAAAATGCGTGCCACTATTCACAAACGATGAAATGACTATCGTACAGGCATTCGAAATGGCTGAGCCTCAACATGGTGGCAGACTTGCACCAAAGAAGTGCAGGCATCAGACAGCCCGCACCATAATGAATGACTAATATTTCAATACGTAATTGAAATCATGTGATGCAGCCATCATCCACCTCTTTTAGCAGTTGGCACGAGTCCTGCAGTATCTATTCAAAAAAACGAAGAGAGCTTCGTGCAAAGCTCTCGCTAATTCATTCGGAACCATTATGCCGGTTAGTAACAAATTAAATCTTTTCTCCTTTAGTGGAAATATGCGAGTCCTTCACTTAACCTGGTTTGCCTTTTTTATTACCTTTATGGTCTGGTTCGCGCATGCACCCCTAATGGTGGTGATTCGAGATACCTTTGGTTTATCCGACCAGGAAGTTAAAGCATTATTAATTCTTAATGTGGCGATGACTATCCCCGCCAGAATTATTGTTGGCATGCTGGTTGACCGGTTTGGACCGCGCATTATGTTTTCGTCCATTCTTATTCTCTCCGGAATTTTTTGTCTTGCTTTTTCATTAGCACAAAATTATCAACAACTCGCCACCATCCGTTTTCTGATGGGTTTTGTGGGCGCTGGATTTGTTGTTGGCATTCGTATGATTTCCGAGTGGTTTCCGGCAAAACAAACCGGCGTAGCGCAGGGCATCTATGGTGGCTGGGGCAATTTTGGCTCAGCGGCAGCCGCTATATTACTGCCAACTCTTGCACTGCAATTTGGCGGTGAGAACGGCTGGCGTTACGCGATTGCATCAACCGGTCTATTAGCAATCATCTACGGTGCTTATTATTATTTCGCTGTGAGCAATACACCTAAAGGTTCGACTTATTTCAAACCGAAAAAAATGGGTGGCCTGGAAGTAACCAGTAAGTTTGATTTCTTTTTATATCTTATTGTCAGCATCCCGATGTACGGCGCACTCGCTTTACTGGCATGGAAACTTTCACCGTCCGGATTAAACTGGTTTGATAACAGCATCACTTACATTATCTATGGCGTGTTAACAGCACTCTATTGTTATCAGTCATTTCGCATTTATCAGGTCAACAAAGAAATATTTAAAAAAGACGTACCCGATATCTTTAAATATGACTTTAGTCAGGTGGCGGTATTAAACCTGGCTTATTTAGTTACCTTCGGTTCAGAACTTGCACTGGTTTCGATGTTGCCACTGTTCTACAAAGATACCTTTGATACATCTACCATACTTGCAGGCGTGTTAGCGGCAATCTATCCGTTGATGAATTTATTTGCGCGCCCTGCAGGGGGCATCATCAGCGATCGATACGGACGAAAGCGAACACTCATCGTCTTGTTTACCGGCATCGCATTATCTTTTGCATTATTAGGGCAGGTTGATGCAAGCTGGGCATTACCTCTGGTTGTCGCCACCACCATCGTATGCGGGTTATTTGCAAAAGCAGGGTCTGGCGCGGTATTTGCCATGGTGCCTTTAATCCAGCGTCGTATGACCGGGCAAATTGCTGGCATGGCGGGGGCTTATGGCAATGTCGGTGGTGTTGTCTTTTTGACGGTTTTATCTTTTGTCTCCACACAGGCGTTTTTCATGTTTATTGCCGGTGCCGGTGCCATCGTCTTATTTGCTATTATTATTTTTTCCAAAGAACCTAAGGGGCAAATGGCTGAAGTCATGCCTGATGGCACGGTTGAAATGATTGATGTTTCGTAGACAACATCACTTTATGGCAAGATAACCCCATGAGCTCACAGTTAAAAATAAATCTCGGCCAAAGTTCTGACAAAGGCGTAAAAGATCGCAACGAAGATTTTTACGGTGCCTATATTCCTGAGGACTCAACATTGGACAACAAAGGCATCGCTTGTGCCATTGCTGATGGCATGGGCAGCTGTGAAAACGCGCAGGAAGCCAGTGAACATTGTGTTAAAAGTTTTCTTAATGACTACTTCAGTACGCCAGAAACCTGGGCGGTTAAAACATCCGGTGCAAAAGTTTTAACGGCGATTAATAACTGGCTATTAAGCAATGGCAATAAAGATCACGCTAACGGCATGGTCACCACCTTTAGCGCCGTTGTTTTTAAATCCACCACCGCGCATATTTTTCATATCGGTGATTCACGTATTTATCGGTTTCGCGATAATGATAAAACCGGTGATTTAGAACGCCTCACCACCGATCACCGCGTCTGGGTTTCTGATGAGAAAAATTATTTAAGTCGCGCCATGGGCATCGACAGTCATCTKGATATYGATTACAAAACACTTGCCATTGAGCAAGGTGATGTTTTTTTAATGACCACTGACGGCATTCATGATTAYCTCAATGATCAACAATTAAAAGAGCAYTTAAAARCGGATAGCTCTATCGAGGTTAAGGCGGACAAAATTGCCAAACATGCGCTGGATCTAAAAAGYCATGACAATGTCACCTGTCAAATAATYAARATCGAATCATTGCCAACACAGGATGCCAATGAAATYTATAAYGAGTTAACACGYCTGCCTTTYCCGCCCCATCTCGGCCCGGGYATGACCATGGATGGTTATGAAATTCTTGAGGWAGTGCATGCCAGYACCACCTCACAATTGTATAAAGTTCGCGACAAAGAAARCGGCGGACTGTTCATGATGAAAACGCCTTCGGTTAATTATTCCGATGACCCCGCCTACATCGAACGCTTCTACATGGAAGAATGGGCGGGCAAGCGTATACAGAGTGATGCGGTATTAAAAATAATTGAACAGACCCGACAACGAAATTTTTTATACTTCATCATGGAGTACATCGATGGTATAACGCTAAAACAATGGGCAGAAGAAAACCCCACGCCTAACTTTGAACACGTTATCGACATCACCAATAAAATCATTAAAKSCWWRYSTRWWWTCCATCGTCTGGAAATGYTGCACCGTGATTTAAAACCCGAAAAYATCATGATTACCACACACGGTGTAGTAAAAATTATYGATTTTGGCTCAGTCAAAATTGCAGGCATTCAGGAGATCAGCACACCGGTCGAACGCATAGAATTATTAGGCACAAAAAATTACACGGCACCAGAATATTTATTGGGCATGGAAGGCAGTAACCGATCAGACATTTATTCACTTGGCGTACTGGTTTATAACCTGTTAACCGGACAACTGCCGTACGGCGACAAAATGTCACGCGACTTAAACTGGCGCACCTTAAACAAAATWAAATACGAATCATCAATCAAACATAACCCGATGATACCGCTATGGATGGATGGCGCTATTCATAAAGCGGTAAAAAAAGACCCGCGTTCACGTTATGATACTTTTTCGGAATTTCTGTTYGACCTTACTCACCCGAAAGAAGCCTTTATGGGACAAACTATGCCCTTGTTAGAGCGTAACCCAACAGCATTCTGGAAGATAATATCCGGGATTTTATTAGCCGGTAACCTTGCCTGGCTATTTATATATTTTTCGTAAGGCAGATGAATACAACTAAAATAAAATACAGTTGCATCATCCTTGCGGGTGGCGAGGGWAAACGGGTTRATGGTCGKGACAAGGGTTTRATTGWTTATAAAAACAAACCTTTAATTCAGCATGTGCTTGATGCTGTTGCACCACAGGTTGATGAAATCATTATCAGCGCGAATAGAAATATAAAAAATTATGCGGCGTATGGTTACCAGGTTATTTCAGATACAGCAGATAAATATCAGGGGCCACTAGCGGGTATTGCTGCCGCTTTGCCTCACTGCAAAMATGACTGGGYACTTATTGTRCCGTGCGAYATGCCRTTTTTACCTTTCGATATAATCRAAAYATTAGCCARCGGTATTACAAACAATCATCTTTGTATTGCAGAAACTAAAAACAGACTACAGCTGGTGTTTCTAATTAACAAAAGTTTGCAAGCTTCACTTGAACAATCATTGCAAAACAACCAGCTTCGGTTAATGCAATGGATACAGTCACAAAACCCAACGATTCAYCCCTTTTCTGAAAGCCATTATTTTAAAAATTTTAACCATACAAAGGATTTAGTGTAATTAATTCGGAGCGGCTGTCTCAGTTGCAACATAGCTCCCTGAAACTGCATTTCCACTACCACCCAAATTGTATGCTCCAAAGACACCCTGCGCCTGATCGCCGACTAGATTAATGGTTGTAGAACCATCTAAAAATATCGTTGTACCACCACATTCTGATCCAGAACAAGTTGCCTGAACATTAAACGTACCACTATTCCCGTTTATTGACGGAAAACTTATAGGTGCTATATCAACAACTGCCGCAGCACCAAAGTCTGCCTGTATATTGAATGCACTAATAAAARCGGATCCCTGCCCAACATTTGCAAAATTTAAATCTATCGTTACTGTTTGCGTACCAACAAGTTTGCTACCCAAACTAGTTAACATAGTGGGGTTGGTGCCGCCCGTACCGATATATTGCACCAGCCCTTTAGAACCCAAACTGGCTACATTCTGCGTTAATTGCTCTGCACCGATTATGTGTATATTGTCATCAAGAGAAACAATGGCATTGCTATTTTCAGCATAGGTAAAACCGCCATTCCAACGTGCCCACAAAATACCAAAACCCGTATCTGAACCGCTCTCTGCTAAATCGGCTGCTGCCTTATCAAATATCACCAGTTCGGGGCCACCATCACCCGGAAATGAGGTTTCAAAACGTTCGATAACATCTCCATTTTGTTGTGTACTGTCTAAGGGGTCTGCAGTGTCCAGGCTATTAACAAAACCAGCTGTAGTAAACCGATTAAATGCATAATCAACTCTTGTTGGTGTGATGGTTGCCGCCACTGGGGGCTCAACACCTGGGCCAGTGCCCGGATCAATCACCTCAACGCCTACAAGATCAATATCAGTGATTTTTTCATCAAAATCGTATAGCTCAATATCAGGTGCTACCAGATGATAAGCAATAGGCGGCTGATCAATCTGACGAGGTGAATCTTCGCTGCTTTCGGCATGTGCTGATTGCCCTTGCGCCAATACCACTTCACCCGCATTCGTGGTCATGGTAATGACACCTGTGTTGTTTTTTACATACATACCATCCGGTATTGGATCACCGTCGGCATCGAAACAGTCC
>NVWZ01000041.1 GCA_002746365.1 Thiotrichaceae bacterium
CCAAGCTTGGAACCTATACCTAAAAAAATCCGTCATTCCCAAATGCTTCTGTCGGGATAAATTCGTTTGGAATGAATTTAAACATGCTTCGCATGGCTCGAAGGGTAGCCCACATGGATGTCGGCTATAATCCAGAGGGTTTAAATGTCCCCAAAGCGCTGGATCCCCGATAGAAGCCTTCGGGGATGACAACGAAGAATGATGGTTAACAGAATAAATATTCAGCCCAACCAATACACTGTTTTTGACTTTGACCTCCCTCCCACCTCAGCAAGCCATTGAAGTCCGGTTATTATCATGGGTGGTCTGCCCCAGCTGTCTGAGCGTCTTTTGCGAGTTCTGGGGCAGCATGATAATAACCGGGCTTCAATGGGCACCCCTGCATCTTTTTGCAGGGGCGTAGCTGACGTGGCGGCATTTTTTGGTTACTTTTTTTTGCTGTAGAAAAAAAGTAACTCGCCAGTGGGGCGAGACCCACAAGGGCCTAAGTAAAAAAACAAAGAGAGGTTCTAAACACTAACTCAAAAAGCTGAGAATGCCCAGAAATCAACTAACAGAAGAAGCAAATATTAAGAAATTAAGGAGAAACACATTCCCACGCAAAAGCGTGGGAACAAAAATAAGAAGGGAGTCAGCCGATAAGCCCACTACCCTAGCTCTTGACCGTGCTATATCAAAGACGCCTTGAAGGCACAGGGCTTATTTGTATCATTTTGTGTAGCAATAGTCTAGAAATGCCTAACAAATCTCATATTACCCACCCACAAGATATGTCTCAATTAATGTTCGCTCTACTCCAACACACCATTAACTTATTTGATTTTATTGAACCAAACAGGATTACATGCACTCAGTGGTCGAAAGTCTAAATAAAGAATATCAACCGGTGAGAAACATTATTACGACACCTTGAACCCTCATCATCTTATGGAAAATTTAATGAAGATTGATTTCTCAGATCAACTTGCGCATATTAAAGCTCACATACTCTAATCTAATCATCAGGGTTGTCTGATACTATTCCCATTGCTTTCAGCTTTATATCCGTCAATTTTGACTGTCCTAACATACGTTGTAGTGATTTTTTGGCTTTTATACCTACCATTTTAAGGTCTTCGCCATCATTATATTGACAGAATTCCAAAATTCTCTTCACATATCTCAACGCATTATCGTCATTCACTGAATTAAAGAACTCAAAAAACTGATCTTCAGTTATATCAACCAAATAATCAACATCCTCTTTGTTATACCCGTCACTGGTAGCAAATTTATGTATAACCTCCTCTAATGTTCTACTATCGCTAACGGAAGATTTAATTTCGCGTATGCCACCAATCAATCGCGGATCAAAGTCATTATTAATAGTAAAGGTTATATCGTCTATATCAGAGTCTCGAATCCAGTCAGATCGCATATCAAGAAACAGATCTATAATTTTATCTGCATCTGCATCTCTATCCAAGCCACGTAATAACCATGTAAGACTATTTATGTCACCTGGATTAAGTACTTCCATATTAGTTTCATACGCTTTGATCATATCACCAACAAATACATTCTCATCCTCTACAAGGCTACTCCTATAACGGGTCCACAAATCAGAAACAACCTGCTTTCTAACGCCTTTGTCATACATCTCTTGGCGCTCATCAAGAAGCTCCCTTATTTTATTTGACTGCGCATATCCTTTTATCACCATATCATTTAACAATTCATCGAGCTCATCGAAGTGACTCCAACCATAATTATCAAGAAAATCATCCAGTTTTTTTTCTTTTTCTGATGGTTCATTGTCACCTAAATATGACCATTTTGTACGCTTCCTTAAAAAATCCAGATCAGGTATATTTTTATTATCAGATGCATAATTAACCGCAACCAATAATGGCAGGGAACCAGCTACTTCTTTATAAACATCGTCGCTCAAGCCCACACATATTTCTGACAACACACCATCAAAGTGCGAAAGTTTATTGATCACTCTTATATTCTTCAATTTAACCCTATCTACTCGATCCTGATAAAAATCATATAAAATAGACTTTTTTGAAAACCCGATCTCGAATACTTCCTTGGTTGTTCTTTCAAAATGATATTCATAGTCAACTACTTTTTCACGAAATCTCTCGTAATCATCATCATCTTTGAGCTCGTCTCTATTAAAAACAAAAACGATTTGGCAATCACGTCGCTCTTTAAGCTCTGATGCCAAGCCAAGAACATCTCTAATTCTCAGATCCTTTCCTTTACGCTCAAGATCATCAAAACAAATCATTGTATTCTGTACTGTTAAATGTAGAGCTTGGAATGCTACTGCCGCATAATCTTTCACTACAGGTGCTCTTGTAATAAATGAACACCATGACCGCCATCCACCCCCTAGTTCTGAAAGCGGAAGATTAAGGCTTTCCACAAATCCTTTAAACGTTACTCTCTCGCCGGCTTTTTCAATCGGCACTGTGTTTTCAAAAATTGCTTGCCGCAAATCATTTAAGTTATTAATTCCGAACAAGGAAACGTAGCTATATTTCTTTTGAGAGAATAAATTATTTTTAGCATTTTTTTTGATATATTCATTCCAAAAGAATGTCTTACCAACCCCCCAATCACCGCTGAGAGCAATAACTTTTGAAGCATGATCAGCTAACACTATTGCAAGAACATCACTAATATATTTAATTTGATTCATTCCTTCACTCAATTATTTTCATTGTTTTCATGCATTATATAACTAATTACGGTTTACCCATACAAATCAGTAAGCTACATATTAAAAGGTGTTGAAAAATGCATATATAAGGGATGCCCTTTTAGCAATATGCACCCTCATCCTTCAGTATACGTTTAACAGTCATGTGACTAACCTTCACAAGCTCGGATGATACTGATTCTGATATAGCACGAAGGCTCTTTCCTTTATCGCGTAATATAATCACACGGCTAATTAGTGATTGTTCATTTTCATCAGCAATAAGATTTCCATCATTATCAATCTGATAGCCAAACGGGCGAGCCCCGCCCAAAAAACGACCCTTCTTGCGCTCATTAGCTTTTACATCAGAAATGCGTTCTGCGATACGGTCGCGCTCAAACTCAGCGAAGGCAGCAACAATAGTGAAGAATACTTTGCTCACACCGTTGCCTGTAACGTCACCGCCCAAGTCCATAAGGTGAAGACTAATGCCCTGCTTTTTAAGATCATCGGAGACGGTTAAAGCATCTCGGGCTGACCTAAACATACGATCCAGTTTTGAACAAAGAATCACATCACCCTTAGTCAATCTATCAGCCAGTTGCTTACCTTGTGGACGCGTATCAAATGACTTCCAGCCAGAAACCGCACGTTCCACAAATATCTTATCTATATTTAACCCCTGCATCATTGCGTAGCCTTCTAATATTCTCTGTTGAGCATCAAGACTCAACCCATCCTCAGATTGTTGCTTTGTCGAAACTCTCACGTAACCGTAAACTGACATATTGATCTCCTCATTGGTGTAAATGTGTAATGGTGTGATCAGTATAGGAGACCAACATTACGGTGTCGGGCTGTATTAGCACCATGACAAAAGATTAAAACCTAAGCTCACCTACCGCTTTAAATCAATAAGCTTCATGCACTACATCTTTATATAGATCGTTTCTTAGGTAAAGAACCTGCGGGCCTGAGAGTCAATAAACTACTCCGCAGCAATCACGGGGCATAGTTAAGGAACTATCCATGAATCTTTAGAATCTCATCACAATAATTTTTATTATTGTGTAACAAGGTACTGGGAATTCAAGCCTCAACGATTAAAGTAGCATTACAGTGAAATTTCTGACTTAAGCAATATATAAAAAATTTTGAATTCAGAAAGGATCAATGTCCTAGAAATATACGAATAGTGCTGGTGGGCGGATAGATAATTTAAGTAGAGAGTCCGCGCCAATCCTTGTAGAGAGCGAAACAATATATTTGATGCGTGACATTGAAGCATACAAGGAGCAACACAAGCTCGTCATAACGTGCCACACTTTTTTGATTAGGGCGGGCTAGATGATTACAAAGAACGTTGCTTAGGAAGCAATCTGTGACGCATCAGAAGCATTCACATCTTTATAAAAAAATAGTTCTAATTTCATGACAATATAAAGTACGTGCTGACTATAACTATAAGAAAATTCTTGCTTTGAAAAATAAAAATATAATAGTCCTAGAGAAAAAACAATCTTTCTGGTGGGGAAGCAGAATAAATTTGTAGAGCTTTCACAGCAATCCTTGTATTAAGGAAATGCTTGACTCCGCATCAAATAATTATGCTGAATACTTTTATTATTTTTTATTAAATGAAGGAGAACTACTGTTATGCATGAACTAAGAGAAAGCACTTCCAGATTAATTATTGCAAAAGCCCCAATTAGAAAAAAAGCCTCAAAACTTGTTGGACATTTGTCGGAAAAAAAGCGTAAAGATACGACCTTTCTCAGCAGGCAGAAAAATGGTGCAACGATAGATTTCATAAGGCTACTAACCGTATGGAGCCCGGTCATTACCAGAGAGTATTCAGTGTCTGAAGCAGTTATAAGGCATAACATCATGCAAACACTGGACTTAACACATGACTACAGCAAGCTCAGAGATATTGCATTCAGCCATTCACCAAAGGGCACAAAATCAACAAAGGATTGGTTGATCTTCTACAAAAACAAAGAAGCTTGCAACCTGGGGCGAACACTCACACCACCCAGATACGGAAAAGGTGAAGAATTTTCAACACCACTGGAAATAATCAATTATCAATCAACTCTCAGAAGCTTAGCAAAAGCCAAAGACATGAAAACGTATGCAGTTACTTTCAACCTAACCAAGGACATGATCAATCAAGCTGAAAGATCGAAAGACACAATTAAAAGTGTCATTGAAAAGTTAAACTATCGGCTCAAGAATGCTTTCGACAAGAAAGTTCCTAATTACTACATGACAGCTGAATATGTAACGGTCAGAGAAACAAATAATGGATTCACAAAAGGTGAAAAGCGGCTGCACTTACACGGAGCAATTCTTATCAACTCAGAAGATGAGGAGAAAATCAAAGCGTGCTTTAAACAGGTTAACCCTGAAGCCCGTTCGATCACCCTGATAGAGCAACCGGATATTCTCAATTACTACCCTATAAGATGGGGAAGTTATATTTCCAAATCTCTAGGGGAGACAGCGGGGTTAATGAGCCATTCACTATATGCAACCGGAACCCTGAAGAAAGAAGCTAAGCACCACTACAATGAGCTCAGAGCTCTTATAATCGAATGCCAGAATGGTGAGGCACATGAACTGTTAAAGCCAACAGACCGGCTTAGAGAGCTTGAGAACAAATGGGAAAAATAAGTTAGGAACTCAAGAATGATTTAAGTCAACCTATTGACGCAACTGGTCAATTCTTACTTTCTTTCTATGATATATTGACTCCTGATAGTCATATAAAATGTGAGGAAATACAAATGAAGAAATATCTTGCTCTACTCTTAGCGGTGATTGCTATTCAAGGTTGCTCAAGTGGCGGCGGCGATAGCGCACCACCACCGACAGCACCCGATACAGTGTTTCAATTATTCCCATCAAATGCCTTCACAACTGGATCTACAGATACAATAAATTACACAGGCACAGACACTAAGGGAGGAGTATGGAATGGCACTATTTCATCTCAAGTTCAGTCACAATCTACTTTTTTAGGTCAGCCGGCAATTCCGGTTTTGACACAACTTCAACTGACCAACACGGCTAATGGAGCTATTATTTCCAATATAGGAACAGTATATTATACGACCACTGCATCCGATAGACGCTATCTTGGTTATAGTGACGCATCTTCAACCACTGTATCAGCTAATACAAGCACTATTCCACAAACAGCCAAGATTGGTAGCTTTGGTGTTATTGGAACTTATACAGATAATGCGGGGGCGGTTGATGCGCAATCATGGCGTCTAGATGACGCCGGTGGTGGCAGGGCTAAGGTTGTTCAACTTTCTACAGAAAAGGATCAATTTGGTAATTTGGATATATCCTCAACAACGACCTCAGTAATTGAGACAAGTGGAAATAGAATTAGTCAAACTTTGGTAATATTTTTCGCTAACGAGAATGTAACTCTAACCTTAAATGGTAGTTAACACCATGAGGCAAAAAGCTACACGATAGATTTGATCTACCAGTAATCTCTACTTATACCGACTTGGATGTTAGGTACACATCACCGACACGGGCAGTCAGGCTACTAGCACCTCAGGAATCAGATTCCCCTGTAGGTGCTTTTTTATACTTTTCATATGATAAAAAAAGGTGCAAAAAAAAAGGTGCCGGAGGGATTTAAATTTAACCAATCCTAAATGTCTGCTTATTTAAATTTCACCTCTGTTATGCAAATTTCCTAGAGGTCTGTTATTTGGTGTAAGAAGACCAATATAAACCTAATCGCGAGAGTCTGAAGAGGGTCGGTTAGCGCCTCTTGAGCAGTTTTTTTCTCAGGAATATTTCAGTGCTCGCTTACCGGTCAAAAGTGGACATTAACATCTGCGTATAACAGGCAGGCAAATAATGATATTATTTTTAACCATTATTTAATATTTTTTGGCATTTGCTATCATAAGAATATAATTTCATCCTTCTTCTAAATCTATTTAAGAATGCCCTGTTACCAAGAATTCTGACACAGTGTAACAAGCATAAATTAAAACCTCTCAGTAATCAGTCATAATTAACCTTGTCCACCACATCAAGGACAACACCCAAAGGCTGTCGGTGAGTGTATCGCTCAGTCTCCCCAGACTTCACTTTCTCATGTCCAACTACTTGCTGAACATGCAAAATAGGATTCCCTGCGCCACGTGTTTTTGTTATGAATGTATGCCTAAAACTATGAAAAACTTTTCGGTCTCCAAAATCATCAAAACGCTCAATACCAAGACGATCTCGGAAGCTTGTGAACCACTTAGTCACGGACTGGGGGTCAAGATTACCAAATAACCTATCTTCCGCATTCTCCACAAATTCCAAAAAACCATTCCCCATCAATACTTCATGTATGGGTACTTGCCTTGTGCCATTCTCAGTCTTAACACTTCCCGCCTGCTCAGTAATTAAAATATAATTTCGCCCCGAATTTGTATCAAACTTAATATCCTGCTTTCTGAGCTGGACTAACTCTCCTCTGCGCCCACCTGTATATGCAGCAAGCATCGGTAACCACTTACGCCAAAGCTTAGGAGACTTAGCGGATTCATCGAGTAACTTTCTAACTTCTTCATCTGTGTACGGTGCAAAGGTACATGAAGAATTAATTTTAGCTCCTAGTTTCATACCAGTTGCTGGCGAGGTTTCAATCACCTCTGCAACATTGACCGCATATGCAAATATTCCCAGCGCCGTTTTCTTCACCTCGACCACGCTCTTACCTGACACACGATCTTCTTTTGGGATTTCTATTTCCAAAATCTCTGAAATCGTCATATTGTTATATGGTTTCATATTCATCCGTGGTAAATACGCACAAGTTAAAACTGCATTTTTTATTAATTTGGGTGTGATAGAGCTAATAGATAAGTCACCCATGATAGTAACTAGCTTTTCAAAATGTCTTTTGTGATTCTCCTGCTCTTTCTCTGTTATAGGCTCTCTAGCCTCTTTAGCCGCCTCCTTCGAGTCGACTTTATGTTTCAAATAATCATGAAATACTTGTGAAAATAAGGGACTGTTGGCTTTATTACCCACAGCTTGATTCAGTTTCGCATTCTGAGGCAGTAATCCCTTTTCCTTCGCTTTTGCTACTGCACCGAGCTCCTTATCCACATCACCATCAAAGTCGAACACCATTTCACCAAAAGTGATGAGTCCTGTTTTGATCGAGTCTGTTTTTTTGANTTTTTTCGTCTTTCTTCGTGTCATATAGCGTATAAAAGTCCAGTGTTGCTTTACCTCTGATACATACTCATCAAAATCAAGTTGCAGCGAAAAATACGCCTGTCTAACTCTCTTGATTTCCCCGATTGACTGGGTAAGTCGCCCTGCCCTAACAATAGCCCGCACATGATCTGACGTGCGTAACGAATGAGTTACTTCGGTTAAACCAAAAAACGAATGCAGGTCGGCAGGTATACGCCATCGGAAATAATAAATATTCCCCCGCAGAAAGAGATGTTTTTGTAACATCTTGTGTATCACTCCTATAAACAGGAGCACAGCCAAGATATTTTCCGTTGAATATCAACAGTTTAAAATTAAAAGGGAGTCAGCCGATAAGCCGGGTTCTGTCGTGGACAATCATTCATCTGGATACATGTCACCATGCACCTCAAGCAACCTACCCGAGAACAGCGCGGACCACGCATTACGTCCCCCTATTTGGYCTTGCTCCGAGTGGGGTTTACCATGCCACAAGCGGTTACCCGTTGCGCGGTGCGCTCTTACCGCACCATTTCACCCTTACCCGCGCTTGAAAACAAGCGCTGGCGGTTTATTTTCTGCTGCACTTTCCGTAGGCTTTCACCTCCCAGGCGTTACCTGGCACTCTGTCCTATGGAGCCCGGACTTTCCTCCCCAAAATGCCGAAACATTTTGGCGCGATTGTCTGGCCAACTCCCAAGGGGATTTTACACTACAAAAGACTAAAGTTGATGAATATATCTTACAGTTTCTGCGACTGAAAACGGTTATTCGCGGACTAACCGTTTTTAATCTTTTAGATGTCCGCTTAGAGTCGAGTACATACCTTCAACAGTTTAATAAAGCAAACTATGCACTGTTGTCACTGTGCTGGGGCGCCTAAGCATGCGACCAAAGAGCCGATTGAGTTTATGACCACGTGGTAAAAAAGAAAAACAACATTTTTTACGACAATCCAGTTTTGCACAGGCTCGATTTAACTGCTTGTGATCAGGCGCAATCTTTACACCACGTCGAACTGCGTCAACCGCACGTTTACGATTATTACTGTGCCATTCCGCACACGCTAGCGTTAAGAATACCTCGCCATCAAAGACTTCATTGCTCGCTGCATCACGGCATAACAGCAGACCATTGCCATCCGAATTCAACACCTGTGTCAGACCATAATTAGATAACACACTGTTATACTGCTCATCATGTTCATCGATTGATTCGAGCGTTTTTTTAAAAGCACGCTCAGCGGCTTTRTAATCTTCCGCCTTAAGAGCRTTTTTTGCATTTTGGTAGGCTTGTGCGTCCATATAACGCTCCTTTGAATTACACACAACAAAGCTTAGGCTACACCTCCTAAGCAAAAAACACCATAAGAACCCTTTAACATTCTTATATGGAAATTGATATGAGCTGGCTACAAATCGCAATCAGCACTACGAAAAACCATGCTGAACTCACTGAAGACTGCCTGTTCTCTGCTGGCGCGCAAACGGTCACCTTAACCGATGCWGCCGACCARCCTATTCTTGAACCTGCGCCAAATGAAACGCCGGTTTGGAATACCGTTATTCTTACTGGTCTATTTGRTTTTGAAAATAATGAAAAAACGTTACTTGAAACCATCRRTCATTGTCTCWATGACATCAATTTYACTCACAGCACTGAAATATTAGAAGATCARAACTGGACACGTGYCTGGATGGAACATTTTCATGCCATGCAGTTTGGTCATCGTTTATGGATATGCCCGTTACATATTGACCCACCTGAACCCGACGCCGTTAATCTTCGACTGGATCCTGGATTAGCATTTGGCACCGGCACCCATCCAACGACTTCGCTGTGTTTACGATGGCTGGATAAAAATATTCGGTCAAATACAAAACAAAAAAATATTCTTGATTACGGTTGTGGTTCTGGCATTCTTGCTATCGCGGCATGTATGTTAGGAATTGAAAAAGCTGATGGCGTAGACATTGACCCACAAGCATTAATCGCTACATCAGATAATGCACAAACCAATCATGTACAACAAAAAATTCAAACCTACCTGCCAGATGATTACAATAAGCGACATGAAGACATGCAGTACGATATCGTCATAGCCAATATTCTTAGCGGACCTTTAGCTGAGCTGGCACCCACATTGGCTCATC
This sequence comes from Thiotrichaceae bacterium, assembly GCA_002746365.1. Classification (GTDB taxonomy): domain Bacteria; phylum Pseudomonadota; class Gammaproteobacteria; order SZUA-229; family SZUA-229. Next base: position 10,081 of record NVWZ01000041.1, read on the forward strand.
ACACTAAATCGAATGGAGACATCGTTTTGTCGGGCATATTAAGAGAGCAAGCTCAAACTGTACTTGAAACATATAATAATTTTTTTAATATGGATGAACCCACATTTGATGAGGACTGGGTGATGTTGCACGGTATTAAAAAGTAGTTGATATTTTTTTCAGCATCAAAATAATTCGCCACTGAGGCACAGAAAAAAGCTGGCTCTTATCGGTGCGTACCAACCATGTAAGTGCAAATTTATTTGCACGATGAGCGCAAACTCTGGCATCTGCGTACGAATAAATTCACACCTACCTCTTTACTTACGCCCCATTAGACCGGCATGCTTTCAAGATTAATTAGTATTTAAAGCTTTAGAGCTAGCCCTAAACTGTTCTATCAAATCTTCTGCCTCAGACTCAAACGATTCGAAATCTGCTTTATTGGCATCGTTCATCGCTGCTTCATCGACACGGTATCCCGAAAGATTGATGACACGATTGGAACGTAATGTAAATTGCTGTCGATATTCAATGAACTCGTTTGTTGTCTGTTGCTTAAATTGCTCGAACTCATCTTTCATATCTTGCTGTGCTTGCTGATGCTGCTGTTTAAACTTCGCGAATTCATCCATTATTATCTTCTTGTGAATTTCAAATACGGGACCATTCGATTCAACATCTAACAAACCTTCCTTCAGCGCAATGGATTCACCCTTTTCATTTTCACTGATGATAAAAGTGGTACCACGAATACCAATGGTTGCTGCACGGGTTTTTATTCTACGCGGCTCACCAAAAACTTTTTTGAAGGTAAAATAAACTTTTCCGCCCAAATASGAGAACCAACTGGTTTTCTCTACACGTAACCGACTTTTTTCATCCAGCACTGACAGCGCACCGTCATCAAATTGCACAACAATTCGAGCACCTTTTTTAGTAACGATAGTGTCCATTTCATTTAAAGATTCGTTTATCTGTTTGACAACACGAGATTCACCTTTGGCATTGACGACTTCAACATCACCGCTGAATTTTAAAACTTTACCGCGAAAATTTTCCTGATCGGCCATTAAGGAGAAGGACTGGAATGATATAAATAGACAGGCCATGAAGGTTATAATTTTTTTGCAAGTCATGTTTATTACTTCCTGATAAATTAATACATTACGACTACATCGTCATTGCGAGCGGAGCACGGCAGTCTTCTGCAGACGACTCAATCGCTTAAAGAGATTGCCACGCTCCGCTCGCAATGACAAACTTTCAACTTTCTATTGTTATGGCTCAAGCTCTTCCCAACGCGTATAGCAATGTGACAAGTTGTTTTCTGCCACCTGTAATTGATCCTGTATTTTTTTTATTTCGTCTTGTTCCTGTTTATAGAAGCTGTCGCTAGCCATACTCTGCTGCAAAGATTCAACTTCACCTTCGAARTTTTCAATCTGTGCRGGYAAYGCGTCCAGTTCYCGCTGATCTTTATAACTGAGCTTCTTCGSTTTATCGACTTTTTTGCTTTGATCGACTCTTGTCTTATCCGTTACCCCAGGTTTATTTTTCTGCTTAGAACGGGTAGTCGCGTACTGAAGCCAGTCATCATAACCGCCTACATATTCATTGACCTGCGCATTGTCTTCAAACACTAAAGTACTRGTAACAACATTATTCACAAACTCTCTATCATGACTGACTACCAGTACGGTGCCTTTATATTCCATYACCAGCTCTTCAAGYAACTCTAGTGTTTCRATATCGAGATCATTAGTCGGTTCGTCTAATACTAAAATGTTCGATGGTTTAGAAAATARCTTGGCTAATAGAAGTCGATTACGCTCACCACCCGACAACATACTGACAGGYGAACGTGCTCTTTCTGGCGCAAAAAGAAAATCTTGCAGATAACCGATGACATGTTTTCTATTACCATTAACTTCGATGAATTCTCTGCCCTGAGACAGATTATCAATAACCGATAAATTATCATCCAGCTGCGCACGAAACTGATCGAAGTAAGCAATTTCCAGTTTAGTGCCGTTTTTAATACTGCCTGAAGTCGGCTCAAGATCACCCAGTAAAAGGCGCAACAAGGTGGTTTTTCCCGCMCCGTTAGGGCCGATAATTCCAATTTTATCACCACGTAATATGGTTGTATTTAAGCCACTGATTAAAGCCTTATCATCATAGTTAAAATAAACATTTTTAGCTTCAGCAACAATTTTTCCTGAACGGTCGGCGGACGCGACATTCATCGATACTTTGCCGACTTGATTGCGTCGTTGGTTTCGTTCCACGCGCATTTTTTCCAGAGCGCGCACTCGACCCTCGTTACGTGTACGGCGTGCTTTKATACCTTGCCTRATCCAGACTTCTTCCTGWGCCAGCTTTTTATCAAAGTGCGCATTCTCGACTTCTTCGGCATGCAATGCTTCYGCTTTACGRCGCAAAAAAGTATCGTAATTTCCAGGATAACTTGTCAATGACCCCCGATCCAGTTCGATGATTCTTGTCGATAATTTACGCATGAAAGAACGATCATGCGTGATGAACATCAACGCACCTTTATAGTTCAACAATTGCTCTTCCAGCCATTGAATTGCATTTAGATCGAGATGGTTGGTCGGCTCATCTAATAACAGTAAATCYGGTTTTATTACTAGCGCTTTGCCTAATAATACRCGTCGTTTCATACCACCCGAAAGAGAATCATAATCGGCATCACCATCAAGTTTCATCCGACTCAGCACTTCTTCCACTTGTTGATTTAACTGCCAGGCATTATGAATATCGACCTGRTCYTGYGCACGTTGCAACTCRGCGATAGTCTGATCATTATTGTTTTCAGCAAAGTTATGCAGTGCATGGTGGTAATCCTGCAAATATTTTGCATTGTCTCCCAAGCCCATAGCGACAATATCAAAAATACTGCCAGTCAGATTTCTACGTGGCTCTTGATCGAGAACAGCAATTTTTAAACTTTGTTTATATTCGAGGTCACCATTATCAGCTTTTACTTCGCGAGAAAGCACTWTTAATAAAGTCGATTTTCCAGTACCGTTTCGACCGAGCAAACATAAACGCTCACCCGCTTCAATTGAGAGACTGATATTTTCAAGAATGGCTGGGCCRCCAAAACTGACCAGGATATTTCGTAAACGTATTAAAGACATGAAGRGTTACTTAAGGTGAATATAATCGSACTATTATACCAGCCTATAGTGATGAACATTTATTGTTCATCACATTTAACACTGACACAGAGAGCGTTTGGCTTATTTATAAAAGTATGTCCACAATGTTATCCACAGTAATTGTGTATAACTTCACGCCTCATTAAATAAMWWYTGANSAYCAKCWCNWAMMKWSWTWATMANNRKMSYTGTCATCTCGACCATAGGGAGAGATGACAGCGGGTAGTTGCACACGTCCTAATATACTGAAAAATTCACAGGCAAAAAAAGCCGGTGCTGAACACCGGCTAATAGATGAGAGTCTTGCTCATTGGAAAGTGACGAGTGATTAGCCCTATTCAATCAATCGCCTAACCATCATATCCATTGCGAAAAAAACACAATTCGAATGAATACATGAAGTTATGCTGCATCAATCATGCCATAAGGTCTGACCTAACCCGCTTATTAYCAAATACACGCTTCACAACAAGTTAAACCATTGATTACTATTATTAGTTTTAATATTTTAAAACTAAAAATACTGACTTAATCAATCCGGTTATGATATTAAACATTGCTTATATGTAACATAAACCGACGATTCATCACCTTGCTAAATACGCGTGAATACACATATTTAACAATAAAAACAATGGGTTACTATTTTTACTGGCGGTGTAATGATTTGCGACGCTTAATTTTTAAGCATCATAATCAAGAACAGGCGCCAACCAACGCTCGACCACGCTTAAATCATCGCCTTTACGTTTGGCATAATCTTCAACCTGATCTTTTTGTATCTTGCCAGTACCAAAGTATTTCGCGTCTGGATGTGAGAAATAAAATCCCGAAACCGCAGCGGTGGGTAACATCGCAAAACTTTCTGTAATGGTAATACCGGCATTTTTATCCGGTTCAAGCAACGACCATAATGTGGCTTTCTCAGTATGATCTGGACAGGCAGGATAGCCGGGAGCGGGACGAATACCCTGATAGTTTTCAGCAATCAATTCGTTATTTGAATATTTTTCATCCGATGCATACGCCCAGAACTCTTTACGTACTCGTTTATGTATACATTCTGCAAAGGCTTCGGCTAATCGATCGGCTAAGGCTTTTAACAAGATGCTGTTGTAGTCATCATGATCATCTTCAAAACGTTTTACATGTTCATCAATGCCGATACCGGTGGTAACAGCAAAAGCGCCGATATAATCGTCTTTGCCCCGTGATCCATTCTTCATGGCTTTTGGTGCGACAAAATCAGAGATACAACTATTCGGACGATCCGACGGTTTTGCCATTTGCTGACGCAGGTGATGCAACAGGGTTCTGACTTCAGTACGTTCGTCATCCATATACACTTCAATATCATCGCCCACGCTGTTAGCAGGAAAGAAACCAATCACTGCGCGAGCAGACAACCATTTTTCATCGATGATTTTTTTCAACATTTCCTGAGCGTCAGCGAACAATTGTGTCGCCTCTTCACCGACGACTTCATCTTTTAATATCTTTGGATATTTACCGGCTAATTCCCAGGCATGGAAAAACGGTGTCCAGTCGATGTAATCACTGAGCTCTGCTAAGGAATAATCGTCAAAAGATTTAAGCCCTAAGAAGGTAGGTTTTGGCGGCGTATAATTTTCCCAGTCACCTTTGTATGCGTTATCTTGTGCCTGCTGCAGAGTAAATGTTTTACGGTTAGCGGTGCGCTTTTTACGTTGTTCGCGCATGATATGGTATTCATCTTTTATGCTTTGACCATAAGCGACTTTACGCTCGTCACTTAACAGATCACCGGCTACACCCACCGCACGCGAAGCATCTGCTACATAAACCACGGCGTTATCATATTTTGGGTCAATCTTAACGGCGGTGTGAATGCGAGACGTTGTCGCACCACCAATCAGCAAGGGAATAGTAAAATTCAGTCGCTGCATTTCAGCCGCCATGTGCGCCATTTCATCCAGTGAAGGCGTTATTAGACCGGATAAACCAATAATATCCGCATTGTGTTTTTTTGCTTCCGCCAGAATGGTTTCAGCTGGCACCATTACACCTATATCGACGACATTATAGTTATTACACTGCAATACCACGCCAACGATATTTTTACCAATGTCGTGCACATCGCCCTTCACCGTTGCCATTAAAATGGTTCCGTTGTGCTGCATTTTGCCGTCTTTTTCTGCTTCCATATAAGGCATCAAATACGCCACCGCTTTTTTCATTACCCGTGCTGATTTCACTACCTGGGGTAAAAACATTTTACCTTCGCCAAATAAATCACCGACGGTATTCATGCCGTCCATCAACGGTCCTTCGATAACATGCAGTGGCCGTTCTGCCTGTTGTCGAGACTCTTCGGTATCTTCGATAATAAAATCAGTAATGCCTTTTACCAGGGCATGAGATAAGCGCGCATTCACCGGTAGCTCTCGCCAGGCCATGTCTTTTTTGTTTTCTTTTACGCTGCCATCACCCATAAATTGCGGTGCGATATCCAGTAGCCGATCGGTACCGCTTTCATCTTTATTTTGAATAACATCTTCGACGATATTCCGTAGCTCTTCAGATAAATCGTCGTAAACCGCTAACTGTCCTGCGTTAACGATACCCATGTCCATACCGGCTTTAATCGCATGATATAAAAACACAGAATGAATGGCTTCACGAACAGGGTTATTGCCGCGAAATGAAAAGGATACGTTTGATACGCCACCGGAGATCAGGGCATGCGGTAAGGTTTCTTTTATGGTGCGTGTCGCTTCGATAAAATCAACCGCGTAGTTGTTGTGCTCTTCGATACCGGTTGCTACTGCAAAAATATTTGGGTCGAAGATAATATCTTCTGGTGGGAAGCCCACTACTTCGGTTAATACCTTGTACGAACGCGTACAAATTTCGACTTTACGCTCGTAAGTATCCGCCTGCCCATCTTCATCAAACGCCATAACAATGACCGCCGCRCCATAACGACGAACCAGTTGTGCGTATTTGATAAAACTYTCTTCACCTTCTTTCAGTGAGATCGAGTTAACRATTGAYTTACCTTGAACACATTGCARACCGGCTTCGATGATGTCCCACTTGGATGAATCGATCATCACCGGCACSCGCGARATATCYGGCTCGGAAGCAATCAGGTTTAAAAATTTAACCATCGCCTGTTTCGATTCCAACATRCCTTCATCCATGTTGATATCGATAATCTGGGCACCGTTATCAACTTGCTCGGCAGCGACGCTTAGTGCTTCTTCGTATTTTTCTTCTTTGATTAAGCGTTTAAACATCGCCGAACCGGTGACATTATTACGCTCACCCACATTGACGAATAAGGAATTTGCGCCGATGTTAAATGGCTCCAGACCTGACAGGCGACATTCCACAGGAATATCGGGGAGCGCGCGTGGTTTTTTATCGGCCACGATTTTAGCGAAGGCGCGAATATGATCAGGCGTGGTTCCGCAACAACCACCGACTATATTCAAAAAGCCACTGTCYGCCCATTCGGCAATAGCAATCGCCATATCGTCGGCTTCTAAATCGTAACCACCCATTTCATTTGGCAGRCCTGCATTRGGGTGTGCGGAGGTATATACCTCTGTAATTCGCGACATTTCCTGCACGTATTGACGAAGATCGTCTGGYCCAAGCGCACAGTTTAAACCGATGGAGATAGGMTCGGCATGGCGYARSGARTTATARAAYGCTTCWGTYAACTGWCCKGTYARRGTMCGSCCSGACTGATCGGTRATGGTGCCGGAAATCATAATCGGCAGYTCAATMTCRTCTTCAGCRAAMACCTGYTTAACCGCRAARAYMGCKGCYTTGGCATTCAAGGTRTCRAAGATGGTTTCRATYARRATAATATCCGCACCGCCTTCAATCAAAGCCCGGGTTGATTCAACATAGGCATCGGACAGTTCTACAAAGTTTATATTTCGAAAACTGGGGTCATTCACATCAGGTGAAATAGAACAGGTACGATTGGTTGGCCCTAACACACCCGCAACATAACGCGGTTTATCGTCAGTGCTTAATTTGTCTGCCGCCTTGCGTGCCAATTGGGTGGCTTTAAGATTGATCTCATAACTGAGATCTTCCATATTGTAATCAGCCATCGCCACGCGTGTCGAGTTAAACGTGTTGGTTTCAAGGATATCGGCGCCCGCATTTAGATAATCTTCGTGGATCCCCTGAATGATTTCTGGCTGCGTAATTGCCAGCAAATCGTTGTTACCTTTGAGGTCACTGGGCCAGTCAGAAAAACGTTCCCCACGATAGGCTGCCTCATCGAACGGGGCGGCCCTCCGCCTGCGACCAATTGGTTAAAATCTCTTCGATTCCGCATTTTACCACACTTAACTTATTGAATATATTGAGGTCGACCCCTTAGCAAATCGACTTACTTCTGTACAATGTTGGACTCTGGCGGTACTGATCCACCCAAAAGTCACCCAGTGAATACTCTCGTTTTTTATCGGCGACTTTTCCATTACCCGTCGAGAAGAATATTACAGTAAACGCCCGGTTGATAACTAACTTATTTTGAACGCAATCGACTCCGCAAGAGCTCCACCTTTTCAATCTATTCAAATTGATGCGCCAATCAGGACTAGTGGTGAATAAACAACTAAGCACTACTTACTAAAAGACGGAATATATGTACGTGTATAACTATCAATTTTTATTCCATCAACTAAAAGTTAACTTCAGCTCGAATCAGCTCAGGTGGACGTTATCATTGAAAAGGTTTGCGTAGTGCTATCACACTGACCTGAACTCCCCGCAAACCATGATGTACCGAAAGAAGAAGTCGACAGAAATAAACAACCACAAATTCTACACCGAACACACACGGCCCAACTTCTACTATTACGCCCTTCAGTACTGTTT
>NVWZ01000042.1 GCA_002746365.1 Thiotrichaceae bacterium
ACAAAGACCCAAAAATCAGCCCTGCCACACCCGACGCAGCGACAAATAAATCGCGAACGGCTATGTCGGCCAGTAAATAATCCGCCACCAGGGCAAAAGCCAGCATTCCAACAATGGGTATTATATATATGACTAGCGAGCCTTTCAGTAGTGCATCTTCAGCAATGCCAACGATGACTGTGTCGCCCACTTCAGCAGCGATGTTATTTTCAGCCTGGAACTGCGTAAATTTTCTACCGACCACTTTAGAAAGCACCGAGGTACCGCAACCTTTATTGACCGCACAACTTCCGCATGTAGATTGCGTTTGCGCCTGTAAAATAAGCTGGCGACCCCGTATTTCAATAACTTGTGCTTGCTCTTCTATCATTAAGGCAACTCTGATTAAGGTAATTTAAAGGTTGAACGCGCCATAGACCGCACGGTTGTTATCGGCACTTCACCAACAACCGTTACAAAGTAATCGCCAACGGAATTGCCGTAAGCATTAACTGCACCCATCATCGAAGCACCTTGCAAATGTTTATCCTCGCCCTGATTCTGCTCGATAAAAATCGAAACAGATGCCAGTCCATCGGAATAAACCAGGTGCAACAAACCTGCCTCTTCGTTACTGTTTGCTGAAGAAGGTTGCGAATGTCGCATTGTACTTTGAGTCAGCATAAAGCCTTTAGGCAAAAGATTCACCCCCCATTTCAACTGCGCACTCGGTAACACGTTAACTTCACGTTCATCTAGCAATTGTTGTTTGTATTGCTCATACGGCGCGCCTTTCAACAAACCTGCAAATGAATCAGCAGGTGATGATTTTAAATACTTTAATGAAGTAAACATCATCTGCTCGACAACCGTATTATCAACCGCAAGCAGGTCACATCGTAATAACATGCCGGTATTTTTATCTACCCAATAACGGTAGCCATAACGGTATTGATCTTTTGGCAGCAAGTCCACAACCAGCGTGGGATGATTGGCTATACGATCATCATCACGGCGTTGAATCGTATAGAAGTGATCGAGCTGTTTTATATTATCGGGCAAATGCAAATATAAAGAATTGTTATTTATACTATGCCGAATGGTAACTAATTTTTGCTCAGGGTAGATTGTGACGACTTTATTATTGTGCCTGATGACCTGGCGGGATTCGCCATTAAGCGTTTCCAGGCTTTCCCAAACACCCTTTTCATCGTTACCATGCAGTACTTTGAAAGTAGAAAGCTTATCTGACTTTCTTAGAATGAATATCCCTTGATAATTTTGATTATAATCCGCATCAGACATGCGCTGCAGCATATCAAACAGATCACCCGCATAACTATTGGTACTTAAAGTCAGTAAAAAAACAGCAATAACAGTGTGCAGAGGCATTATTGTATTCTTTAAAGTGGGCTTAAAGCGTATATGAYTTATTTTCCRATATTTTCAAATTCTGCTTTTGTTGGCTCAAAGCTAACAGCACGCACATAAGGTAAGCGGCCTTGCAGCGCATCCTGTGTTGCAAACTCTAAATGYTGGCTAATATAGGGATCCAGATTMTTTGATTTATTACCAACCGATRCCGGCATGGCTAATTTATTATCTGTAGCAACCTGGYTYACCGCTAGATTTTCAGACTGCTGAGCCGTGTTATTTGCAAYYKCTGTAACGCYACTATCACCTTGCTCKGACAAAGTGGTGACCAGTATAACCGCAACAAATACCGCAACCGCCATACCCGCTACCGGCCTGAACAATGATGACCAGTCAAAGCCTGATGATTTGTGTGTATCAGATGTAGCCGAGGACGACTGAGGCATCTGATYAGCMATATTCTCATCAGCCAGCGCTTCACGTACAGCACGACTAACATCAACAAACGAYGCTTCACTCATCTCACTGCGTAATACATCACCTACCATCTGATAACGTTGCGCRACCTCGGCATCATCAGAYTCTGCTGATAATGAAAAAGACATRAGYTCGTCACTRTGTAGATCATYATCTAAAAATGCAGAAATTTTTTCTTTACGCTTACTCATAANTTTTTTTCACCACTGTGTCTCATCACCAGRTCAAGAACATCATTCAATATCTATTTGTAMCATCTTACGAATYTTTACWGCCAAACTACRTTGTCAAACTATGCATACTGTGTAGAAACRTGYCGACTGTCATCATCTAGTATAGGTTCTAATTTACTGTCTATCGCCTCACGAGCACGAAAGATTCGAGATCTTACTGTACCAATCGGGCAATCCATGACCACCGCAATATCCTCATAACTTAGACCTTCAATCTCTCGTAAAGTTATCGCTTCACGTAAATCAGAAGGTAATTCACCCATCGCCTGATGGATGGTTGYTTCYARCTCCGATGCCAGYGCTTCTCGTTCTGGCGTCGCATATTCTTTTAGCCACTCACTGGCACCATAATCTTCGGCATCCTGCACATCAATACTATTCGCCGGGCTTTTACGTGATTGTGCGACCAGATGGTTCTTCGCCGTATTAATTGCGATTCGATACAACCAGGTATAAAACGCACTYTCACCCCTAAAATTGGGTAATGCACGGTAGGCTTTAATAAAAGCTTCCTGCACCACATCGGGCACATCGGACTGGTTTCTTAAAAAGCGGGAAACCAGTTTAGATAARCGCAACTGGTATTTCAGCACCAGYAAATCGAAAGCTTTKTTATCGCCTTGCTGTACYCTGACTACCAATTCTTGATCTATCGCACGTTCGCTCATTGAATTCTCTTTCTAATGAGCGATGTATCACCCTGCAATCTGTGACTGAGATGTTTCACTATAGTTCCCTTGGTTAGATAAGTTTTTGTATTTTTTAACTATAAGCGGTTAAACTTGCTATCTTAAAGAAAGAATAACCTAACAGCCACTATATTTTAGCATGCCAAACATCTACCAATACGATGCCCTGATTATCGGCGGCGGCGCAGCCGGTCTCAGCCTTGCCTTGCGCCTCGCGGATAACTGCAGTGTCGCCATCATTACTAAAGGCTCCAGCAAAGACGGCAGCACCTATTTTGCCCAGGGTGGCATGTCATCCGTACTCAGTGAAGAAGACTCTTTTGAATCACACATAAAAGAYACGCTAAACGTCGGCGGCAGCCTGTCGAATGAAGAAACYGTTAAATAYGTTATTGAGCGAGGGCCWGAAAATATTCGCTGGATGCAGGAACTGGGCGTGCCGTTYAGYAGCGAAATTTTCAAATCMGGYGATCGAAAATTACACCTGACTCGAGAAGGYGGACATACTCACCGCCGAGTCGTGCATGCTGCCGATGCCACSGGCAAAGCCATGAGTGWTACRYTGGAAAAYCATGCKCRTCATCACAGTAATATTACTTTTTATGAACATCATAATGCGGTTGACCTAATCACATCAGATAAACAGAACAACGGCRGYTCAAGTAATACCTGTATTGGCGCCTATATACTCAATAAAAAGACCAAYCGGGTTGAAACGTTCCAGGCACGCTTTGTTGTTCTGGCKACSGGTGGAGCCAGTAAAGTTTACCTGTACACCAGCAATCCAGATGGCTCTACCGGTGATGGYATCGCCATGGCATGGCGGGCWGGATGCCGCGTTAGCAATATGGAATTTAACCAGTTTCACCCAACCTGCCTGTATCATCCCAATGCTAAATCTTTCCTCATCAGCGARGCRATCAGGGGCGAAGGTGGRAAATTATTATTRCCCAATGGCAAGCGGTTTATGAATAAATTTGATGAACGCGGTGAACTCGCACCGCGTGATATCGTTGCCCGTGCTATCGACCATGAAATGAAACGCTTAGGTGCTKCCTGCGTYTATCTCGATATTAGTCATCGCTCACCTGCTTTCATCGCATCGCATTTTCCAACTATCTATGARCGCTGCTTAAAATTTGGTWTCGACATTACCAAAGACCCTATTCCCGTSGTACCCGCAGCTCACTATACCTGCGGTGGTGTCAATACTGACCTGAATGGCTGCACTGATATAAGCAATYTATACGCCATTGGCGAAACCGCCCACACCGGGTTACACGGTTCAAACCGGATGGCGAGTAATTCATTACTGGAATGCCTGGTTTTTGCCCAGGCTACCGCTAARCACATTACARAAAATATCAACCAACCTTATCAATACCAAAATATTTCAAATTGGGATGAAAGCCGAGTAACCGATTCGGATGAAGATGTGGTTATCTCACACAACTGGGATGAACTACGCCGATTCATGTGGGACTATGTCGGCATCGTTAGAACCAATAAAAGACTGGARCGYGCAATGCATCGAGCCAGTCTTTTGCAACAGGAAATAGCAGAGTACTACAGYAATTTTCGAATCAGTAGCGATTTGATTGAATTACGYAACCTGACATTGGTTGCCGARTTAATTATTCGCAGCGCGATGTCACGCAAAGAAAGCCGCGGCCTGCATTTTTCTTTGGACTATCCGGTAGCAGACGATACTAAACCAGCGAAAAACACCGTGCTAACACCACAAAAACAAGCTAACAAAGACAATAACAAAGTGATAAGTTTTAAGTTGTAAATAAAACAACAAACTTGTAACTTAAAACTGATAACTGATAACTTNCCCCCATGTCACAAGCCAACTACATCATTGAACCTGAACAACTCGAATCTTTACGTAAAAATGACAACATCGTCATTGTTGATTTATGTAAAGCCAAACAATATGCACAGGCGCACATTCCTGGCGCCCATTTTGTTCACTAYGCAGACATCRTCAAAATAGATAAGCCGATGATGGGRCTGCTTCCAGACAATGAGGTTTTTTCTGCTTTAATATCCAGTCTTGGCATTACTAAAAAATCATTAATTGTTGCTTATGATGACGAAGGTGGCGGTTGCGCAGCACGTTTTGTATGGACGCTACAGGTGTTCGGTCACGAAACAGCCGTCATACTCAATGGCGGTCTATATAGTTGGGCGAACGAAGGACACCCACTAAGCAACACTGCACCTGATAAACCTGAAGCCAGTAATTATCAATTAAAAAAGACCCATCATCACACCGCCACTCGTGCATTCATTCAAACCCATCTGGATGACGACAATATAGTGCTACTTGATGCACGCTCACTAGCCGAATACAACGGCGAGAAAAAATTCGCCGATAAAGCCGGACGAATTCCTGGTGCCATACACTATGAATGGACTGAATCGATGGATCAAAATAACAACTTGAGGCGATTACCTGAAGAAACAATACAAAACCGCCTTGATGAATTAGGCATCACTAAAGATAAAGAAGTCATTTGTTATTGCCAGTCACATCATCGTTCAGCCTATTCGTGGTTAATATTGAAATCCTTAGGTTATGAAAAGGTATTGGGTTATCCGGGCTCATGGTCGGATTGGGGGAACCAGCCTGACTTGCCAGTTGAAATATAAGGGCTGGTAAAGGCAAAAAGTTAAGTCATGTTACTACTGAATGCTTTTGTCGTGAAGGCATTGTTTTCGGTTGAATATACATGGCTGGATCCCCGATAGAAGCATTCGGGGATGACAGTTGACTTGTTATTGCCAGTTGAAATTTAAGGGCTGGTAAAGGCAAAAAGCTAAGTTGAGTCACTACTGAATGCTTTTGTTGTGAAGGCATTGTTTCGGTTGAACATACATGGCTAGATCCCCGATAGAAGCATTCGGGGATGACCGGTGATTTGTTATTGCCAGTTGAAATTTAAGGGCAGGCAAAGACAAAAAGCTAAGTCGTGTCACTATCGAATGCTTTTGTTGTGAAGGCATTGTTTCGGTTGAACATACATGGCTGGATCCCCGATAGAAGCATTCGGGGACGACAGGTGACTTGTTATTCTTCTTGATAGCAGCACTTAAAACAAGATTGTATACAAATCTTCCCATTCAGGATTTTGTTTTTCTATCAACTCCAGCTTCCACTGCCTATTCCATTTTTTCAGTTGTTTTTCACGATAAATGGCTGATTCAATATTTTCGATTTGTTCATAATAGACAAGCTTATGAACGTGATACTTCCTGGTAAAACCGGCTATAAAATCATTCTTATGTTCATAAATGCGGCGCATTAAATTATTAGTAACACCAATATACAATGTTCCGTTTTGCGTACTCGCCAATATATAAACGTAGTAAGACCTATCAACCATAATACTGCATCCTTGCAAATTGCGACCTGTTATCCCCGAACACTTTTACCTGCACCCCTAGCACTTTCACCTGTCATCCCCGAATGTTTCTATCGGGGATCCAGCCCATTATGAAAACCAGATTCCCGACAAAAACATTCGGGAATGACAGAGACTATAGAACATACTCAAGAATGAAGAGGACACAAAATAGACTCACAAATAATTAGAGACACAGAACATAATCAGGGACAACAACACCAAAACATTCCAGAAATCACAGGAAAGCAAACACCACCCTTATATATTAAGAATATTCTCCCGATAATGCTTCAACTCATCAATAGAATCTTTAATATCTTCCATCGCCAGATGACTGGACTCCTTGGTATAAACCATCTTCTTCTCAGGCGCCCATCGACTCGTTAATTCCTTCAAGGTGCTAACATCAAGATTCCGGTAATGAAAAAAGTCTTCTAATTGCGGCATATAACGGGCGAGAAAACGTCTATCCTGACAAATACTATTGCCACACATCGGAGACTTTCGAGCTGGCACATACCGTTTCAAAAATGCCAACGTTAAATTCTCAGCGGTCTCCTCTGAAATAGCGCTGTTTTTAACACGGCCGGTCAAACCTGACTTGCCGTGTTGATTGGTACACCATTCATCCATACCATCCATCGCCTCATCAGATTGATTAATCACAATCGAGGGGCCTTCATCAATAATATTCAAATTTTTGTCCGTWATGATTGTGGCAATTTCTATAATTAAATCTGAATTCGGGTCTAGCCCCGTCATCTCGAGATCGATCCAGATTAAATTTTCRTCACTTATTTTTGGCATAGTCTTACTTTTCCTTAAATCATCAGGATGCRAAARTTATATTAACCGGAACAACGGTAATGGAGTGCKGCTCTAATCAATGGTATATTGGGGAGATATTACAGGCAACAACCGATAACACAAAGAGTTTTTAATGAACGAGTTACATAATTTCACACTTTTATTCCTCGCCATGTTGGCGATATCAACATTAATGCGGGTATACCTGTCCCATCGTCAATTAAAGTATGTCGCACAGCATCGTGCTGCYGTGCCCGAATTYTTYGTCGAYAAAATCACACTGSAAGACCACCAGAAAGCCGCCGACTACACCTCAACAAAAGTGAAATTTGGCMGCTTACCCCTGTTTTATGAAATCGTTTTATTACTTATCTGGACACTGGGCGGCGGACTAGAATGGCTTGATCAAAACATCATTGCACTGGAGCTAGGATCCATCATTACGGGTATCATGGTTATCCTTACATTCGCCTTCATTTCATCTCTACTCGACCTGCCGTTTTCACTGTATAGCACCTTTGTCATAGAAGAAAAGTTTGGCTTTAACCGCACAACGATTAAAACTTTCATTACGGACATGTTTAAAGGCAGTCTGTTGGGATTAATCATTGGCGTGCCATTGCTGTATATCATTTTGTGGCTAATGGAACAAGCGGGGGAACAATGGTGGATATACACGTGGTTGGTCATCAGTGGTTTTAGCCTGTTCATGATGTGGGTGTACCCAACATGGATTGCGCCTATCTTCAATAAATTTGAGCCTCTGGAAGAAGGTGAAACACTTAACCGTATTACCGGCCTGCTTGAGCGTTGCGGATTTAGTAGCAACGGTATTTTTGTCATTGACGGGTCAAAACGTTCTTCTCATGGTAATGCTTATTTCTCAGGTTTCGGTAAAAATAAACGTATCGTGTTTTTCGATACCCTGCTAAAAATGTTAAGTGATGATGAACTCGAAGCTGTACTTGCACACGAATTAGGCCACTTCAAGAAAAAACATATCATCAAAGGCATGGCTATTTCATTTGCTACCACACTACTAGGGCTGGCCCTGCTCGCATGGCTGATGAAAGCCGAATGGTTTTATACCGCACWTGGCATCACGCATGCTTCACCCTATATGGCATTATTATTATTTACGCTTGTGTTACCCGTATTTACTTTTGCTTTCCAGCCTTTGTTCAGTATTTTTTCACGCAAGAATGAATTTGAAGCAGATGCTTTTGCGGCGGAACAAACYGATGCCAAACACCTTATCCAGGCGCTTGTTGGCCTGTATCGTGAGAATGCCAGCACCTTAACGCCCGATCCGTGGTACTCAGCATTTTATGACTCACACCCGCCCGCACCGGTACGAATTGCACACCTTAATGCCCACGCGCAATAAAAAACTATCAGGAATAACCCTCAGGAATAACTATGAAAAAACCAATCAAGCAACCGCTGCACTTTTTACTCTTTGTCACTGCCATTTGTATCAGCAGTGTCTCATGCGCTAATGATAACGATGAAAAAGCAGCCGTTAATTCAGAAGACGAAATCATCGCCCCTCTTACACACGGTGAAGAAGCGCATGAAAACCACTGTTACAAATGTCACACCGATGATGTTTACACCCGAGAAAATCGTTTTGTGAAATCCATCGATGCACTCAGTCAGCAAGTCGTTCGCTGCAAAGACGGTAGTAATGTCCCGTGGTTTGATGAAGATACTGATGCCGTTGTGCAATTTTTAAATAAAAAGTATTACCGTTTTTAATTCTGCATGTCTGCGTTAACCTCAAAGCAATGTACTGAACTAACGAAAAACTATTCAGCATTAGAAAATAATGAAACCCTTAAATTATTACAACAACTAGATCCTCAATGGCAATTAAACGAACAAAATAGAAACATCAGCTATACATTCAAGTTTAAAAACTATTATCAAACCATGGCTTTTGTGAACGTGATCGCACAAATAGCCCACCAACAAAACCACCACCCCGAACTCTTAGTCAGTTATAACCAGTGCAATGTTATCTATAGTACGCACAGTGTTGACGGCTTATCAATAAATGATTTCATTTGTGCAGCAAAGATTAACGCTGCGCAAAACCTATAATTTTAACCATGGCAAAACGCAAATTATCTAAGCAACAACAACGTCGAATAGAATCCATTCAAAAGAATAAAATCAAAAACCAGCAACATGCCGATAACAACGCTCAACTGGAAGATTCCAACACTCAAACCGCGCGCGTTATCAGCCATCATGGTCGTCAGCTATATGCAGAAACTGCAGATCTCAAAAAAATAAAATGTAAAATTCGTCAAAATTTGGGCGATATCGCCTGTGGTGATTATGTATTAGTTCAACAATCATTCAATCAGAGTGATACCAAACCAGGCGAGCCTACTTCGGCCGTCGAATCACAAAATGTGGTGGTAGCGGTTAAGGAAAGAACAAACTTATTAGTGAAAACAGGCTTTGCGGGTGCAATCAAACCCGTTGCAGCCAACATTGGACAACTGGTTATCGTTACATCACTCAAACCTAAACCTAATCCTTACCTTATAGATCGATATTTAATTGCAGCAGAAAATCTGCCAGCAAAGGCGCTTATCATAATCAACAAGGTTGACTTGCTTGACCCAAAATCACAAAAATCAGTTGATGACTTAAGCAAGCTATATAAAAGTATAGGCTATCGCGTCATTGCATCCAGCATGAAACAGAACCTCGGTTTAGAGGAAATATCTGATGCTCTGAGTAACACCACCAGCATACTGGTTGGTTTATCCGGTGTTGGTAAGTCTTCCATCGTCAAAGCCATCTTGCCAAAAGAAGAGATTAGAATCGCTGCCACATCAACATCAACCGGCGAAGGCAAACACACCACAACCGTTTCTGCACTCTACCATCTAAAGTGCAATGGCATTATTATCGACTCGCCCGGTGTCCGTGATTTCACACCGAACAATAACAGCATCAATGAGATTACAAATGGATTCGTTGACGTAAGAAAGTTTGAAGGCGCATGCAAATTCAGCAACTGCAGCCACCARAATGAACCAGAATGCGCAATGAAACAAGCRGTAGCAGATAATAAATTAAATAAACAACGTTTCGAAAATTACATACGACTGCTCAATGAATTTAATGAAACATAATGCTTCTGCCTTTCAATGGTAAGACGGCCTGTACTCGCTAGCCACAGGCCTTGTATTTCCCTACTAATGATTTTAGTTTTTTAGAAAACCAGGCASCTTAAGGNNNNCTCTATACATTGATTGCTRGTGCCCTATAATCTAAAACTCACAGAAATCGGGTTATGATCAGAAGAAGAYACCTGTAAAACTTTGTTATCCAGTAACTCTAACTGCCGATAAAAAACATGGYCAATAGCATGACCAAATACATGCGTCTTATTATTGACCACATATTCAATTTCCAAAAGGGCTAAACGATCGGCAAAAGACTGCATCTGCAACACCCTTTCATCACTCCAACTATTAAAATCACCCGCCACTATCATCGGGCCATCATGATGCGCKATCGAATCATACAATTKTTCCAGCTGTTTGCGATAGGCTRCGATACCCAGCGTAARGTTAATACCATGAATATTGGCTACCAATAATTTTTTATCCGTATYTTCRATCGCGTAATAACTGACCAGGGCTGACTTCGGAATACGTATGATGGGCTCGTTGACTCTAAAACCACAGTTATGNAGAGAATCGGTATTCGCCACATTCATCACACCCGCTGCTTTACCATTGAGAYGAAAAGCGGTATGCAGRGTCCAGTTGAAATCATGCTCATCWAAYAGTTCAGTCAAATGCTCATCTAACATTGCTTCCTGAATCGTCATCAGGTCATGCTCGTMYGCGAAAGACGATAAATCGCGCTGCCAGTTGTCACCATTACCTTTGTAAATATTCCAGTTTAAAAATGTGATATTGTCTGGATTTAAACCCCGTTGCTGYTCACCTTGATTTTTATTCGGACTGYTCACTAACATGCTCACCTCACATGGTTGCACATCCGCCTCGATTAACGATGCACTGGAWACCCGCTGTGACTTATCACTAATCGAYACGCATGCYRCCAACAGCATGRTTATAGTGAGTAYGCTTAATAATCTGGTTCTGGAAATCATCRACAAAACAAATRTTCAATAAATAAATACAMTTAAYATAACAATATGCGGATTAATTAGGACAATACAAGACTGAAAATGTTTGAAAATGTAGTAAACTAAATAATAAACAATGACTTACAACGCCAACCAATTTAATAACAAACCAGGATTCTACCTCCTGAGTGATAATACGGATGCRTTCGTAGCACGCTTCGCGCTGGCAACCGCTGCMGAAAAATCGCTGGATATCCAGTATTACATCATGCACAACGATGCCAGCGGCCAATCTCTGGCATATGCCATTATATCAGCCGCTGACCGTGGCGTTCAKGTCCGCATCCTGGTGGATGACATCAATCTATCAGGACGAGATACCAGCCTGAARATGTTAAGTCATCATAAGAATATCGAGATCCGCATTTTTAATCCACTGACTAATCGTAACTGGTTCAGAAACATCGAACTGGTCATCAACCTTAAGCGCGCTGGCCGGCGCATGCATAACAAAGCTTTTATCACCGATAACTCAGTTGCAATTATCGGCGGCAGAAACATCGGTGATGAATACTTCGATGCCAGACATAGTTTAAATTTCGTCGATCTCGATCTTTTAACGATCGGTTCGGTGGTCAACGATATCACTACCAGCTTCAACGATTACTGGAGTAGCCACTGGGCAATGCCTATCGAAAAACTGAGTAAAATTAAAGTTGCACAGATACATCTCAGTACCATTCGAAATCAACTAAGAGACCGCTGGCACAATGTCAAAAATACAGAATATTTTCAATCTATCAAAAACTCCAATTTAGCTAAAAAAATAATCGCAAAAGATATTCCTTATATTCATGCCGAAGCGCGATTATTTTATGATCACCCGGAGAAATTAACCCGCTTGCAATCTGGCAAGCTAATTCATTTTGGCCCAGAAATAATGTCGTTTTTTGACAATGTTAAAAACGAGCTATTGATTGCTTCGCCCTATTTTGTACCCGGCATTGCCGGTTCACAATGGCTTAAGAATAAACAAAATGCTGGCACGAACATTAAAATACTGACTAACTCACTGGGCGCTACGGATGTAATCGCTGTTCATGCCGGTTATAAAAAATATCGTAAACAACTATTAAAATCAGGCATACAGCTATTTGAACTAAAGTCCACAGCACAAGATGTACGGCGCAAAACAAAAAATTTTTTAAAAGGTGTATCCAACTCTAGTCTTCATGCAAAATACATGATTGTAGACAGACGTTATGTTTTTATTGGATCGGCTAACATCGACCCACGCTCAAACACATTAAATACTGAAATAGGCATAATGATTGACAGYAAAGAACTCGCCGAACAGGCACGACAATTGTTTGAAAAAACCTGTGCTTTAGAAAACAGTTATCAGTTAGCAGTGAATAAGACAGRTGATAAACTGTGTTGGACTACRACGAAAGATAACAAGATGATTTCTTTTCACAGTGAACCTGATGCCAACTTACTGAAAAAGATAACTGTATTTATTCTTGGGCTGCTGCCGATTGAAAGTTTATTGTAAATTAAAGGCAATGGGTAGTAAGCAGCTATATCCTTTAGCCGACATCGGTTTTATCACAACTACGTTCTCATATCACCACATAAGCTGACCTCTGGAAAAATTGACAGACAGGGATAAAAATCGACTTAGCGGACATTCAAAAGCTGATTTTATACGGCGAAAAACTCTCATCTCACCTAAAACACCATTACACTTGCTCCCAAATAGGGAGCGTGATAATATCTTGTAATGRGAGTTATCGCGAAATCTATACTCAGGATATTTTGGGACAGCAATCCAAAATACCGTGATGCACAAAAACAGATTACGGAATGGTATAACTACTGTGCAAATGCTCAATGGAGCTCACCTCATGAACTTAAGGCCGATTTACGTACTGCCAGCATATTAAAGAAGAAGAACTGGGGTCAGAACACAGTTTCAAGAACTGGGGTCAGAACACAGTTTCCGCTAATATTAGAAACAACTGTGCTCTGACCCCAGTTCCTTTTGATTTAGAGCTAATTACACAGGATAAGGTACAGGTAAAGTCATTTTTTCTAAATGAATTATGTATCCTTTGCTGCTGTCTAGGCAGTAGGTCTAATAAATAACCAAATACTTATATTTAGGAGCGTGGTTGACAATAGATTCCCACTTTATTATTGTTGGTACTCGTAAAGTTTTTTCACAAACATAACTTTCGTTGCAACGACGAGTAAATGCGCAAAAACCGGAAGGAAGAGGGAAATGATTTTTTCTACAATAATAAGTTTTTCAATATATTTCTACAAGATTATTCATGCTCGCATTTAATATGAGTTTGTTTGGCTGTAGCAGTGGTGTTGTGTTGCGCTCAAATCACCCCGGCTTTGTATTGATAGCTAACTCTTGTTGCGGCAATTTAAGGTGATTTTAATTAATGTAAGACGTCTAATAGACGTCTTTTGATGGGTAGTTACTAATATAACGAATGGCTGGTTTGGCTTATTTTTCAGTGAAATTTGACATTTCGGTTATCGCACAGTGGATATTTATACTTAGATACAATTAACACAAAGCTTCGAGGAGACAACACATGACAAATATATTCGGAAAATCTACAGCGGTTATTACCGCAACACTTTGTATAGTGCTAGCTGGATGCAATCTAGATAGTCTTGTAAAATCAGACAATCGATCTGAAAAAATATTGCCGCCGACCAGCGCAGACGTCTCTCCAAACATGGATTTTAATAAAATTAGCTCAGTCGCTGTGTTCCCGTTATTTCCAGGTAGCGGTGTAATTGGTCCGGGGCTGCAAAACTACGAGGACCCTAAGTACGCGGAATCGGTAGTACAAGCACTTTCTGCGGAGTTGAATGCCAAGCAATCACAATGGAAGATTCGTTCACCTAGGGACGTGCTCGATACAATCAACAAAAAATCACTGGGGCGTGGATACAAAAACCTGCAAGCAGACTACAACACCAGCAGTGGACAGCTAGCTTCGTTTACTGCGGAGACACAAAGGTTCTTAAAATCTCTAGCATCTGAAATGAAAGTTGATGCATTTATTTTTGGTAATTACCAGGTAGCTTCGGGCACAGTGACGGCAAAAAACGCATGGGGGCTGGTCACGAAACAAAATCTCACAAGGAGCAAGGTCAACGTTGCTTTATACTATGCTAAGAGTAAGTCTATATGGTGGCGTGCGACTAGCGATATTCAGGGTACAGGCAGTGATGCTGTAGCAAGTAATATTGCAAAATCTCTAGCATCTCATGTTGGCAAAGGTACATTACGCCAATTATAAGTAAATGCTGATAGCTAATAGAAGTAAAATAGCTGGAACATTGTTCCGGCTATTTTTTTGGGTCAGGATATGGGGTCACAGTGAACCTCCCCCAGTTTTTTCAGTTTTTTTTCCAGTTTTTTGTCGCTTAGCATCTCTCCCAGTGGGCGGGGTGCTACGTGTACGTAACTGAAACTTAGAGAAATCTAATATAGTTACTGTGATTCGCTCAACCTATAACATATTAAGCGTTTTCACAGTGAAGGTTAGAACCTGGTGATACTTAATATACAATTTAATTCTTGCAAAATTAAGAATTATCTGTACTCTGAAATTGTTTATCTTTAATTTTGATTTTATTTTTTTTATCTTAATTACATGCAATTTACCAGGGTATTATCATGAAAATAATCAAGCATCTTTTTATACTGACATTCACCAGCGCATCGTTTGTATTATCGACCAATGTAAACAGTGACCAGGTTATTCTTGATGACCTTATTGTTAGAGGCGGCAATGACCTGAATGGTAGTGGTGTCTGTATCGGTCCTGACTGTGCTGATTTTGAAGAATTTGGCTTTGATGGCATCAAGCTAAAAGCTAATGATCCGTTGATCGTGTTTGATGACACAAGCGCTAGCGCCAGTTTTCCGAGTAATGACTGGTAACTCGGTGTTACTGACAATGCACAGGGCGGGCCAGCTGATTTTGTCATCAAAGATGTTACTGCTGACGTGGCTGTGATGGTGCTTCAGGCTGGCACTTCAGGTGGTGTGGCACTTGGTGCAGGCTCGACAGTTGAAGAAAATGCCGTTTCTGTTGGTGCCACAGGCAACGAACGTCGTATTATACATGTCGCCGATGGCGTGAATCCGACCGATGCCATGAACATGTCTCAGTTCGGCACACAGGCGGCGGTACTCAATGACCGTATTGATACCATCAACGTGCGCATCACTGAGCTTCTCGATAGAGTCGGTCAACTGTAACGTACTACGTATGGAGAAATTATCATGAATAACAATTTCTTAATTATTGCTGCGTTAATGACTGTTATCACAAGCCCACTGGCTTTTGCCGATCAGGTAATCAATGATGACCTGATTGTGACAACACCGCTTATACCTGTTGCAGGTAATACGGGCAAAATGTGCGCCGGTACCGACTGCGTTGATAACCAGGTATTTGGCGGCGCAACCTTGTTACACAGAGAAAACAATACCCGTTTTCGTTTCCTCGATAACACGGCAGGAGATGTGCTCGGACAAAGCTGGATGATGCTTGCCAATGGCAGCAATAACGGCGGAAATGCCTACTTCCAGTTCCAGGCAAGATCATTGAATGAGGACAACATTCTGCTCAGTGATGGCAGCTATCCGCTACTGGATTGCAGTGCATCTGTCATTATTGGCGACTGTGTCACACTCGGCCTGACACCGGTGGGTGACCCGGTATTGATCCAGGATACATCGAATCTCACCAGTACAATAACGTCTCCCTGGTTTACTGTTAATCCGGTGTTGTATTTCGGCGCTAACAGCGATAACACTATTGCTATTGGTGGTGATAGCGAAGCCACTAGTGACGTTGTATCAGTTGGCAAGGCAGGGCTTGAACGCAAACTCGTTCATGTCGCAGAAGCGATTGCGGCTACGGATGTCGCTACGCTTGCCGATTTTGTTGCGTTGTCAGACAAGCTTGATTTTATAGATGCGCAACTGAATGATATCGAGCAGGCGATTACCGTTATCGAAAATCCCCCGGTGATTGGGTCAGGTGGGTCAAGTGGGTTGTTACTGTCACCTTATACATTACTGACAATATTTGGAATTATTTTTTTACGACTAATTAAGCGCTAATTCTTCATTAAGTCATAAATGTAAAACAAAAATGCTTTTTTAAAGCAGAGGCTAATTATGAAAATAACGATACTAAAATTTATAGTGATACTGTGTACCAGTATTGTATTAACCGCATGCGGCGGGTCATCAACACCAACCGGCCCCTCAGTCACATCATTCACGCCGGCTGATACTGCAACCGATGTTGCAACCAGTATTGTGCTTAGTATTACCTTTGATCAAGCGGTGGATGAAGCCACGTTAACCAGTAGCTCGTTTACACTGACGGACAGCGCCGCTATTTCCGGTGTTATTGCTTACGATGCGGCCACGTTAACGGCCACGTTTACACCTAGTGCGCGATTAAAAGGCAATACTTTGCACACCGCCACGCTGACCACGAGTATTATCGGCAGTAATGGCACCGCGCTAGTGCAAGCCTACGCCATCACCTTTACCACTGCCCGAGACGTGTTTTTCTTGGGTGCGACGGACGGTACTGGCCGAAATTTATGGAAATCCGATGGCACCGAAGCGGGCACCAGCTTGGTCAAACGTATCCAGCCGACATACGATTTTGATAAGAAGCGAACAACTATTAGCGTCAATGGCCTACAGTTTTTTAGAGGCTTTGATCTTGCCAACGGCGATGAGCTCTGGAAAACCGACGGCACCGATGCAGGTACTGTCTTGGTTAAAGATATTATCGGTGGTACCGGCTCGAGTCGCCCTCGCAGCCTCACGGCATTCAATGGCATGCTGTATTTTCGTGCCGATGACGGCACTAATGGCAGCGAACTTTGGAAAACCGATGGCACCGATGCCGGTACCGTGATGGTCAAAGACATTCTCGGTGGTAGCGGTTCGAGTTCCCCGGGCGACTTCACCGCATTCAATGGCGCACTGTATTTTAATGCTGACGGCACCAATGGCAGCGAACTCTGGAAAAGCGATGGCACCGATGCGGGTACCGTGAGGGTCAAAGACATTAATGGTGGTCCGGGCTCAAGCTATCCTCGCGACTTCAGCGAATTCAATGGCGCACTGTATTTTCGTGCCACTGACGGCAGCAATGGTTTTGAGCTCTGGAAAACCGATGGCACCGATGCGGGTACCGTGAGGGTTAA
>NVWZ01000043.1 GCA_002746365.1 Thiotrichaceae bacterium
TTTCTGCCACTGTGCCGGCAGGGATATCCTGACTTTGACTGACGATGCGATCACCGATCTGGTTGAGCGACAGACCTAATTGTTGAATTTTTTTAGCGCTGACTTCTATAGCAATTTCTTGTTCTGGCATACCGCTGAAATTAACTCGTGAGATACCTTTATTTAGTAACTCACGTTCGAACTGGTAGGCGAGTGGACGCAGCTCTTCGAGTTCACCTTCRGCAGTCAGTATGATGGTTGCAAYGGGTTCATATCGTGCGACCTTTACAACTACKGGGTCTTCWGAATCAGTGGGTAGATTGCGAACATTGCTTACTTCCTGTTTGACATCGTCRAGAGCGATACCCATGTCACTGCCTTCTTCAAATTCGATGACGATTGAACTGCGACCGCGTGTTGATGTTGAGGTCATCTCCTTAGCACCGTCAATATTTCGCAGTGCCTGTTCCAGTGGAATGGTAATCGATTGTTCGACATCTTCAGCACTTGCACCCGGCCAAATAACTTGAACGGAGACATAATCCAGTGCGAAGTTCGGGAAAAATTGACGGTTAAGTTGGGTCAAGCTGTATAAGCCGAGGATGATAAGAGTAATCATCAACAGGTTTGCAGCAACGGGRTGTTGGGCAAACATGTGAATGATTCCACCGGAACCTGTATTAGCAGGTTGCCCCGCAGGTGGGCTAGATGCTGGTTGCAGCGGTTGGTCACTCATGAATAACTAGGGTGTGTTGCYGGCGCTAGCATTTTTGATATTAACTTTCAGCCCGCTTATCGCATGTGGYAATTGTGTAATGATYACCTCGTCGCCACTTTGCAATTTRTCACTGCGTACCAGCATATACTGTTTTTCGTCCTCAACTAGACTTCCCATTTTCTCGACATTYACTGACTGCAACCGGTTATCAATAACCTGGTAGATTCGATTTGTACCGTAGATTGATGAGATAGGTATAAGATAAACRTCTTGCATTGCGGGCAGCGTTACSACAACTTCATGTACCTCACCAATGACCAGGTTTTTAACGTCTTCCATATYAATCGTAAACAGTGCATCGACCCCGTTACCGGTTTCAGCCATTGTGCCCGATAAGCGATTCAGGCTAACTGTAAAATCACCGGCGGTGGTTTTAAGTGTAGCGTGYAGTGGGATGCCATTATTAAGTGCACGTTTAACTGTGTTGATAAAGCGTTGGGGTAACTGAGCACGCAATTCAACGTTCTCAGTGGAATAGATTTGCAGTAACTGTTCGCCWGGGCGTACGYGCTCACCRGGTGCCACATAAGTATTCAATACGATACCGTTAAACGGGGACAGCACAGTAGCTCGTTGTAAATCTTTCTCAGCTTGTTTGGCGAGAGCTTGTTTCTGTTTTAGTTTGGCTTCCAGTTGTGCGAGGCGTGCGGGGTGATCTGTTACATTTAACTGACGTGCTTTGAGAGAAAGTTTCTGATTCTGCAAAGCCTGCTTTTGTGAATCGAAACTGCTTTGGCTAGTCAGGTTTGTCTTACTGGTTTTTGCTTCACGAGACAATTTTTTCTGCGCCAGTCCGACCAGTGATTTTTCCAGTTTTAATGCAGATAGGTCGTGAACATGACGATTTTTTTCTGATTTGATTAATGCGACTTGTTCGGCAACATCTGATTGGCGTTGCTCAACAATTAAACGAATATCCGAATCATCCAAGGTCATCAGTAATTGACCTTTACTTACCGTTTCTCCYTCATTWGCATCAAGCGCTTTTATRTCAGCWGTAATATAGGAGGTGATGGTTGCAGTATAAGGCGACTCTACCTGTCCATATAATTCAAGTTGAGGCGACTTGGCGCCATTCTTTAAAATGGTAGTTTGTACAATCCAGCTATTTTCTTCCTTCTCTTTCACMGGGGGGGCTGTCTGTACTAGCTTGAATACGAGAATCAACATTATCGTAACAACAATCGTGATGATGGGTACGGCTTTGGGTGAACCACGGTTCCGCTGCCAGAGCGTTGTAATAGGACTGAATATTTTCACTAATAGCGACATCAAAGGTATGTATCTATGTAATTAGTTATCAAGACAGCTTATGAATAAGACATATCTATAAGAGAAACATCATGTTACCAAATAAGACTGCAATCCGGCACGATATACAACATTAAATATTCATAAAGAGTCCTAAAAACGTGCAGTGTGAGACATCAATAATCAGTGGTGTGGCAATTGTAGAGCAATAAAGTTCACCTTGTAGCGGGGTTGTAAATAAATCTGTGTAATGGCCTATTGCAGAATCAATTTACGTTTTGTAGCCGCCCCTTTACTACTCAAGGTGCCCAGGGCATGACATTGCGCAATCCTTTCATCGCAGGGGCAACGTTGTGAGTTAATACATTGAGATCTTTACTCATATGGCCTACATTACCATYAAGTTTTTGCATATTGCCGCTCATTGAGTTGGTGTCTTGAGATATAGCAGAGATATTCCTCGACATGTCGCCGATGTTGCCGGACATGCTGCCCACGTCTAACTGCATGAGATGCATATTGGTGGACATGTTGGTCATTGCGCTTTCCATGACACTTACAACATAAAACATATAGATGACACCGACGATGGCAAGGATAGTGCCGGGGATGGCAATTAAACGATTACGACCCGTGCGTTGCTCCATCAAACTGGTCACGTGAGCAATTTTTTTATCTTGAAGTATTCCCTGTTCTTTTATCTCTTTCAGTGTCTGCTCATGGTCGATTGCCATTGACTCAGACAGRCTTTTGAATAAATTCAAGTTAAGCGTTTCGTTTTCGGTACTATTATTTTTGACCTGACCAAAGGCTTTCTGCAGTGACTGATACAGTCCAGTCATTTCCTTTTGATGTTCGTCACCTTGTTTGCTGGAGCTTGTTGACAGTGTAGTGAAACCATCACGAACTTCTTCTATTAATGACGATATCTGTTTGTCTCGGGATTCGCGTTGACTGTTCATCTCTTCAACAATAGATTTGATATTTGGATCGATAGCAGGCGATGCAGTGACAGCTTTCTTCTTACTGCTTGCTGTCTTTTTTACAACTGTTTTTTTAACGGCTGCTTTTTTAACTGAGGCTTTAGTTGTAGTTTTTTTCTTTACTGTTTTTTTAACGGCTGCTTGTATTGTATTTTTTTCTGACATGTTGGTGTCTGGCGTTACCCAGTAGATGATTTGAGTTGTGCTGCAATGGCATCAAACCCCGTATATATGACCGAGCTTTGGTATTGCAATGAGGCTATTTGGTGATTTAAATCTCATTATATAATAATAGTCTAATATTGCAATAGGGTTGATTTGAACAATTAGGGTAAAGTCCTCATACAAACGAGGACAGTTTTATTATATTAGGCTTTGTGAGTTGCGTTTCGCGGGCTATTCACTCTTTTGTTATAGCTCAAAAGAGTAACTATGCTAAATTTGTCTGGAACGAAGTTATATTTTTTGACAACGCTAGATAAAATTGAACAAAGATGTCGGAGAAGAATGGTACTTACTTAAGCTAAATACCCACTTTATTTCAATAAACACGTCGTTGCGAGGTACGAAGCAATCCCTTTCTGGCAGGTAGTACACACTAGGAGATTGCCACACTATCGCTCGCAATGACGGCAACTCCGGCTTAAGTAAGTGCCATTCGGCTCAGAGTAGGCGCACCTGCTGCTTCTCCTTATTAACTTCTACTTTTCCTGGCCAAATAAATAGTATGACGACTGCCCTTACCTTTATGCGCCCTGACGGTTTTATCTTTTACTTTATAGCCCGCTTTTTTCAGTTGTTTGATRAATTTYGGGTCRTGCCARGCTGACCATATTGCTAACACGCCACCCGGATGAAGCGTGTCTCGTATCGCCTGTAAACTTTCAATTGAATATAAATCGTTATTGTCGGCTTGTGTRAATCCCTCYGGGCCRTTATCTACATCTAATAAAACGGCGTTATAAGTGGCTTGCCTTATTATAAAAAGCTCAGCCACATCGCCAAKATRCACTTCTACCCGATCATCATCCAGCGGCCTGCCTGCGCATTCGCCCARWGSRCCTTTATTCCATTCRATAACTTCTGGGACCAGTTCTGMAACAACGATCTGAGAACTTATTGMTGTTGCTTTGAGTGCTGCTGCCAGAGTAAAACCCATACCCATACCRCCGACTAACACTTTAGWCTTTTCCATGYCTTGAATATGCGCGCAACCTAACTCAGCCAGGGCCAGCTCGGAGCTATRCATTCGACTGTTCATTAGYTCGCCACGCACACCKGTTAAATGAATAGAAAAATCATTMTCGCGCYGAGTTAGCTTTAGYACWCCACCGTTATTGGGRATGTTGGCTGTGCCTAATAGTGTCCAGGGAATCATATATTKTTATATTGAAAGAGAAATCAATYRAAATCAAGAAATCAATGYWGMATCTGAACCAAATGGCGCTTACTTAAGCTAGGGTTTCCGTCATTGCGAGCGGTAGCGTGGCTACGCTTCTAGTGTGTACTACCTGCCAGAAAGGGATTGCTTCGTACCTCGCAATGACGTGTTTATTGAAATAAGGTGGGTTTTTAACTTAAGTAAGTGCCATTCGAGTCTGAGCCTACAGTTGATGGGTTCATATTTTCATCAGAACGTAGTGTTTCCACCCTACCCATTATAAAGCGACCTTAGGCAATGAAAAATTGATTTTTTAACTACATCATTGCCATCTGTTTAACGCGCTCTATCTCATCACGCGTATTTGCAGCTTCTTCAAATTCCAGGTTATTTGAATGTTCGTACATCTGTTTTTCGAGTTTTTCAAGCGCCTTGCTAAACTGTTTTGGTGTCATCGCCTGATACATCGCTTTTTCCTCTGCCACTTTTTGTCGCTCAACGGTTTTACGTGAATGTTTATTACCGTAACCGGATTCCAGTACATCCTGTACGTTTTTAATAATGCCTTTCGGTGTAATACCATGCTCTTTATTGTAAGCCTTTTGAATGGCTCGGCGTTCATCCGTGATGTCGATCGCT
This sequence comes from Thiotrichaceae bacterium, assembly GCA_002746365.1. GTDB lineage: Bacteria > Pseudomonadota > Gammaproteobacteria > SZUA-229 > SZUA-229. Next base: position 5,012 of record NVWZ01000043.1, read on the forward strand.
TTCTGCATCGATTTTGTTATCCTGTCTGCATATAAAATCGCCTTGCCATTTACGTTACGCGCGGCACGACCAATACTTTGAATCATCGATCGTTCGGAACGCAAGAAACCTTCTTTATCCGCATCAAGTATGGCTATCAAAGAAACTTCCGGTAGATCCAGACCTTCGCGCAAAAGATTGATGCCGACTAAAACATCGAACTCACCCAGGCGTAAATCACGAATAATTTCTACCCGTTCGACGGTATCAATATCAGAATGCAGATAACGCACACGCACACCGTGTTCATCCAGATAATCGGTTAGATCTTCTGACATGCGTTTGGTTAAAGTCAGGATTAATACACGCTCATTTTTTTCCACGCGAATATTTATCTCGGACAACACGTCATCGACTTGTGTTGTAACGGGTCGTACTTCGATGAGCGGGTCGAGTAATCCGGTGGGTCGTACAACCTGTCTTGCAACAGCATCGGCATGTTCATCTTCATACGGGCCCGGCGTTGCTGATATAAACAATGTCTGTGGCGACATTGCTTCAAACTCATCAAAACGCAGTGGTCGATTATCCAACGCTGAAGGCAATCGAAAGCCAAAGTTCACCAGGTTTTCTTTACGCGAACGATCACCTTTATACATGGCACCTATCTGTGGGATAGAAACATGACTTTCATCGATGATTAACAAAGCCTCTTTTGGCAGGTAATCAAATAAACAGGGCGGTGGATCACCCGGATTTCGATTAGACAGATAACGTGAATAATTTTCGATACCACTGCAGTAGCCCAATTCACGCATCATTTCGATATCGAATTGTGTACGTTGCTCTAACCTTTGTGCTTCGACCAGTTTATTGTTATCACGTAACTCGTCTAAGCGTTCACGTAGTTCAACTTTGATGTGTTCGATTGCACCGAGTATTACTTCACGCGGGGTAGCGTAATGCGTTTTTGGATAGACCGTAATGCGTGCGACTTTTTTAATTATTTCACCGGTTAATGGATCAAAGATACTGAGGTTCTCAATTTCCTCGTCGAACAATTCAATTCGAAATGCTTCACGCTCGGAATCAGCGGGATGAATATCAATGACCTCGCCTCTTACACGGTAGGTGCCTCGTCGTAGTTCGACATCATTTCGTAAATATTGTAATTCCGCCAGGCGACGCAAAATATGTCGTTGATCGACCATATCACCCCGAACCAGATGCAGGATCATGGAAAAATATGATTCAGGATCACCCAGCCCATAAATCGCTGAAACGGTTGCAATGATGACCGTATCCTCTCTTTCCATTAACGCCTTGGTTGCAGAAAGGCGCATCTGTTCTATATGCTCATTGACTGAGGCATCTTTTTCGATGAAAGTATCACTCGCAGGCACATAGGCTTCTGGCTGGTAGTAGTCGTAATATGAAACAAAATATTCAACTGCATTATTCGGAAAGAACGCTTTCATTTCACCATACAACTGAGCCGCCAGTGTCTTATTCGGTGCCATGATAATGGTTGGACGATTGAGATGTTGAATAACATTCGCCACGGTAAAGGTTTTTCCAGAGCCGGTTACGCCCAGCAATGTTTGCCTGGCGAGACCACTCTCCAACCCATCAATCAGTGTCTCGATGGCAACGGGTTGATCGCCCGTCGGTTTATATTCTGTTTGCAGGTCAAATTTTTTCGACATAATCATTAAGGATTACTACATTCCTATACAAAAATAAATTAAACTCAAGCAATAGATAGCTATATTAGAATCGCTCTCTTTTGCCTTAAATAGATTAGGATGTAAAATTGAAAATCTCGCTTTCAAATCGTATACAACGTGTCAAACCATCCCCAACTCTGGCGGTAACCGCCTTAGCCAATCAACTTCGCGCAGAAGGTCGTGACGTTATTGGACTGGCTGCCGGTGAGCCGGATTTTGATACTCCGGATTACATCAAACAGGCAGCTATCGAAGCCATCAATCAGGGTTTTACAAAATATACTGCGGTAGATGGGACGGCCGGTCTCAAGCAGGCCATTATAAACAAGTTCAAACAGGAAAATGGTTTTGATTTCGCTGCCGAGCAGGTTCTAGTCTCGGTCGGTGGTAAGCAGGCTTTTTATAATTTATGCCAGACTTTATTAAATGAAGGCGATGAAGTTATTATTCCCGCACCGTACTGGGTTTCGTATCCCGATATCGTCAAACTGGCTGATGCCACGCCGGTCATCGTCGAAGGTAATCTATCTCAATCATTCAAAATAATGCCCGAACAATTACAGCAGGCGATTACCGATAAAACGAAAATGGTGATAATCAACAGTCCGTCTAATCCTTCGGGTAAGGCATACACCACGGCTGAATTGAAAGCGCTGGGTGAAGTGCTGGTCAAACATCCAAACATTGTGGTGATGACTGACGACATCTACGAGCACATCGTGTGGACAGATGAAGGTTTTGTAAACATTCTGAATGCCTGTCCTGAATTAATCGATCAAACTATTGTTATCAATGGCGTATCCAAAGCCTATTCGATGACTGGCTGGCGTATTGGATACAGTGGCGGCCCAGCTTACATTATCAAAGGCATGAAAAAAATACAGTCACAAAGCACGTCAAACCCGACATCCATTGCACAATATGCCGCTCAAGCTGCACTTGAGGGTGACCAGAGTTTTCTCAAAGAAACCTGTGCCATATTCAAAGAGCGGCATGATTATGTTCATAAAACACTCAATGAAATGGCGGGTGTCGAATGCCCGAGCAGTGATGGCACCTTCTACAGCTTTCCCTCTTTCCACGCGGTGATTGATCGCATGGATGACATTGATGACGATGTGCAACTGGCGCAGTACCTACTCGAAAAAGCCGATGTGGCACTGGTTCCCGGCTCAGCATTCGGCCTCTCAGGACATTTGAGACTGTCTTACGCGACAGATATGGACAGCCTTGAGAAAGCATTAACAAGAATCAGGCAATCTATTGAATAATCACAAAAACCCGCCGCTTATACACGTTTTAGTATTGACCGAAGCAATGCAAATAGGTAGCATACCGCCTTCCAATTGGAGTGGCGGTCTGGCAGGGTTTTAGGCTACCATTCAACAACCATTCCTCGATAGCTCAGTTGGTAGAGCAACGGACTGTTAATCCGTTTGTCCCTGGTTCGAGCCCAGGTCGAGGAGCCAAAAACTAAAAAGATCAGCAATAGCTGGTCTTTTTTTTTCGCCTGAAAAATCTTCTGACATTCATTTCTTTGCTAAATAACCGTGAGAAAAGCTATAGCCTCAACCACTCCGGTTAATCCCCTGCTCCAGGAACCTGTACAATTTATATTAAGGAGCATCAAGAGTGACACATACTCCTGTCTACTACACCTATTTTTATATTTTTCACTAAAATCTTTGTTCAATTCAAAAACCGCAAACATTATCAAATCCATCTGGTTACTATGACCTTACTGAGATTGGAGACCATTGATGAAAAAGACAACCAGCGCAAACTATCGACAACGACTAACGGCTGYCATCGATTATATTCATGACAACATTAATGGTAATTTAGATGTAAACACCTTAGCCGATGTTGCATTTATGTCGCCCTATCATTTTCATCGTATTTATCGAGAGTTAATGCAGGAAACGGTTAACGCAACAGTAAGACGTCTTCGACTTCAGAAAGCAGCGATTGATTTGATTCGTACAGATCAATCTATTCAGACGATTGCACAAGGGGTTTCTTACGGCAGTGTTGARGCATTTACGCGCGCGTTTAGCAAACAGTTTTGCGTTGCGCCAAGTACCTACCGCAACACAAAAAAGCGCGAYCGYGCATGTGATGAACCTTTTATTGCAATGTTACCCACACAACAAAAGAGGTATGAAACCATGTTTAATGTTGAAACAATAAGCATTGATGAAATAAATTTAGCAGGCTATCCCCATAAAGGTGATTACATGGAAATAACCGGCACCTTTGAAAAACTATTTATGGAAGCAAATAGTCAAAACTTACTCAATGAAAAAACCCGTTCATTCGGTTTATATTATGACGACCCTAAATCGGTAGCCACCGATGAACTTCGTTCTATGGCGTGTTTAACGGTGGATGATTCTCAGTCACTCGACAGCTCATTAGAACCAATCACTGTGCCTGCAGGAAAATGTGTTTCGATATTATTTAAAGGTCCTTACGCTGAATTAGAAAAACCGTATGATTGGTTGTTCGGGCACTGGATACCCAATAGCGGAAAAGAAATAGCTGACTTCCCACCCTTTGAAGAATATTTGAATGACCCTAAAGATACACCACCGAATGAATTACTGACACGTATTTATTGCCTGTTAGCTTAATTAATAGGTCTTTTTAACTCACCCGCCAGCCCTATTCAATCCGGACAGAGAGCAGATACTGACATTAAAAGTTGCCTCACTGTCCGGAATGGTTGGCAACAGCATACTCGATATTTATTAACTTTAGCGATCAAAAATAATAACCCACACCCGAAAACACCTGAATAATTTTATTGCTATCAGTAAGTGGGCTGTCATTAACCTGGTTATCAAAAATATACGTGCGTGTTCCGGCAAAAAAACCCCAGTTACCCATCGGGTAAGTCGCGATTAACTCCAATTCTGCGCCAAAGGCATTACCGGGGCGATAACCAGGTGTGCCGTAATAATAATTAACTAACTTTTTGTCCTGATACTGTATTCCAACAGCAGATAGTAATTGAATTGGGCCAAAAGAATCGCGGCGATATAATTGCAAATCCCATTCATGACTTTCATGCGCTCCTGAAATATCCTGTAATAAAGCAAGACGAGTAAAAAAGCCTGCGGGTAAACGTGCACCCACTTGCGCGCCTAACTCAATCGCCTGGTCTCTATCACCTAAACTGGAAAATGCGGGATTATCATCCGCGTTTCTATACTGATGCGTTCTAAGCTGCCCAACAACTGCAGCGAAAAAAGTACCGTCCTGATAAAAAGAATAACCCGCGCGATTCGCTTCGATAAAAATCGGTCCATAACCACCCAGAATAAACGGCGCTATAGTTGYGTCACTTTCAGTATCCGAATAATTTAAATCTCGATTGACAACACCCGCGCCCCATAAACCATAAGCGGGTGCAGTTAAATCATTAGCATTTACATCTGTTGCTATCAGGGAAAATAATAAAATTGCAGAAGAAGTAGTTTTCATTATTAGCCCGTACATGGTGATATTTGAGAAACTATGGACAACTTTCAAATGCGAAAGTTTTACGGGTATGGTTTTAAGAAGTAAAAGGGACCAACATAAAACAATTAATTAGAGCTTTGTTCGAAACAATTTTCCCGTCGTGGCGACGTTAAAAATGGTCTCAAAATGTGGGGATACAATGCTGCTTTTTTATTGCCTCAGTCCGCATAGTTAAAACTATGCACTTTGGTGCAAGGTTTTAGCTGCTATACCTATTAGCTATTTTGATGAATTGATGCTCTCGCCAAGATCTTGGCGAGAAAATATGTCGTGTATTTAAATAATTAAGAATGACTTTTAGTCATCAGGGCAAGTTATGGACTTTTAGTCCATAGTCGTTGAGTGTTTTCTTAAAATATTAGAAAACAATTCTACATCTACCTTTTGATGGCAGTTTTCTTATCACGGAACGGCTGCAAAATGCATAACAACTTTTACAATACCAACAATAAACAAAACAAATAATATCGCAAAAGTGATGCCGCCAATAACGAAGTAGTGGAATTTACCCTGCTCAAAATCACGCTCTCTATTCGCTTTGGTTTGCACGCCAAACCAGGCAGCAAAGATACTCCCCATAAATGAGAAAGGTGTTATTTTTTTCGGATTGTCCGTTTTATCTGTGGTCATAATTTTTATATTAAATACCGCCTAATAGAAGCAATCTATATTAATATATACTAATATATAAATCAATCTAAATCTAGATTTTTAAGGTAAGCTTTAAAACTTTTTGCCATTTCGTCATGTTGAAGTGCAATCTCAACATTAGCTTCTAAATATCCGATTTTACTACCACAATCATATCGACGCCCTTCAAAACTATAGGCATATATTTCTTCTGACTTACGCAAATCAGCAATTGCGTCAGTTAACTGAATTTCATTACCCGCACCGCGCTGCGTTTTTTCCAGCTTATCGAATATGGCAGGCGTCAGGATGTATCGACCCACCACAGCTTGATCAGACGGTGCTTCAGCGGATGAGGGTTTTTCGATTATTTCATCCACTCGCGCAAGACGATCTTCGAGTTTGGGTCCAGCAACCATACCGTATTTATCACTCTCCGTAATAGGTACCGTCTGCGTACCAATGATACTGCCCGCCTTCCGTTTATAGACATTCATCATTTGTTGAATACAACTCTCGCCGCCTTTGTTATAGATARGGTCATCGGGTAATAAAACAGCAAAGGGTTCATTACCCACAGCAGGCTTAGCACACAAAACCGCATGCCCCAGACCCAGCGCTTCTGATTGYCGAATAAAAACRCAATTAATATGWGACGGYACSACTTCCTCAACAATYTTTARYAAGGCTGTTTTATTTCTAAGACCCAACTCTGTTTCAAGCTCATAAGCTTTATCATAGTGATCAATAATGGCGTTTTTTGTTCGACCAACAATGAATACCAGGGTATCCATGCCTGCCGCAACCGCTTCTTCGGTGGCGTACTGTATCARTGGTTTATCTACCACTGTTAGCATTTCTTTGGCGATGGCCTTGGTTGCAGGTAAAAAGCGTGTACCTAATCCAGCCACAGGGAAAACGGCTATACGTATAGAATTCATAAAACTATCCTTAATAWTKTTTANATTTATGCCCGATTTTAGACTATGTTGACCCGCTTGTTTTACTGTCTGTGGTAAAATTTCGATAATTTCTCACACYTAGATACCTAATCATGACTTAYGTAGTAGTTGAAGATTGCATTAAGTGCAAACACACAGACTGTGTGGATGTTTGCCCGGTTGACTGTTTTCATGAAGGTCCYAACTTTCTAGTTATCGACCCTGAAGAATGYATTGATTGCACCTTATGCGAACCCGAGTGCCCTATTGGCGCTATTTTTGCTGATGATGATGTTCCCGAAGGACAGGAACATTTTACCGAGCTCAATGCAGAATTAAGCCTGGAATGGCCGGTGATTACTGTCAGTAAAGAATCGCCTGAGGATGCCACCGAATGGGAAGGCAAACCAGACAAACTTAAGTTACTGGAACGCTAAAAAAAATATGGTCAACAGCCATAATGTCTACCGAYGTAAGCCGTTATGAAATCCGCTGTTATTACGGTTCCTGCACATCAGAATATGCTTCAATATGCTGCTGATTATATCGCAGAGACATTCAGTAGCRCGTCACCTGATTTTTCAAACCTGTCGGTTTTATTGCCTCATGCGCAGGCARGCGAACAATTTAATCAGGCGCTCTGCCGCACACTTGACGCGAAAACACCCGCCATTATTCCACCCTGGAGTGGCACACTAAAAACCTGGGTTACGCAATTCTCCTACAACGATCACCCCGATTTTCAAATCATCAGTGAACAAGCTCGACAGCTATTATTTATTGAGGCACTACAACAGCACCCCGATTTATTTAAAGAAGAAAATCAGTGGCAAGTGACACAGGCATTATTAGCGCTATTCGACGAACTCACCTTAAATCAAAGCCATCTCTTTGCTTCAGAAGAGCAATGGCAAACACAACTGCAATCAGCGTATGGTCTCGAACAGCGACATAATAATCAACATAACGATCAACATGAACACCTCATGCACGAGAGCAAGCTGGTTTATACACTTTGGCATGCCTGGCAAACGCAGCTGCATGAAAATGCATTGTATGACAAAACCGGTGATTACTTATCACGCCTCATTAACGCCGCTTCGAGTATCGACCAGCAACAACATTTTCTCTGTCTGGAACTTTCACTGTATACAAAAACGGAACAGGATTTTGTCCAGTCTCTGGTTGATAAAAACAGGTGCAGTATTTTTACTTATGCAAAAACCATGGGGGAAGATCAAACCACCAGTAACTCCGTATTTTCATGCTTTATAAATGACACCTTCGCCTATGAATCAGAGTCAATAAAATTTCGCGCAAAACAATTTAAAAACCAATACCCCGAGGCGACGGCTGAAGACATCCCATTTTCTACCTATCTCGCAAGCAGCGAAGAAGAACAGATTCGAGCCATCGATTACCATGTTCGAGTGAACGTATTAAAGGGCAATCAAGTTGCCATCATTAGTGAAGATAGAAAGTTATCACGACGTCTGCGTGCTCTACTCGAACGTGCAAATATACAGTTACAGGATAAAGCGGGCTGGTCACTGGCAACAACACAAGCAGCTACTATCATCGAACGATGGCTTGCGTGTATCGAAGAAGACTTTAGCGCCTATGCATTACTCGATTGCTTAAAATCACCGTATATTCATATCTACGATAAAAYCAWTGRTTCSWCACCTGACAGATGCWAGGATAAATTCAAAGAAAACATATACCGTTTCGAACATGACCTTATTCTCCATGAAAATGTCAGCAGTAATATAGGCAACTACAAACGCAAATTAAAAGAGCGACTTAAACGACTAAGTCACTGGCCTGAATCTGCTTACGATGAATTAATTGAGACGCTGGATTACATCGAAGAATCGGCTGAACCGCTGATTAAGTTATATTCACAAAATAATAACATTCAACTATCCACCTTCATTGAAAACCTAAGGGAAAGTTTAGATAAACTCGGTGTTATCGAAAGTTATCAGGCAGATAACGCGGGTTTAGTCCTGCTTAAAACATTCAACGAACTTAAACAGAGCACCCAGATTTCTGACCCGGTTTTGAGCTGGTTTGACTGCCGCGTCTGGTTGGCTATGGCACTTGAAGCGCAGCACTTTACGCCATTATCCAATAATAATTATGTGCAATTRATGACACTGGAGCAAGCCGCRTTATTAAATTTTGATTGCATTATCATTGCAGCGACTGAATCTCAATATTTTCCCGGTAGCGCGAATAAYCATCCATTTTTTAATCARTCGGTTCGTGSCTCATTAGGACTAACTACCTGGRATGAAGGKCRTAAMCAACGACATGAATTATTTAATCGCACMTTGCTRTCTGCWCCTGGTATTTTAYTAACSGCATGCAGTGAAGAAMAAGGCGACGAAAAACCGGTYTCRCCCTGGCTGGARTTATTAATCAACTTTCATCARCTTRCTTATAATAAAAAACCTGAAAATARTTTCTTAAAAAAATTGGTKCAATCRAACACAGAAGTATTTAAYTGTGATGAGATAACGCTGCCTGAACAAACTTTAACACCAGAAACAGCGATACCTGMCSCKCTCATTCCRAATAAAATTTCAGCCAGTTCTTACCAACGAATTATAAATTGCCCCTACCAATTTTTTAGTGCAGATGGTTTAAAACTWAARCCACTGGAAGAACTAAGTGATGAGTTAAAAAAATCAGATTATGGCGAACGCATTCATCTTATATTGCAATGTTTTCAYAGTGGACATAAAACATACGGTAAGGCCTTTCCSTATGARMTAACTGAAAAAAATCGTCRGGATGCTGAACTTCATCTRTCCGCCCTTTCTAAAAATATTTTTSTAAACGATCTGGAAAACAATGTTTTACATCGAAGTTGGTTATACCGCTGGCAAAAACATATTCCGGCTTATATAAACTGGCAAATTCAACACCAATACGACTGGGCTATCTATCTCAATGAAAAAAACATGGCGGTCACACTGAATGAATCACTGACGATACATGGTCGACTCGATCGTATCGACAAGAATAAAGAAAATAATTCACACGCTATCATTGATTACAAAACCGGACAAACCGCCCGACTGGAAGACATTGAAACTGGAGAAAATGTACAGCTATCGACTTATGCATTACTCGATGACCAGGCAACAGAGGTTAGTTATTTATCGGTGGATTCTTCTTATCAAAAAGTCGAAACAAAATCGTCTTTATCGGGTGAAAATTTGGATAACAATCGTGATGAAAACAAACGACGTTTAACGGATATTTTCAGTCAGCTAAAGGCACAGAAGCCAACACCCGCCTGGGGGGATGATGCTGTTTGTCAATACTGTCATTTTTCCGGTTTATGCCGAAAACAGGAATGGAAGGCGTGAGAACACATTAAGAAAAATGCCTGGTCATTGCGAGCGGAGCGCGACAACCTTTTGCAGACACCTGCTGCACTTAAAGAGATTGCCACGCTCCGCTCGCAATGACGGTACGAGAGCTTTGCACGATGTAGACTTTATTTGTTTAATAATGGCACTACTTCACCGCAAACAAAGAACCCTTTACACTATTAAAATAAACTCGTTCATTGCTAATACTTGCAGCTGAATAAATACTCCCATCTACTTTATACTTCCAACGTAGCGAGCCATTATCAGCATCTAAAGCATATAAATGTGTATCGGTACTACCGACATAGACGGTATCTGAAGCAATGGTTACGGGTGCAAAGATTGAACCTTCAGTTCGGTATTCCCACTCTCGCGTTCCATCTTCTGCATTATACGAATAGACGTAACCGTCTTTACTGCCGATGTATACATTACCGTCATAAATAGCAGGTGAAGATAATACCGGCCCCGCTGTTTTCTTTTCCCAACTCTTTTGCCCAGTATGAATATTTATAGCATAAACTCGTTTGTCATCGCTGCCGAAATAAACATGATTTGCATCGACTGCTGGCGAAGAATGAATTTTTCCATTGGCTTTAAAACGCCAGAATTCTTGACCCGTATTACGATTAACAGCAAATAAATCGCCTTTTAAAGTGCCAAAGTACACATAATCACCATGAATAGCCGGTGAACTATAGATAGGTGAACCGGCATTAAAATCCCACTTTCTAAATCCTGAATTGGCATCAGCAGCATATAAGTTGCCATCTTCACTAGCAAAATAAATGATACCCTCTGAAATCACAGGAGAGGACGATATGGGTCCATCGGTTTTTTGTTTCCAGACGATGGCTCGCGTACTTTCTTTTATTGCATACAGGGTTTTATCCCAGCTTCCGACATAAATTATGCCATTCGCCACGGCGGGTGTTGATTCAATATTACCACCCGTTTTAAAGCGCCATTTCATCTGACCTGTTTTTTGACTTATCGCATAAAGATTTTTGTCATTACTACCAAGGTACACTGTTCCGTTAGCAACAACCGGTGAGGAATAGGTTTTATCCGGTGCACTGTATTTCCAGTCCAGTGTATCCAGTCGGGTCGGACCGGATTCAGCATAAACAGCAGTATGGCTCGGATTGGCTCGAAACATTGTTGCCTTTCCATTGACACAGGCCGTTAGTAACATGCTTGATGAAATCAGACCCACCAGCATTCCCGCAAATGTTAATTTATTTTTTAGCATATTATGCTCCACCTTTTCCCAGTATTTAATTATTATTCTTAAGGGCACCTCTATTAATTGCTTATGTCCTCTGCGTGACCTGAAGCGTGTAGCTGCAAGGCGTGAGCCGCAGCAGAATGGTTATTCCATTCTCAAG
>NVWZ01000044.1 GCA_002746365.1 Thiotrichaceae bacterium
TTCCGGATAAGCTTTTGTTTTCTTTCTTGCCATAATGACACCTCTTGTTAGATATTAATCTAATGAATGAGTGTGTCTACTTTTCGTGGGTAGCTTGGATTTCTAACGCTTGAACTCAGTTGACCATAATACAGAGTAAAGTGGCGTATTATTGGTCAATTTGTATGCAGAAACCCCTCCCCGTTGAACACCAAACATACGACAACACTTTTGTTAACCGGTCATGTCGCTATTAACTCTTTTTTTAATCCGGCTCAACCCAACGGGAGTTACACCCAGATATCGCGAAAGATCATTCTGAGTCACTCTTTCAATTATGATTGATGATTCTTTTTTTAGCTGACGATATCGTTTCTCCGCTGACAAACACAAAAACTCAAACTCCCTTTTTTCCTTCTTCATTGAAAATTTAAGTAGTAATTCAACCATGCTATTCGCAACATGCTGATCCGTCTTGCTGTGTTCATAGATCACTGAAAATGAGATTTTAATTAGATTAGAATTCTCTAGACATACCAAACTAAAAGAGCAAAGACCACCTTTATAGGCAGAAGATAAACTTCCAATTACATCATTAGCCATAATGAATAACTTGACATACTCTTTGCCTTCTTCAGTTGTATAGTACGCTTTCAGCAATCCAGACTTAATAAAGTATATTGACGTATCCGGAAAACCCTGAACAAAAATATGCTCCCCCTTCTTTTTATCAATTATTTTCCCTTTATCTTCTACAAGCTCTAGAAAATTCATAGGTTTTAACCTCGGTTAATGATCGAATTTCTTTACTTCCCTAGTATAGCGAAGAAGAAACCAAATCTAACGCTAAACCAGATTTAAGGATAGCCCATGAATATCAAAGAAAAGCGTATCGTAATTACCGGTGGGACATCGGGTATAGGCTATGAAATTGTAAAACAGCTTCATCCTCATAATGAGCTTATTGTTATATCCAGAGACTCGACGAAAATCAATGCGCTGGCAAAAAAGTTTAACGGTGTAGTTACAATCCAAGCTGATTTAAGCAACCTAAAAGAAGTAGAAACTATTGCTGATTCTATTGTTAAGAGATTTGAGTCTATTGATGTACTCATAAATAATGCCGCATCTCAACACACTCCAACATTTCTAGATAATGAGTTTGATTATGAAAGCATATCAAAAGAAATTACTCTGAATTTTACCAGCGTATGCTGTCTCTCTTATCTATTGCTCCCTGCATTACTTCACGAAAAAAAATCCGTAATTCTGAATATGAACTCCGGGTTAGGTCTTGCACCCAAAACATCATCCGCCATCTATTGTGGCACAAAGGGTGCAATCAACATATTTTCTCAATCACTACGTTATCAGCTAGAAGATAGCAATATCAGTGTTCAGCAGGCATTTCTCGCACTAGTTGATACAGCTATGACTAAAGGTAGAGGAAAAAACAAACTAACCGCAACAGAAGCTGCCAGCATGATTATTCGCGGCATAGAACAGGATGTAGCTGAAAATTATATTGGAAAAGTTAAGCTATTGAGAGCCTTGCTTCGTATATCTCCTTCATTGGCAAAACGAATTTTGAAAAATAATTAAAAATTACTGTAATAGGACGTATATAACCATGAAATCACTTATTAAATTGTTTCTAATCATCGCTACTGTATTTGCTTCTACTTTTTTAATCATTAAATTAACGGGAGTATTGACTGTAGATCAGATAGAAGGGTGGCTTATACAGGCAAAAGAACTTTCACCGATTTACGTAGGATCTATAGTTGCATTGCTTTTATTTGCAGATCTGTTCATTGCAGTCCCTACAATGACCATAATCATCCTTTCAGGCTACTTTCTAGGACATAGTTACGGCACAATAGCAGCATTAAGCGGGACCATGTTAGCAGGCGTTGCAGGCTATGCTATCAACCGTTATTATGGTAATGGGATTATGGCTTTCTTAATAAAGGACGAAAAAAAACGTAGAGAAGCCACTTCTGCTTTTGATAAAAGCGGCTTTGCAATGATTCTCCTCTCAAGGGCTATCCCGATTCTACCTGAGGCAACGGCCTGCCTTGCTGGAATGACAAATATGAAATTTTGGAAATTTCTTCTTGCGTGGAGCATCAGTACAATACCTTATGTACTTATAGCTACATACGCTGGCTCAATAAGCTCCGTTAGTGATCCTATGCCAGCAATATTTGCAGCGATATTGATTTCATCAGTCCTATGGATATCCTGGTTTTTGTACCACCGTTTCAACAATAGAAACGTCTTGTAATTTAACACCAAACTACAGGATATACGCCTGAACTCAGCTGGCCGACGATACAGAGTGCAGCGAAGCGGCGTATTGACAGGTCAGCTGCAGTGATTTATTAACTGAGATAGTAACAAGAATTTTAAGATTCCCCAGAACTTTTTGTTTGATTTTTATCATTTATAGCTGGTGTAAACCTATAATGCTGTAGTCTGAATACTGCATCATTTTTATCGAGAAGACTCCATTTTCTAGACGCTCTAGCTGCACCACCAGGTGCGCCTAATGTTACAAATTGAAGCATGGACTCCGCATGCCCGACTGTAATGTTTGTTTCTACGCCCAATGCAAGGAAGTACGTATCATTTGCTTTAAGTGTTATTGTGGTTTCGGTCGCCCAGTCACTATCATTGGTAGTGACTGTATATGTTCCGGGCTGTACTTGAATGAAAGAATAGCCTGCATTTTTTAAATTTATAATAGGTTTGTTGTTTAACATGACAACTGGCCACTCATGCTCACGATGAAAATGCTTTTCTCTCATTACATATAAAAGTGCCTTGCTCTTTTCTGGGTTTTTTAAACCATCAAATTTATGGCCTGTGGCCCACCCGCTTTCTTTCGTTTGATTGCATCCTGTAATACTTAGTGTTGTAAAGAGCAACGTTGCTATGATTGGAAATATTTTGTTCATATCAGCCCTTGTTTTTTATTGACCTAACTACAAATAGGCATCCTATTTGACATAATTATTTACATCAACATCTATACACCTGTTATTAACTTTACCAACAAAAACAATACCATAAAATAGATTTGATATAAGTATCAGAAATACTAACGCATCAACAGTTAAAAGGTACGAAGCACTTTCCAAAACCCCATAACTAAGACTTAATCCACTCTTTCCATACTGGCATTAGTAGCTCATCTGGCTCAACACCAAATGCTTCAGCGAGTTTAAATACGGTGGCTAATGAAGGTATTCTATCTCCTGCTTCAATTTTCTGTAAGAACCGAATATTGATACCTGCCTTTGATGACAGCTTTTCCTGTGTCCATTTCTTAGCTATGCGTTTTCGAAGTACTATTGCACCAATTGATAACTTAATTTCCATATAGCCTCTTAATCCTTACGCTTTAAAACTTATAAAGCTCTGTAGTGGTATATCCTCATAGGGTCTGCCAAAAACACACCTTGAGCTGAGCTTAAGTCTGTATTTTTACCATCTATTGTTTTTGAATCCATTCTTTCCATAACGGCATAATTATCTTATCGGGTGTTGTTCCCAATGCTTTCGAAAGTTTAAATAACGTGCTTAGTGATGTCATTTTCTCACCCGCTTCTATATCCTGTAAAAAACGGTTGCTAATTCCGGCTTCCGAAGACAACTTTTCTTGAGTCCATTTTTTACTATTACGATTTTTGCGTATTGCCTGCCCGATGTATAACTTGATATCCATGCTACCTCTCATATTAATGGATACTTGCAATACATCTTTATACGCTCTATAGTACGTGCTATAACACGATCTTTTGATCGTAACATGGATTATACACTGACATTTTTTATTTATTCAGGAAGAAAATTGAATCAACCATTGTGCAGCGTTATAAAAAAACAGATGGATCTGGTGATGAGATTTGCGCCTTTATTGAATATGTGACCTGGCTTTAGCCGATACACAAGCTACTGATGGTAAGCACAAAAGGAAGGGAATTATGGATAAAGGTAAAACTATTTTATTGAATGGCATGGGTGACCGTACTTATGTTTTTACGGTTTACCCATGGCAGACGAAACTGATTTGTTCGAGCCTGGTTTATGTTGTGTTACGTCGAGATTGGCCTGGCTATTCGGTTCTTTACATTGGCAATACGGGGATGTTGTCGGGGCATATATCAGATCACCCTTTGTTGCAAAAATTTAATGCAGCGGGCAAGACACATATTGGTATTCATATTGAACCATCAAGTTTTATGCGTGAGGTAAAGCAGAAAGATTTAATCATTAATTTTATGCCCACTTTAAACAGGGATTGAGACAGAGGGATGAAAACAAATGGAAAAAAAGCTAAAACATAGGTTTTTAGATGCGGTGATTATAGGTGAAATAGGCACACATACTGACAATGGTATTATTGTAACGACAAAGGAATTTGCGCAATGTTTTGGTAAAACAGGTAAAAAAGACTATTTACGCAGCTACTTGCCTTCGGTAACCATTGAAGCGGGTCGGCATTTGATGCAGCATAATAAGTATTTATTCAAAGTGGCACACGGCACTTTTAAAATACATCCGGATGCCATTAAACACCATCGGCTTAACCATAAAATGAAATAAACCTTCCTCCATAATAAGTGCCTAATATTAGAACATTCATAAAATACATTAACTTAGGGTAAACCTTAGTATACAGAACCCCCGTTTAGGCGTATAAATAAACGCCCCGTATAAACAGAATTTTGAGGAGCTTTCATGAAAATATTAAAACTCAGCGCGCTGGTCATATTATTAGCAACGACGAGCGCATGCGCCAGTAGTTCGACAAAATCTTATAGCAGCTATGATGAAGCCGCTAAAGACGCCATTGCCTCTATCGATAAAGCCAAATCAGCCAACTATGAATGGCGCGACAGCCGAAAAATACTAAAAAAAGCGGCCGCACTTGCTAAAGAAGGAAAAACTGACGAAGCCATTAAAATGGCAATGAAAGCTAAAAAACAGGGTGATTTAGCTATCGTTCAGGCAAAACTGCAGTCTAGTGTAACCGGTCCTCTAAAATAGTTATTACATTGACCGTTCATTAGAACGTAAAAATTAAAGCCGGTCGTCTCAGTTGAGATAGCCGGCTTTTTTTATGTTTAAATCAACCGATGCCTAGCTCACAAGAAAACATATTCAGCGTCAGCACGCTCAATCGATCCGTTGCCAATTTACTGGAGCAGGAATTTGCCTGGATCTGGGTGGAAGGTGAAATATCCAACCTGGCACAACCGGCATCCGGTCATATCTATTTCAGTCTGAAAGATAATGCTGCGCAGGTCAGCTGCGCCATGTTCAAAGGTCGCAATCGAACGCTGACATTCCAGCCTGAAAACGGCAAGCAGATATTAGTCCGCGCTAAAGTCAGTTTATATCAGCCTCGTGGTAACTATCAGTTGATAGTCGATCGTATGGAAGAAGCAGGCGATGGCGCCCTGCGTCGTCAGTTCGAACAGTTGAAAAGTAAACTTGCTGGTGAAGGTCTGTTTGATGAATCAATAAAACAGGACATTCCCGAGCTACCCAAAGGCATAAGTATCATCACCTCAAAAACCGGCGCGGCAATCCATGATGTGCTCAGCGTCATCGAACGGCGTTTTCCTTCTATTCCGGTTAAGTTATTTCCCGTTCCTGTACAGGGAAATGAAGCCGCGCCAGCAATTTGCAGGGCAATCCATCTTATTGATGAACATGTCGCCAACGGTGACTTACATTGTGATGTTATTTTATTGGTTCGTGGTGGTGGCTCATTAGAAGACCTGTGGGCATTTAATGAAGAGAGCGTGGCTCGCGCAATCTACGACTGCAGCCTGCCTATTGTCTGTGGTGTGGGTCATGAAGTGGACGTCACTATTGCAGATTTTGTTGCAGATTTTCGCGCGGCGACACCCACTGCGGCAGCAGAAACCGTCACGCCGGATCAAAATTCATGGCGACAGTCATTCGACTGGTATCAACAACGCCTGCACCAGTTGATAAATGACAAAGTCGAACGGCAACAGGAGAAAATTCAATGGTTACATCGTCGTCTGCAGCAACAGCATCCGGAAAACCAGGTTCAACTATCTCGTGAACGTGCGAATGAATTAAGCCGACGCCTGCTACGGGCTAATCAATTATCGCTTGAAACGCAGCGAAGCCGATTGAAAACAAATCTGATCAGGCTTTTCGCGCAAAACCCAACACGGCAGCTGAAAAACAAACAACAGTCTATAACGCACTTAGCCACTCGACTGCAACAAGTCACATTGAACTTATTATCACAAAAAAAATCGCAGTTAAGCCATACTGCTAGAACATTAAACGCGATAAGTCCATTACAGACACTGGAACGGGGCTACTCAATCACTTTAAATAAAACAGGCAAAGCGATCACCTGCATTGAACAAATCAAACTCAATGATACAATCGAAACTCGCTTACACAACGGAAGTATTATCAGCCATGTTGAATCCATCGTTGAACCCGATTAGCAGTAGAGCGCTGACAAATTATTTTAGTGCTTGCTCGCTATTTTTGTTGCTAACCAGCACGGTTATTGCAGCACCGGAAACAGTCAATAATAAAAAAGTCAGTACGGCAAATTACGCCGACATTAAAGTTAAGGTAAGTCACACACTCGGCGGGGTTGTACCGGCTGCACAAAACAGTGCAATCAGTGCGCAAATTAGTGCCATCATTAATACCTTTCACGTTGATACCGGGCATACAGTGAATAAAGGTGACTTACTGGTTTCTTTAGATTGCCGTGAGAACAAGCTAAGGTTGCAACAAGCCGCCGCAAACTACAAAGCTGAAAAAGTACAACTGGCACTTGCTGTAACACAATTCAATCAGGCGAAAAAATTAAGTAAGCAAGGTAACATATCCAAAGAAATATATAACCAGCGTGAAGCCGAAGAAAATAGACTGAAAGCCACATTGGAAAATAAAAAGGCGGCGCAATCGCTTTCACAAATAAATGTCGATCGTTGCCAAATAAAAGCACCCTACGATGGATACATTACCCAGCGCATTGCCAGCATTGGCGAACTCACTCAAAGGGGTACAGCATTATTACATTTAGTTTCTAAAACAAACAACCTCGTCGAAGTTAAAATAAATAATCGCCTGTTTAATAACTTTTCACAGGGAAAAAACTTTCAGTTTGTATTCAATAAGCAATCATATCCACTACAAATTGAAACCATTCTACCGGTACTCGACACGACTACACGCAGCCATACCGCACGGCTTAGCTTTATCAATGATGCTGCCGTAACCGGCAGTGTCGGAAAAGTACAGTGGCAGGACGCAAAGTCATCTATTCCGTCTGATTATATTGTTTCACGTAACGATAAACTTGGCGTACTGATTGTTAAAAACAATATTGCAAAATTCATTGAGATACAAAATGCTCACGAAGGACAATCGGCAATAGTGACACTGGACGATAACACACAGGTTATAACTAAAGGACGTTTTAGTGTTAGCGAAGGTGATGCCTTATTAATTAATAATATAATTAATAATAAATAAGCATGAACAGTTCTAATCATTGTTATCGTCATTTCGACCGGAGGGAGGGAGTTTTATCGCAGCGTTCAAGATCTCTCCCTCTGGTCGAGATGACGGCGTTATGCAGTAAGGCGTTATGTAGTAAGACGTTATGCCGTAGAATAAGTACGTAAACTCTCACCTTATGTTTAAGATATTCATACAAAACCACGTTCTTGCYAACMTKKYTTTTKYASTGGTRTTWATYMTSGGNNTMTWRTCMKWTAMCTTWMTNNGCCACGCGAGCAAGACCCAGCCGTCAATTTCAACTGGATTCAGATTACCACTGGCTTTCCAGGCGCGTCAGCCATTGATATAGAAAAACGTATYACTGACCCTCTGGAAGATGTCATACGCGGTGTTTCGGATATCAAATTTGTTTCCAGCAACAGTCGTGAAGGTATTTCGAATATTCTCATCCGTTTYAAYGATATATCTGAACGCRTTTTTGATAAACGTGTCGCTGACCTGCGCCGGGAGATTCAGAATAAGCAGGACGAATTACCAGAACAGGCAAGCGATCCGTATATCTTTGAGATCACCACTGATAATGCCTACCCGACTGCATCTATCGTTGCKATATCAGCGGCCAATGATGACAATCTTCGAATTCAGGCTGAACGCCTGAAAAAAGGACTGGAAAATATTAAAGGCACCGACCGCGTCATCACYACGGCRCTGGATGACCCCGAACTTCAGGTGTTTTTTGATCCACAAAAATTACAACACTTTGGTTTAAAACCCAGTGATCTTGCTGATACCATCAAAAGTTATTATCAGGACACACCTGCTGGCAGTTTAAAARTACAATCGAAAGAATGGTTTATTCGTTTAACCGGYACCGATGCACGACCAGAAGTGCTGGCAGCCCTGCCCGTGCTTACGGCACWGGGTGAAGTGCCGTTAAGTGAAATAGCTGAAGTCAAACGCGGCCGTGAGAAAGCGCAACAAYTGGTTAGTTATAACAATCAGGCGGCCGTGTTATTCGCCATCACAAAAAAAGGCGGTGCCAATACTCTGGCTCTGGTCGAACGTCTTAATGAMTTTATTRCTGAAAGAAATTTATACAGYGACAATACCGGCGTACAKCTAATACTGATTGATGATTCAACCGAAATCACCCATCGTTCCATCAATGTAATGCAAACCAATGCGCTGGTTGGTTTAGCTTTTGTGCTGCTTGTGACCTGGCTTTTTTTAGGCATTAATATTGCCATCCTGACTAGCATCGGCATCCCGTTTATTCTAGCCGGCACGTTCTGGGTAATTAGCCTGTTCGGACAAAGTTTAAATATTATGGTGTTGCTTGGCATCGTCATTTCTCTTGGCATGTTGGTTGACGATACAGTTGTTATTGCGGAATCTATTTATCAACGACTCTCCCGTGGTATTGATCGCATTACTGCCTGCACTGACGCCTTAAAGGAAGTCGCCGCACCCGTTACTACTGCCGTACTGACGACTATGTCCGCATTTTTACCCTTAGTGCTCATGCCCGGTATTATGGGTGACTTTATGATGGTGGTGCCACTGGTGGTTTCTATTGCACTGGCGATTAGTCTGGTCGAAGCCTACTGGATGTTACCTGCGCACATCATTGCATCTAAAACCGATTACAGCAAACCCACAAAGATGCAAATTTGGCGAAAAAGTTTTACCCATCGTCTGCAAATAAAATACATCCGTGCGCTTATAAAAGTGATGCGTTATCCCATTCGTGCAATGAGTATTATCATACTGCCCTTTTTCCTTGCTGTTGGTTTAATCGTTGCAGAAAAAGTTGAGGTTGATTTTTTTGCCAGTGACCCGATACGTAAATTTTATATCAACATCGAAATGCCTGCCGGTACGACACTGGAAGACACGTTCGCAACAACGCTTAAAATCGAAAAAGTATCTCGTCAATTACTCAGTGACGAAGAAACACGCGCACTGGTCAGTTATGCCGGACAAATGTTCACTGAGACCGAACCTTTTTTCGGTAACAGTTACGGCCAGATAATGATTAGTTTAAAACCGAATACAGGTGACGATTTAAGACATGTCGATGTCGTACTGGCTGAAATACGCGAAGCCATTGTTGACTATCCCGGACCCATTAATATTTCATTTTTCCGCCTTGCTGGCGGCCCGCCCGTTGCCAGGCCCATTAGCGTTAAAGTACGCGGTAATGATCTTCAACAAATCGCTTCTGCTGCTGAAGCGCTAAAACAAATATTACGCGATATTCCCGAAATTAAAGACATTACCGATGACGCATCAAAAGGCAGAGACGAACTTAATCTGGTGTTTGATAGTTACGCCATTCAAAACAGTGGTATCAGCCCAGCAGAAATCGCACGTAATCTACGACTGTTGGTCGACGGTGAAATTGTTGCGTCGATGCAACACTTAGGTGAAGAACTAGAGGTTCGCGTTAAAGCTAAGCCACGCGAACTAAACGATGTTGAGGAAATTTTATACACACAAATTGCACTACCGAATGGTGATGTTCGTCCGCTCTCCTATTTCCTCAGCGAAAGCCGAGATAACGGTCCAGGGAATGTTCGACACTACAACTATCGTCGTGCCATTACCGTGGAAGCCGATCTTGATAAAGATAAAATAAACACCGTTGAAGCCAATAACTTGATAAAACAACGCTGGCTTGAAATTGCACATCAGTTCACTGAAAACGATCTGGACTTCAGTGGTGAGCTCGATGATATTGAAGAAAGCCTGAATTCAATTATTACGCTTTTCATTTTTGGTCTATTACTCATCTACGCCATTCTTGGCACCCAGTTTAAAAGCTATTTCCAACCACTCATTATCCTGTCTACCGTGCCAATGGCTTTTACCGGTGTCACACTTGGATTACTTATCACCAACAACCCATTAAGCCTGTTCACCATGTATGGCGTTGTTGCTTTAGCCGGTATTGCAGTTAACGCAGCCATTGTGTTGATTTCAGCGGCAAATGCCCGATTGCAATCGGGTATGAGCATTACCCATGCCACCCTTTATGCAGCAAGGCGCAGAATTATTCCTATATTGATTACCACATTAACAACCATCGCTGGACTGTCTTCACTGGCTCTGGGCCTGGGCGGCGAATCACTAATCTGGGGGCCTGTGGCCACTGCCATCGTCTGGGGACTGGCATTTTCCAGCCTGCTAACGTTATTTGCAATACCACTATTATTTCGACTATTTGTCAACGAACCCCCAGATAATTCTGTCGCTTAAGCGCTGCAAACCATTACTGAAGTATCAGGGAATTAATTTAATAAAAATTACACTAAACAGGTAGCTAACTGCTGAGAATGCGTTACTCTATATGTTTGCAATGMGTGGCCAAAGTATGGTAAAAAGTCGCTCGAAATTGTTTTTACATAACACCATTTTTAATAAGTCATTGAATTTATTTAGAATATGCATTATTGGAGTCATTAATGGCAAATACAGCGCCAAGCCAAAACCAAAGTTTTAAGCCTTACAAAGAAAAAAAGGGCGAAGATTATATGAGTGAAGGTCAAATAGAACACTTCACCAAACTTCTTGATACCTGGAAAACCGAGCTTATGTCTGAAGTTGATCGTACGGTTGATCACATGAAAGACGAAGCCGCCAACTTTCCTGATCCTGCCGACCGAGCCACGCAGGAAGAAGAGTTCAGCTTAGAACTTCGTACACGAGACCGCGAACGTAAACTCATCAAAAAAATTGATGACACTATGGCCTTAATGAGCGCAGGCGAGTACGGCTACTGCGAAACATGTGGTGTCGAAATCGGTTTACGTCGTATGGAAGCACGCCCAACGGCAACACAATGTATCGATTGTAAAAGTCTGGATGAAATTAAAGAGAAACAAACTCGCGGTAAATAATTTTTGCTTACAGTTTGATTGTTAAGAAGCCGGTATTTATACCGGTTTTTTTTAAACAAAACATTGTTGATAAATAATAGAATCCTGTCATCTCGAGAAACGGGAGAGATCTTGTACAGTGGAGTTTAAGATCTCTCCCGTTGCTCGAGATGACACAATAAATTTTGACTTTACGCCTGTACAAAAAAAGCTTGCCACATGCACACCATTCAAATCTGTGGTAAAAACATTAAAATATGTCCAACAAAAAATCAACAATATACAAAGGACGCTTCGCCCCCTCACCCACAGGTCCGGTTCATTTCGGCACACTCATCGCTGCAGTTGGCAGTTATCTACAAGCTAAAAAGAATAATGGCAAATGGTTCATCCGCATGGAAGATGTCGATACCACGCGCAAAGTTGCGGGTGCTGATAAAGACATACTCGACACACTCGAAGCATTTGGATTTGAATGGGATGGCACCGTTCTCTATCAATCTAATCAAACAGAACACTACCAGCAGGCACTATTGAACCTGACGGAACAATCTCTTATATTTCCCTGTTTATGCAGCCGTAAACAATTGGCAAAAACCGAACACCCTATTTATCCCGGCACATGCAGAAATCGTCCACTGCCTGAAAGCAATGAGCATGCTTTACGCATTTTAAGTAATGATACCGTAATAACTTTTAATGACAGGGTCATGGGGAAACAGTCTCAAAACATAAAAGCAGAGTGTGGTGACTTTATACTTAAACGCCGAGATGGACTATTTGCCTATCAATTAGCCGTTGTTGTCGATGATGCATTGCAAGGCATGACAGAAATTGTTCGCGGTAGTGACTTACTTGATTCAACGCCACGACAAATATTTTTACAACAGTTACTTGGTTATGAAGTACCCGTTTATTGCCATTTACCTCTTGCTGTTAATGCTGAGGGCATCAAGATGAGTAAATCTGAAGGCGCAGCGAAAGTTGATATTAAAAACAGGCAGCAGTTGATGTGTCGAGTGCTGAAATTTTTAGGGCAGGAAACACCGGTTGATTTAGCCGATTCTAGTTTGGATAATATTTGGAGATGGGCAATAACGCACTGGGACACCCGTAATATTTCTTGTAAAAACAAGTGTGTAACGACATAAGAGTCCCCTATTAATTGCTTTATCAAATTGCTGGATAAGTTTAAGAGACTTCGCGGAACAAGCTTTCACGCTATCTGAGCATTGCAGGTTTAACCTGACACTTATCTTTTTCGCAACCGTTTCTATTAGAATTATTATCAAACACAGTGTATGCTAAAGCCCAAATAATACGTGATAAAAAAGAGGAAATTTATTGTGTCAGGCATCGAAATCAATTCCATTCTAACTGAAACCCGTTTATTTAAACCCAGCGCTGAGTTCACTGCCAACGCGCGACTCAATGAAGACAAACTCAAAGCCCTGTACCAGCATGCCGAAGATGATTACGAAGGTTTCTGGGCTGACCAGGCAAGACAGCACATTGACTGGAAAACACCTTTCTCTATAACACTTGACGATAGCCAGGCACCGTATTTCAAATGGTTTACCGATGGCACCATGAATGTCAGTTATAACTGCATTGATCGTCACCTTGCAAAAAGTGCTGACAAAACAGCCATCATCTTTGAAGGCGAACTCGGCGATACACAACACATCAGTTACCAGCAATTGCATGATGATGTCTGTCAATTTTCCAATGCACTAAAAGCCAAAGGCATCAAAAAAGGCGACCGTGTTGTTATCTACATGCCGATGGTTCCCGAAGCAGTCGTTGCCATGCAAGCGTGCGCGCGACTCGGTGCCATTCATTCTGTGGTATTCGGTGGCTTTTCTGCAGAATCTTTACGTGATCGCATCGAAGACACACAAGCAGTGATGGTAATCACTGCAGATGGCGGTACCCGCGGCGGCAAAACGGTCGAATTAAAAAAAGAAACGGACAAAACCTTAAGCAAGGGTTGCGCTAGTATCGACAACGTCATCGTCCTTAAACGCAGCGGTCAAAACGTTGATATGCAAAGTAGCCGTGATGTCTGGTGGTCAGACGCCATCGCCGGCCAGGATAAAACCTGTGAACCAGAATGGGTGAATGCAGAAGATCCTCTATTTTTACTCTATACTTCGGGCTCCACAGGCAAACCAAAAGGTATCCAGCACTCCAGTGCCGGTTACCTGCTCGGTGCGATTACGACCAACCTTTGGGTGTTTGATTTACAGGATAACGATATTTTCTGGTGTACCGCTGATGTCGGCTGGATCACGGGGCATACCTACGTCGCTTACGGCCCACTCGCTGCTGGCTCAACCATCGTTATGTATGAAGGTGCACCTGTCATACCGGATGCCGGCCGCTTCTGGAAGATGGTCGAACAACACAAAATCACTATTTTCTACACCGCGCCGACGGCTATTCGTGCATTGATGAAGTTTGGTGATGAATTTCCAAATAAATACGACTTATCTTCTCTCCGTTTATTGGGCACCGTTGGCGAACCGATTAATCCCGAAGCCTGGATGTGGTATCACACTGTTATTGGTAAAGAACGTTGTCCGATTGTTGATACCTGGTGGCAGACTGAAACAGGCGCTAACGTGCTTACCCCTATTCCCGGTGTGACAGCAACCAAACCCGGTTCATGCACGCTAGCACTGCCTGGCATGGCGGTAGACGTGGTTAATGAAGAAGGCGATTCGATAACTGAATCGAACAAAGGGGGTTATCTTGTTATTAAAAAACCCTGGCCCTCTATGTTAAGAACTATATGGGGTGACGATCAGCGTTATATTGATACCTATTACCCCAAGTTTAATGGGAAATATTATCTTGCCGGTGACAGTGCGCGCCGTGATGAAGATGGTTATTTCTGGATTATGGGGCGCATCGATGATGTGTTGAATGTTTCCGGTCATCGACTCGGCACCATGGAAATTGAATCGGCATTAGTCGCACATAAGGCCGTTGTCGAAGCCGCCGTTGTTGGTCGTCCGCATGATGTTAAAGGCGAAGCCATCGTTGCTTTTGTCATCTGCAAAGATGATCGCCCGGTCGGCGAAAATGCCGAAAAAATGGTTGCCGAACTTCGTGACTGGGTGGGTGAACAAATTGGCGCTATTGCAAAACCGGATGATATCCGTTTTTCCGACGGCCTACCTAAAACACGTTCGGGAAAAATAATGCGACGYTTACTCAGAACCATTGCTGCCGGCGAGGAGATAACTTCTGATATCTCCACACTGGAAAACGAAKCCGTAGTCGCACAGCTTCAAGGTGAAGCATAATACAGTCATYAAAATAAGCTTGCCAGGAAGAGCTATASCCAAATGAAAGAAACATTTTTACAGTTTTTCGGCGTAGAACGCTACCACGYCAGCCACACCGAAAAACTTCTTTCTGCTTTAGGTGCCTTTTTAGGTATCTACCTCATTTTTTATACCAGCACTTACTTCTTATCAGGCACAGCTAGTTATGTCATTGTCGCCTCAATGGGTGCCAGCGCAGTTTTACTGTTTGCCGTACCTCATGGTCCACTCTCGCAACCCTGGTCAATTATCGGGGGTCACCTTATATCGGCAACCGTCGGCGTCACCTGCGCAAAGTTTGTACCCGATATCTTTATAGCCGCCCCGCTCGCTGTCGGCATAGCCGTAGGCGCWATGTATTACTGYCATTGTATTCATCCACCAGGTGGGGCRACAGCACTGTCTGCAGTCGTTGCAAGYWCTGAAAYACWACAATTAGGTTATCAATTTATTTTAACGCCTGTRCTWATTAATRTCATCGCCATTCTCTTTGTTGCGTTCACCTTTAATTATTGTTTTAAATGGCGGCGATATCCCGCCTACCTCGCGCAGAAACAGGTGGCTGCACAAAAAGTAAAATCAGATAATCGATACGGTGAAATCACACACGAAGACTTTGTTTACGCTTTAAGTGAATTTGAATCTTTTATTGATATTTCGGAAAACGATCTTCTAAGAATTTACGATCTTGTTACACAACGTCATCAAAGCAAAAATATTCAATACCATGAATTAAAACACGGTCATTACTACAGTAATGGTGAATACGGTAATGCGTGGTCAGTTCGCAGAATTGTTGACTGGTCTGAATCATCAGAATCCACTTCAGAATTCTCTGAAGAAAAATTAATCTACAAAGTTGTCGCCGGAGCAGATAGACGAAACTCAGGCGTTATGACAAAAAATGAATTCTCATTGTGGGCAAAACACGAAGTCATACGTGATGAAGACAACTGGCGGCGTATAGATAAAGCCGGATAAAAGAAAAGCCAATAAAGCCGTAATCAAAGTACTGACTAACCACCTGAGACTAGCCAAAAATTCGTCGAAATGATGCGTAGATTCGCCTCTTCTAAAAAGTTAGAAGGTATTCATAAGAACCGACATCACACTTTATTGTCCCAGGACGCTAGTAAAAACCATGCACTTTCAGTACAAGACTTTAGTTATTTATTTTGTCATCCTGAACGATAGTGAAGGATCTTATACACTGGCATTTAAGATCCTTCACTATCGTTCAGGATGACAGCGATTTAAATAATGTTGCTGTTTTTTAAAAGTGATGTCAGCTTTTTATAGTAAAAACAATTTTAATCGTTCTGAAGCAACCTATGGACTTTTAGTCCATAGTCGTTGAGTTACGCAGCAGAGTTAACATATACGTTCGTCGTGCGAATAAATTCACACCTACACTTTAATGGCACCTCTATTAATTGCTTGTGCCTTCTGGCTTTACCACCCGTTCAGAATTGGCGTGCTTTTCAAGCCATGGCCGCAGTTGTTAATACAGTGGCCTGTCGAAGTTGATACGAGAGCACCCATTCAACAACATTAAAAGCTAAACGAAAAACTTAAAATAGCACTAATGAAAATGAATGATTTTTGAGATTACCTGGCTGATTCGGCAGAATTTGAATGGGGCAATTTAGTTTAAGTGCATTAGTTTGAGAGCCTGATTTATGGCAACGCGGATGGGATAATATGATTAAGTTTAGCGTCAACCCGCTGA
>NVWZ01000045.1 GCA_002746365.1 Thiotrichaceae bacterium
TGATTAACCCGATTGCGATGGAAGAAGGATTGCGTTTTGCGATTCGTGAAGGTGGTCGTACCGTGGGTGCGGGCGTTGTATCTAAAATTATTGAGTAATGTTTATAGAAGCAGCTTATAGAAGCAGCTTG
Organism: Thiotrichaceae bacterium; assembly: GCA_002746365.1. Lineage (GTDB taxonomy): Bacteria > Pseudomonadota > Gammaproteobacteria > SZUA-229 > SZUA-229. Next base: position 131 of record NVWZ01000045.1, read on the forward strand.
TAAAAGCAATTTACTCTAACCGAGTGTATAGCGGGAGACGTAATTTACACGTCTCCCGCATACGGTTAGGCCAGTGGCTCAATTGGTAGAGCAGCGGTCTCCAAAACCGCAGGTTGGGGGTTCGAGTCCCTCCTGGCCTGCCAACATTATTTAAGATGGCAGGTGTTTAAAATGGTCGCTAAGACCGAAGAAGTGGTTTCAAATAAACTGGATACGTTTAAGTTGTTGCTAGCAATAGTAGTGCTTATTGGTGGTATCGTTGGTTTTTATTACTACGAATCTGAATCACAGTTGTACCGTGTGTTAGGCGTTGTATTTGCTGCACTGGTTGCAATAGCGATTAGTTCGACGACAGTGCTGGGTCAAAATCTGATTGGTTTTAGCCGCGAAGCGCGTATGGAAGTGCGCAAAGTGGTATGGCCTACTCGTCAAGAGACCTTGCAGACAACATTTATGGTAATGGTCGCGGTAATTATTATAGGTATATTCCTCTGGTTAGTCGATATGGTGCTGGCGCAGGCGATTCAAATGGTTACAGGGGGCGCATAAGTCATGGCTAAACAATGGTATGTTGTACATGCTTATTCGAATTTTGAAGCAAAAGTAAAAGCGTCTCTCCAGGAGCATGTTCGTCTTGCTGGCATGGAAGATTTGTTTGGTGAGATATTAATTCCTACTGAAGAAGTCGTTGAAATCAGAGATGGTGTTAAACGTCGATCAGAGCGTAAGTTTTTCCCCGGTTATGTATTGGTGGAAATGGAAATGAATGATGAAACCTGGCATTTGGTTAAAGATGTGCCAAAAGTAATGGGTTTTATCGGTGGTACAAAATCTCAGCCTGCGCCTATTACTGAAAAAGAAGCAATGAATATTATCAATGCCGTTGCTGAAGGCGTTGAAAAGCCAAAACCAAAAGTATTGTACTCGCCAGGCGAAGTGGTTCGTGTTACAGATGGACCATTCAATGACTTTAATGGTGTGGTAGAAGAAGTCGATTACGATCGCAACCGTTTGAAAGTGGCGGTATTGATATTTGGCCGTTCAACACCGGTTGAGCTGGAATTTAGTCAGGTAGAGAAAGGCTAGGAAAGATAGTTTTAAATTGGCAGTTGGCAATTGGTAGTTAAAAGCGCTCGTTTTTACTGTCAACTGAAAAACGGATAACTGCCAACTTTTTAATGTATGAAGTCAGGGTTTTAAAAAAACACTGGTTTATTTTTAAATAAGACGAGGAGCTGGAACTGATAGTTGATCAGTTTTTGTGAGACAAGGAAAAACTTGAAGAATAAGCGGAGTGTGCTTTTGCACATGAGCATTATGAGGAAAGTTTTAACGCAGTATCACGAAAAATGAGCGGCTAGCATAAGTCCGGCGTTTGCACTCGGGAGAAAAGAAGATGGCTAAAAAAGTCGATGCTTATATCAAGTTGCAGGTGCCTGCAAACGAAGCAAACCCAAGTCCACCGGTTGGTCCTGCATTAGGTCAGCACGGTGTAAATATCATGGAATTCTGTAAGGCATTTAATGCTAAAACGCAGAGCCTGGAAAAGGGTATGCCTACTCCGGTTGTTATTACAGTTTATAGTGACAAGAGTTTTACCTTCATTACCAAAACACCGCCGGCTGCTATTTTATTGAAGAAAGCAGCAGGTATTCCTAAAGGCAGCGGTGAGCCACACATTAACAAAGTAGGTAAAGTTAATCGTGCGCAATTAGAAGAAATTGCAACCACAAAACAGCCTGACCTGACAGCGGCAGACATGGATGCAGCGGTCCGCACGATTGCGGGTAGTGCGCGTAGCATGGGTATCGAGACAGAGGGTGTTAAATAATGGCTATCTCAAAACGAATTAAAGCGATCAATGAAAAAATCGATAGAGAGAAAGTTTATTCTTTAGAAGACGCGTTATCTCTACTAAAAGAAATCTCTAGCGTTAAATTTAACGAGTCTGTTGATATTGCTGTCAACCTCGGCGTCGATCCTAAGAAGAGCGATCAAGTTGTGCGTGGCGCAACAGTATTGCCTAACGGCAGTGGTAAAAATGTTCGTGTAGCCGTGTTCACTGATGGTGATAACGCCAAAGCGGCGACTGAAGCCGGTGCGGATATTGTTGGCATGGACGATTTGGCTGCTGAAGTTAAAAAAGGCAACATGGATTTTGACGTTGTTATTGCATCGCCAGAYGCAATGCGTGTTGTAGGTCAGTTAGGYCAAATTCTAGGTCCTCGCGGTTTAATGCCTAATCCTAARGTCGGTACAGTCACGCCGAATGTGGCAGAAGCSGTTAAAAAYGCCAAGTCAGGTCAGGTTCGTTACCGTGTAGACAAGGCCGGTATTATTCACTGTTCGGTTGGTGTGGTTAAATTTGATGTGCCTCAGTTAAAAGAAAACATTGAGAGTCTGGTTGCTGATTTGATTAAAGCTAAACCGATTGCTGCAAAAGGTATTTTCATTAAGAAAATTTCTGTTTCAACAACGATGGGYCCTGGCCTGCTTGTTGATCAGTCTGTTTACGCTTAAAGCTAAACAGAGAGCGTAGTTTGGGTTAAGGCTCCGTGCCTAATTCAATCTGCGAGTATAAAAATTTATTGCTGTTCTTGAAGTTTGAGATCAGCGGTAAAGATTTGACAGCCGAGTGAGTGTTATTTACAAGCCGGTGTCGTCAGAGACCGTAGGTGTTGATTTATCTGGAAGTGATTTCGGATTAAAGAAGCTTAATTTCCTGCGTAGATGGTGAACCTCTCCTTGGGCGCAGCTTGATTGCATACAAGGGGAAGCACCGATGGATCATACCTGTTGTATGGTCTGTATAACTTGGCTGGGTTAATGGTTTGTTGGGCTGATTGTATTCAGTTAGGCATCGTTATCCTTAGCTTATTTTAGGAGAGCTAAAGTGGCACTAAATCTTGAAGACAAGAAAGCTATTGTCGCTGAAGYTTCTACCGTTGCCGCCAGTGCACTTTCAGCCGTTGCTGCTGAATATCGTGGTATCACCGTAGGAGACATGACTGAGTTACGCGTTAAAGCACGTAATGAAGGTGTGTATCTGAAAGTCGCGAAAAACTCACTGGTAAAACGAGCAGTTGAAGGTACAGAGTTCGAGTGTATGCAGGATGAACTGAAGGGGCCATTAATTATGGCATTCTCTCAGGAAGATCCAGGTGCAGCCGCTCGAGTGATTAGCGAATTTGCAAAAGGCRATGACAAGCTGATCGCAAAAGTAATTGCGATTGGTGGTGAAATATTGCCTCTTGARCAACTGGAAGCRTTATCYARGTTACCAACACGCGATCARGCGATCGCTCTGTTGATGGCAGTGATGMAAGCGCCTACAGAAAAATTCGTTCGTACACTCAACGAAGTACCTGGAAAAATGGTTCGTACAGTTGCGGCTGTTCGTGATCAAAAGCAGGCGAGTGCTTAGGCTTAGAAGTTAGAACGGCCGCGTAGAARCTGACGCTTTRCAAACAATATATTATTAACTATTAACAAAAATCTGGAGAAAATCATGGCTGTATCACAAGATGATATCCTGGAAAGTATTTCCAACATGTCTGTAATGGAAGTTGTAGATCTTATATCTGCAATGGAAGAAAAATTTGGCGTATCTGCAGCAGCTGCTGTAGCTGCTGCTCCTGCTGCTGGCGGCGACGCTGCTGAAGCAGCTGTCAAGGATGAGTTTGACGTTGTGTTAACCGGTTTCGGTGAGAACAAAGTTGCAGCAATTAAAGCGGTTCGCGCAATTACAGGCTTAGGTCTGAAAGAAGCGAAAGGTGCAGTTGAAAGTGCGCCTACAGTACTTAAAGAAGCAGCGACTAAAAGCGAAGCTGAAGAAATTAAGAAACAGCTTGAAGAAGCTGGCGCAACTGTCGAGCTTAAGTAGAGACATCGCGCTGATTGTTATAATCAGCGACAGGACAGGCTGGAAACGCTGTTGCCAAGTTAATTGAGGCAGCAGTGTTTTCCCGGCCTTTTCCTGTTTCTGTACAAATGTGTTTACATTTTTTATTGGCTAAAGCGTATTTGTACAGAAGCAGAAATGAGAGATAACAGCGTAGGTTTTCGCAGGAACATAGAGCAACCTGGCTGTTATAAATATTATAGTAGACTAAACGAGGATTACTGATGACATATTCATTTACCGAGAAAAAACGACTCCGCAAGGATTTCGGTAAGCGCCCGCCCGTATTGGACGTGCCTTTTTTGTTATCGATGCAAATTGACTCATTTCGTGGTTTTTTGCAATCAGAAAAAACAGCGGCTCAACGATTATCTACCGGATTACAGGGTGCCTTTCAGTCAGTATTCCCCATTATCAGTTATTCGGGTCATGTGAAGTTACAGTTTGTTGAATACAAACTGAGCAAGCCTATTTTTGATGTTAAAGAATGTCAACTTCGTGGTCTGACTTATGCTGCACCTTTGCGCGTAATTTTACGTCTTGAGATTTTCGATAAAGAAAAGAAAAARCAGACGACACCGAAAGAAGTAAAAGAGCAGGAAGTCTTTATGGGCGAAATGCCTCTGATGACGGATAACGGAACCTTTGTTATTAATGGTACCGAGCGTGTCATCGTATCTCAGTTACATCGCTCGCCCGGTGTTCTATTTGATCACGACAAAGGTAAAACGCACTCATCAGGAAAGATTTTATATTCTGCTCGTGTTATTCCTTACCGTGGTTCATGGTTAGACTTCGAGTTTGATCCTAAGGATGCSGTATTCGTTCGTATYGATCGTCGTCGTAAATTACCTGCGTCAATCCTGCTGCGTGCACTGGGTTATAACAATGAAGAAATTCTCGATATCTTCTTTGAAAGTATTGAGTATGGCTTTACAAAAGACGGTGTGGCATTTGATTTAGTACCTGAACGYCTKCGYGGTGATACAGCTAGTTTTGATATCACAGCCGGTAAAGAAGTGGTTATCGAAACAGGCAAACGTGTGACCATGCGTCACATCAAGCTGTTAGAGAAGAAAAAAGTTAAGAAACTGAATGCGCCACTGGATTAYCTGGTGGGTAAGGTGCTAGCAGTYGACCTTATCGATGAAGAAACYGGCGAAGTTATGGTGCCAGCAAACTCTGAGTTTACAGAAGAGCTSATTGCATTCGTTCAAGAGAAAGGCATAAAGAGTGTACGTGTTATTTACACTAATGATCTTGATACCGGGCCTTTTATATCCAATACACTGGCGGTTGATAGTACGACGACAAAATTGGAAGCACAGATAGAAATTTATCGCATGATGCGACCGGGTGAGCCACCAWCAAAAGATGCGGCTGAGAATCTATTTAACAAYCTTTTCTTCTCAGAAGATCGTTACGATATTTCTAAAGTGGGTCGTATGAAGTTTAATCGTCGCTTGCAACGTGAAAGYTCAGAAGGTTCGGGTGTGTTGTTTGATGCGCGTCACTTCTCGGGGCGTAAAGATGACTTCGCCAAAGACCTATGTGAAAAATTGGGTGATGAATCCGATATCCTTTCTGTCATGAAAGAGTTGATTTCTATTCGTAATGGTAACGGTACAGTGGATGATATCGATCACCTGGGTAATCGTCGTATCCGTAGTGTGGGTGAAATGGCTGAGAACGTTTTCCGTGTTGGTCTGGTTCGTGTTGAACGTGCCGTTAAAGAGCGCCTGACCACAGCGGAGCAAGATGCATTAATGCCACAAGATTTAATCAACGCTAAACCGGTTGCTGCAGCGGTTAAAGAATTCTTTGGTTCTAGTCAGTTATCTCAGTTTATGGATCAGAATAATCCATTATCAGAAGTCACACACAAACGTCGTATTTCTGCGTTAGGCCCAGGTGGTTTGACGCGTGAACGTGCTGGTTTCGAAGTGCGAGACGTGCATCCGACTCACTATGGTCGTGTCTGTCCGATTGAGACACCTGAGGGTCCAAACATTGGTTTGATTAACTCATTGGCTGTGTATGCGCGTACCAATGAATATGGTTTTCTGGAAACACCTTACCGTAAGGTAATCAAAGGTGTTGCGACGATGGAGATTGATTACCTTTCTGCGATTGAAGAAAGTACCTATGTCATCGCACAGGCCAATGCCACGATGAGTGATAGAGGCAAACTGCAAGATGAGCTGGTTTCTTGTCGACACCTTAATGAATTTTCATTGTCGACACCTGCTGATGTGCAATATATGGATGTCTCGCCAAGACAGATTGTTTCGGTTGCGGCATCATTGATTCCCTTCCTTGAGCACGACGATGCTAACCGTGCGTTGATGGGTTCAAACATGCAACGCCAGGCAGTGCCCACATTACGTGCTGACAAGCCATTAGTCGGCACCGGTATGGAGCGTGTGGTTGCACATGACTCAGGCGCTTCTGTTGTTGCAACGCGTGGCGGTATCATTGATTCGGTTGATGCGTCACGTATCGTTGTGCGCGCACATGAAGCAGAAGCAGCGGATGCGTCTACCGGTGTTGATATCTACAACCTGACTAAATATACACGTTCGAATCAAAATACCTGTATCAATCAACGTCCGTTGGTAAAAGTGGGTGATACGATTGCACGGGGTGACATTATTGCTGATGGTCCTTCAACCGATATGGGTGAGTTAGCATTGGGTCAGAACATGCTAGTTGCCTACATGACGTGGAACGGCTACAACTTTGAGGATTCYATYATTATCTCTGAGCGTGTAGTMGAAGAAGATCGCTACACAACYATTCATATTCAGGAATTAAGCAGTGTCGCACGYGATACTAARTTAGGTTCTGAAGAAATYACAGCGGATATTCCAAACGTCAGTGAAAGCCTGTTATCTAAGTTAGATGAATCGGGTGTGGTTTACGTTGGTGCGGAAGTTAAGCCGGGCGACATTCTGGTTGGTAAGGTTACRCCAAAAGGTGAAACCCAGCTTACCGCTGAAGARAAATTATTACGTGCCATCTTTGGTGAGAAAGCGTCTGATGTGAAAGATTCATCACTGCGTGTATCGGGTAGCACTTACGGTACCGTTATCGGTGTTCAGGTTTTCACCCGTGATGGTGTCGATAAAGACAAGCGTGCGATGGAAATCGAAGAGGAAGAAATTGCTTCAGWTAAGAAAGACGTTGATGCGCAATGGCGGATTATCGAAGAAGACTTATTTGCTCGTATGGAAAATGTTTTCACCGGCAAACAGGCTGCTGGCGGTCCAGGCAATCTGAAGTCAGGTGAAAAAATTACGGCTGCCTATTTGAATGAGCTGGATCATAAAGACTGGTTGCAGATTCGTCTTAAAAATGAAAAAGAAAATGCACGTATCGAAGAGCTGACAAAACAGCATAAAGAGCAGCGTGAGTTACTCGATGCTTACTTCACTGAGAAGAAAGATAAACTGACGGCAGGTGATGATTTAGCACCGGGCGTGTTGAAGATGGTTAAGGTTTACCTTGCTGTTAAACGTCGTATGCAACCTGGCGACAAGATGGCGGGACGTCACGGTAACAAGGGTGTGGTTTCAATCATCGTTCCCGTTGAGGATATGCCGCACACCGCTGATGGTACGCCTGTTGATATTATTTTGAACCCGCTGGGTGTGCCATCACGGATGAACGTGGGCCAGGTATTGGAAACGCATCTGGGTCTGGCAGCGAAAGGTCTGGGTAACAAGATTAGTGAGATGCTGGATAATAAAGCGACGGTTCCCGCTATCCGTAAATTCTTAAATGAAATTTACAACTACAAAGAAAATAAAGTGGATCTCAAATCGTTCAGCGATGAAGAAATTCTGGATCTTGCTGGCAATCTGCGTAAAGGGGTACCGATGGGAACTCCTGTGTTCGATGGCGCTACCGAAGCAGAGATTCATCGTATGCTGGAGTTAGGTGGTATGCCTGTCAGTGGTCAGGAAACATTGTACGACGGTCGAACCGGGCAGAAATTTGATAACCCTGTCACCATCGGTTACAAGTACATGCTGAAATTGAATCACCTGATTGACGACAAGATGCATGCTCGTTCAACCGGGCCTTACAGTCTGGTTACGCAACAGCCATTAGGCGGTAAAGCGCAGTTTGGTGGTCAGCGCTTTGGTGAGATGGAGGTATGGGCGCTGGAAGCTTATGGCGCGGCATATACCTTGCAGGAAATGCTAACCGTTAAGTCTGATGACGTGGCGGGTCGTAACAAGATGTATAAAAACATTGTTGATGGTAACCATCATATGGAACCGGGAATGCCGGAGTCCTTCAATGTATTACTTAAAGAGATTCGTGCTTTAGGTATCAACATTGAGCTGGAACTGGAGAATAAGCCTTAACAGGTATTGTTCGCATTAACGCAAGCCATATTTTTTAAATTAGATAACTAATTCAAACAGGATTAAAGAGCAATGAAAGACTTACTTAAGCTCATTAAGCAACCCGGCCAGAACGAAGATTTTGATGCAATCAAAATCAGCCTTGCATCACCAGCGCAAGTTCAGTCCTGGTCTTTCGGTGAAGTTAAAAAACCGGAAACCATTAACTATCGTACCTTTAAACCGGAACGCGACGGCCTGTTCTGTGCCAAAATTTTTGGCCCGGTAAAAGACTACGAATGTCTGTGTGGAAAATACAAACGTCTTAAACATCGCGGTGTGGTCTGTGAGAAGTGTGGCGTTGAAGTCACACAATCTAAAGTGCGTCGTGAGCGTATGGGTCACATCGACCTGGCGAGTCCGGTTGCACACATCTGGTATTTGAAATCATTACCATCACGTATTGGTTTATTGCTGGATATGACCCTACGTGAAATCGAGCGTATTCTTTACTTCGAAGCATTCGTTGTCATCGAGCCGGGTTTAACCACGCTTGAAAAAGGTCAGCTGTTAACCGATGAGTCTTACCTTGAGGCTATCGAAGAACACGGTGACGAGTTTGATGCGCGTATGGGTGCTGAAGCGGTTCACGAAATGTTGAAGAGTCTGGTTCTTGCAGAAGAGAAAATCCAGATTCGTGAAGACATGGGTGCCACTAAGTCTGAGACTAAACTAAAACGTTTAGCTAAGCGTCTTAAACTGGTTGAATCATTCGTCGCTTCAGGTAATCGTCCTGAATGGATGATTATGACTATTCTTCCGGTTCTACCACCTGATTTACGTCCGCTGGTTCCTCTGGATGGCGGTCGTTTTGCGACTTCGGATTTGAACGATTTATACCGTCGTGTTATCAACCGTAATAATCGTCTGAAGCGTCTATTAGAATTATACGCTCCCGATATTATTGTCCGTAACGAAAAACGTATGCTACAGGAATCGGTTGATGCCCTCATGGATAACGGTCGTCGCGGTCGTGCCATCACCGGTACAAATAAACGGCCTCTGAAATCTTTAGCTGACATGATTAAAGGTAAGCAGGGTCGTTTCCGTCAGAATCTGTTAGGTAAGCGTGTTGATTACTCGGGCCGTTCTGTCATCGTGGTTGGTCCGACACTAAAATTACATCAGTGTGGTCTGCCGAAGAAAATGTCACTTGAGTTATTTAAGCCATTTATCTTTAATAAATTATTGCGTCGTGGTTTAGCAACAACCATTAAAGCGGCGAAGAAAATGGTTGAGAAAGAAGGCCCGGAAGTTTGGGATATTCTTGATGAAGTGATTCGTGAACATCCGGTCATGCTTAACCGTGCGCCTACTTTGCATCGATTAGGTATTCAGGCATTTGAGCCTGTGCTGATCGAAGGTAAAGCCATTCAGTTACACCCCTTAGTTTGTACTGCATTCAACGCCGACTTTGACGGCGACCAAATGGCGGTACACGTACCCTTGTCAATCGAAGCACAATTAGAAGCGCGGACATTGATGCTGGCAACTAACAACATCTTGTCGCCTGCATCGGGTGATCCGATCATTGTGCCTTCTCAGGATATCGTTCTGGGTCTGTATTACATGTCGCGTGAGTCCATTAACGTTAAAGGTGAAGGCATGGTCTTCGCTGATGTTGACGAAGTGCATCGCGCTTATGATGCCGGTGTGGTTGATCTGCAAGCTAAGATTAAGGCGCGTATTAAAGAAGTGGTGTTTAATGAAGAGGGTGAGCTGGTAGAAAAATTCACTATCATTGAAACCACCGCGGGTCGAGCCATCCTGTCTGAGATTATTCCAGCGGGTATTCCTTACGAGCTGGTCAATCAGAATCTGGATAAAAAAGCCATTTCTAATCTGATTAACTCTTGTTACCGTCAGGTTGGTCTGAAAGAAACCGTTATTTTTGCCGATCAGTTGATGTATACCGGTTTTAGATACTCGACGCGTTCAGGTATTTCAATCTGTATCAACGATATGGTTATTCCTGAAGAGAAAACGGCGTTACTTGCGGGTGCGGATGCTGAAGTGAAAGAGATTCAGGGTCAATATGCATCCGGTCTGGTAACCAACGGTGAGCGTTATAACAAGGTTGTGGATATTTGGTCACACGCCAATGAAGCCGTAGCGAAAGCCATGATGGACAAACTTAGTTCAATCGAAGTGGAAGATGCTGAAGGTAAAACAGTGACTCAGGCGTCAYTCAATAATATCTTCGTCATGGCCGATTCTGGCGCGCGTGGTTCAGCCGCACAGATTAGACAACTGGCCGGTATGCGCGGCCTGATGGCGAAACCGGATGGTTCAATTATTGAGACACCGATTACGGCTAACTTCCGCGAAGGTTTGAACGTATTACAGTACTTTATTTCTACTCACGGTGCGCGTAAAGGTCTGGCTGATACTGCGCTTAAAACAGCTAACTCGGGTTACCTGACACGACGTTTAGTTGATGTCGCGCAGGATATGGTTATTCTGAAGAAAGACTGTAATACCGAAAAAGGTATGCTGGTTCAGTCAATCATTGAAGGTGGTGATGTTGTCATGCCATTGAGTGACTTAGTGCTGGGTCGTGTGGTGGCACGTGATGTGGTCAATACTGATGACGAAATATTAATTCCACGTGATACATTATTAGATGAGCAATGGGTGGAACAGCTTGACGCATTAGGTGTTGATGAAATCTTTGTGCGTTCGGTTATTACCTGTGAAAACAAACAGGGTGTTTGTTCGATGTGTTACGGTCGTGATCTTGCACGTGGTCATCTGGTTAATCATGGTGAAGCGGTCGGTGTTATCGCCGCGCAGTCAATTGGTGAGCCGGGTACTCAGTTAACCATGCGTACTTTCCACATCGGTGGTGCAGCGAGTCGATCAGCAGCAGCCAATAGCATCAGCGTGAAATCCAGCGGTACCATTCAATTACATAACATCAAAGTTGTGCATCAGAGGAGTGGCAACCTGGTTGCGGTATCGCGTTCTGGTGAGATGGGCGTGACGGACGATAAAGGCCGTGAGCGTGAACTCTATAAGATTCCATACGGTGCGGTCATTTCGGTTGAAGATGAAGGTTCGGTTGATGCCGGTCAGGTCGTTGCAACCTGGGATCCGCATACTCACCCCATCATCACTGAGGTTGAGGGTAAAGTTAAGTTTACTGACTTTGCCGACGGCATCAGTGTGCAGAAACAAACAGATGAAGTTACCGGTCTGACCTCTATTGTGGTCATCGATCCTAAGCAGCGTCCAACTGCAGGTAAAGACATGCGTCCATTAATGACCTTGGTTGATGCGAAAGGTAAGGATTTAAATATTGCCGGTACGGATCAACCTGCACGTTACTTCTTGCCATCGGGTGCGATTATTAATATCGATGATGGTAATGATGTAGCGGTCGGTGATGTTATTGCGCGTATTCCACAGGAATCGAGTAAAACGCGTGATATTACCGGTGGTCTGCCACGTGTTGCTGATTTATTTGAAGCACGTAAGCCAAAAGAGCCAGCGATTATGGCTGAAGCTTCAGGTGTTGTGAGTTTTGGTAAAGAGACCAAAGGTAAGCAGCGTCTGGTTATCACTAAAGATAGCTCTGAGCAGGTAGAATCGCTGATTCCAAAATGGCGTCACATCAACGTGTTCGAAGGTGAGTCAGTAGAGCAGGGTGAGGTCATTGCTGATGGTGAGCGTAGTGCGCACGATATTCTGCGTTTATTAGGTGCTGAAGAATTAGCTGAATACCTGGTAAATGAAATTCAGGATGTATACCGACTGCAGGGTGTGAAGATTAATGATAAGCATATTGAAGTCATTATTCGTCAGATGCTGCGTAAATGTGAGATCATCGAAGGTGGCGATTCAGCCTACCTGAAAGGTGAAATTCTTGAGCGTGCTCGGGTTATCGAAGAATGTGCAAGACTGGAAGCTGAGGGTAAAGATCCTGCTATCTACCAGCCGATACTGTTAGGTATTACCAAAGGTTCATTGGTAACAGAATCGTTTATTTCTGCTGCATCATTCCAGGAAACAACACGTGTTCTGACCGAAGCATCAGTGCGCGGTAGCAGTGATCCACTACGTGGTCTGAAAGAAAACGTTATTGTGGGTCGCTTGATTCCTGCAGGTACCGGTCTGGCTTATCATGAAGAAAGGGCGCGCCAACGTACTGCTGATATCGAAGCCGCATTTAAATCTGAAGAGGCAGCCAATGCTGCGTTTGATGATGCAGAGGTAGTGGAGGATTCAGTTGATGCCGATGTGCCGGCTGAAGTGGTTGAAGCAGCGGCTGATTCAACAGAAGCCGAGCAGCCAAAACAGGACGCTTAAGTTTTACCCTGTCATTGCGAGCAGCGAAGCAATATCCAGTAGGCAGCGCAGTCGCTTAAAGAGGTTGCCACAGTTCGCTCGCAGTGACGGTTTTATCGCAATATGACGGGCTTCCCGCTTGACAGTTTAGAGCGGTGAGCATAGAATTGCGCCTCTTTTGACAGGCCCTCGAGTAATATCCTGGGCCTGTCGTTTATTTTAAGCCTGCAGTAATTACCAGTGGGCGCCGGCAAGTTATTGATACTTGACGGATTTTGGAGTTATAGATGACAACAATTAACCAGTTAGTGCGTAACCCACGCCGCAGCAAAGTTGTAAAAAGCAACGTTCCTGCACTAGAAGCCTGCCCGCAACGTCGTGGTGTATGTACACGTGTTTATACCACCACACCTAAAAAGCCAAACTCTGCGATGCGTAAAGTGGCTCGTGTTCGTTTAACCAATGCATTTGAAGTGACCAGTTACATCGGCGGTGAAGGTCACAACCTGCAGGAACACAGTGTTGTGCTTATCCGCGGTGGTCGTGTTAAAGATTTACCGGGTGTTCGTTACCACGTTGTTCGCGGTAGCCTGGATACGCAGGGTGTTGAATCACGTCGTCAGGGCCGTTCTAAATACGGTACTAAGCGTCCTAAGTCATAATTGTTAGTTATTTAATAACAGTCGAATTTATAGAGAAACCTAATGCCAAGAAGAAGAGAAGTCCCGAAAAGAGAAGTGCTAGCTGATCCTAAGTTTGGAAGCACCCAGATAACCAAATTCGTCAACATGATTATGAAGAGCGGTAAAAAATCCGTTGCTGAAGCCATTATGTATAACGCACTGGATCGCATCAACGATAAAGTTGACGGCGAACCAATGGACGTTCTTGATAAAGCGTTAGAAAACGTCGCGCCGATGGTCGAGGTTAAATCTCGCCGTGTCGGTGGTGCCACTTATCAGGTGCCGGTAGAAGTGCGTGCTAGTCGCCGTACTACATTGGCCATGCGCTGGTTGATTGATGCATCACGTAATCGTGGTGAGAAGTCAATGCAGCTAAAATTTGCGGGTGAGTTGATGGACGCTGCTGAGAACCGTGGCAACGCCGTTAAAAAACGTGAAGATACGCACCGTATGGCTGAAGCGAATAAAGCGTTCGCTCACTTCCGCTGGTAGTCAAAGAATAATAGTTGTCAGTTTGTTCTGACAGGTTCGGCCGAAAAGGCAGGAAAACAGGTCATGGCCCGCAGTACGCCAATCAAGCGCTATCGTAACATTGGCATCATGGCGCACATTGATGCAGGCAAGACCACAACAACCGAACGTATCCTGTTTTATACAGGCATATCTCACAAAATTGGTGAGGTACATGACGGTGCAGCCACCATGGACTGGATGGAGCAGGAGCAAGAGCGTGGTATAACCATTACTTCTGCAGCTACTACCTGTTTCTGGCAAGGCATGGATAAGCAGTTCGATGAGCATCGTATCAACATAATTGATACACCCGGGCACGTTGATTTCACTATTGAGGTCGAGCGGTCATTACGCGTACTGGATGGCGCATGCGCTGTTTTCTGTGCGGTAGGGGGGGTCGAGCCACAGTCAGAGACAGTCTGGCGTCAGGCAAATAAATATCATGTGCCACGCATGGCATTCGTCAATAAGATGGATCGTGTGGGTGCAGATTTTTTGCGCGTGGTAGAGCAAATTAAAGAGCGCTTAGGCGCTAATCCAATACCGATGCAGATTGCAATTGGTGCGGAGGAAAATTTTGAAGGTGTTGTCGATCTTGTCAAGATGAAGGCGATTCACTGGAAACAAGAAAACATGGGCTCGGAGTTTGTCGAAGGTGATATTCCGGCCGAGTTGCTTGAGTTGAGTAATGCGCAACGTGAAATCATGGTTGAGGCGGCTGCCGAAGCTAATGAGGAGCTAATGGATAAGTATCTTGAAAGTGGTGAATTAGACGCTGAAGAGATTAAGCAGGGTATCCGCCTGCGAACATTGGCCAATGAAATTGTGCCGACTTTTTGTGGTAGTGCGTTCAAGAATAAAGGTGTGCAGGCAATGCTGGATGCAGTCATCGAGTACATGCCGTCACCCACTGATGTGCCAGCAATTACGGGTCATCTCGATGATAAASAAGAGTCAGAAGCGGAAAGRCCTTCTGATGATAATGCGCCGTTTGCGGCTTTGGGTTTTAAGATTGCTACTGATKCATTTGTCGGCAACTTAACCTTCTTCCGGGTTTATTCCGGYGTGCTKAAAACGGGGGATATGGTTTACAACCCRCGTAAAGATAAAAAAGARCGCRTTGGTCGTATCGTGCAGATGCATGCYAATAGTCGTGAAGAGATTAAAGAAGTSCGWGCCGGYGATATYGCTGCYGCAATYGGACTGAAAGATGTTATTACCGGTGATACATTATGTGATCCGAAAGAAGTRATAACGCTGGARAAAATGGATTTCCCRGAKCCGGTTATATCGGTAGCRGTTGARCCGAAGACRACGGCGGATCARGAAAAAATGGCGAYGGCWTTAAGYAAGYTGGCGYATGAGGATCCATCGTTTCGCGTGCATTCAGATGAAGAATCCGGTCAGACGATTATCTCTGGCATGGGTGAATTGCATCTTGAGATCATTATTGATCGTATGCTGCGCGAATTTAGCGTGAATGCCAACATTGGTGATCCGCAGGTTGCTTACCGCGAAGCGATAACGCAAACGGTAGAGCGCGAAACAAAATTTGAAAGGCAGACAGGGGGGCGTGGTCAGTATGCGCATGTTTGCCTGAGGTTAGAACCGAAGAAACCGGGTTCGGGCTACGAGTTTGTTGATGACATCACGGCGGGTGTGGTGCCAAAAGAATTTATACCCGCTGTTGACAAGGGTGTTCAGGAGCAGATGCGCAGTGGCGTACTTGCTGGTTACCCGATAGAAGATGTAAAGGTTACTTTGTTTGATGGTTCATTCCATGATGTGGATTCGAACGAGTTGGCGTTTAAAATAGCGGCATCGATGTGCTTCAGACAGGGCGCGCTGGAAGCGGCGCCCACCATCCTGGAACCGATGATGAAGGTTGAGGTGGTCACGCCTGAAAATTATATGGGTGATGTTATGGGTGATTTAAACCGACGTCGCGGCATAGTGAGTGGCATGGGTGACACAGTAGTCGGTAAAAGTATTCATGCCGATGTGCCGTTAGCTGAAATGTTTGGTTACTCGACATCGCTGCGTTCAGCGACGCAAGGTAGAGCAACCTACTCGATGGAATTTGAAAAATACGCTGAAGCGCCAAAATCGGTTGTCGAAGCAGTGGTCTCATTTAAGACCGGAATGTAAAGCTTACGTTTTCACGTTGTGCGTGGAAACCTAAAAAACAATTCAATAACATATAGATAAAAGAGAAGAGGTAATAACAGTGTCTAAGGAAAAGTTTGAAAGAACCAAGCCACACGTAAACGTAGGCACAATTGGCCACGTAGACCACGGTAAAACCACATTAACAGCGGCGCTGACGA
>NVWZ01000046.1 GCA_002746365.1 Thiotrichaceae bacterium
AGAATTATCATCTTTTGTTGTTGCTTTTCAAGATGGTCTTGCAACTTGATCAGTTCTGCCTGATACGGCTTTATTTCTTCATCTTCTGTATAACGTAGATACCGCTTATAAAGCAGTTGCTTAAAATCTTCTTCGTCCTGCGCCAACACGCCTAAAAACACTTGATATTCCATGCCTCGACTTACCCTCTAATTATTTGATATACCTACTAGAGAGCTTTGCACGAAGCATATTTTTCGTCATGGCAGCGTTAAAAATGGTCTCAAAATGCGGGGACACGTAGTGTCAAACTCTGTGTAAGCTGCGCTTTTTCGACAATTTTCGCCTTGCCCTGACGAAAAATCTACATCGTGCAAAGCTCTCTTATCGTATTTTATAGTAATTTTCACTGCTAATGTTCCGTTAACATTGTGAAACATTAAATCAAAGCCTGGCATAGTGACCTACAAGCATGCTGTTAGCTCTTTGAGACATGAAAATAGTATTCTTTCATTATCGTCATCTCCGAGTGTTTGTATCGGAGATCCAGCATCCTTGGGTACGATAAAGTCACTGGGTTATAGCCCACATTCATGTAGGCTACCCTTAGCTCTATCGCTTTTTATTTAATAATRYSYGCGTATTTYCCCAGGCGATCTTTTTTTTCACGGCTTCAGGTAAATCGTTTAACCAGGCCCAATGGTAATCGTATAGTTGTTGRTAATGCGTCCAGCCTTCRTCGTCGGTATCCCATGTTGAGCCRCGGGTTACTTTCCAGACAGGATCTGTTCCGGTGATGAAGCGTTCAGGATAAGACAGTACCAGTGCTTTCCAGTCGGGGAGCAGGGTGTGATCTTCTTGACTTATACCGTCGTATCGCCAGGGGTCGCGCGCAGCGAAGTCGATCCATACGTTGTCGCATTGTTTCAGTATTTTTTCAATATGTATGGGTTTCAGGTTGCCGCCGGCATGGGCAAAGATGAGTTTTATGTTGGGGTGTTTCAGGCACAGTTGTAAGAAGGTTTGTTCGTTGCCTGAGTCGATATGAATTAGCATGGGGACATCGTATTCTTCTGCTAGTGCGAGTAACTGCAGAAATATCCCATTGTTTGTTTTTGGCCGAAAGCCGCTCATAAAATGGACTTCACCGATGCCAAAGTATTGTCCGCTGGCTAAACCTTTTTTTGCATTTTTGACGACCTGTTGGTCCAGATACCAGTCGCGCTTTCCCTGTTTATGTATGTAGGGGCTAAAGAAAGGGATAATCCAGTCGCCGCCTTTTTCTCTGAGTTCCAGCGCCAGTGTTGAAGGCGTGCCAGCAACAATCGTTAGGCCGACATTGTGCTGCTTAAGTATGTCCACCACTTCCTGCGGCGATGTTTCCGCACGATGATCCCAGTTATAGTGGATGTGGCTATCGGCAAAACGTTCGGCGGCTACCAGGGTGTTAAACTGAGTCGTTGAGCATAGCAGTATCAGGGCAACGAGAAAAGCAGGAACATGGCAACGATAAAAGGCTAAAGGGTTTATTTTAATGCCTGCTTAACATGCTCGCTAAACTTTTCTGCGTTCACAAAACCAACCACACGATAGTTCTTGCGCTCTGCCCCATCCGGGCCAAAAAACATAATGGAAGGCGGGCCAATAATTCCGAAGTGTTTATATAGCTCAGTGTCCTTCGCATCATTAGGCGTAACATCCGCTTTTAGTAATACCACACCGGCTAAAGCTTGTTGTACCTTGGTATCAGAAAAAGTGAAGAGCTCCATTTCTTTACAAGATACACACCAGTCGGCATAAAAATCTAACATCACGGCTTTGCCCGCCGCTTTTGCTTTGGCCAATTCTACGTTTAGACCATCAACACCTTTAACGGGTATAAAGTTTAAATGCTCGACCTGGGCGCTGGTGTTCGAGGTACCGCCTAAACCTTTTAGTGGTTGGTAGATGTTGCGATTGCCACTGGCAACGCCGAGCAGAATAATAATGCCGTAGATCAATAATATAATGCCCAGGCCTTTCCATAATTTATGCCAGCCACTGACGCCTTCTTTCAGGCTATCGAGTGCGCCCATGTAAATGGCAGAAACGATGATGAGTGCAGCCCAAAGCATCATGGTATAGGCCGCAGGTGCAACGCGTTCCAGTAACCAGATGGCAAGACCCAGTAATAAAACGCCGAATACGGCTTTAATGGCATCCATCCAGGCACCGGCTCTTGGTAAATACTTACCCGCTGATGTACCAATAACTAATAACGGTGCGCCCATGCCCATGCTTAATGAGAACAAAGCCATGCCGCCTAAGACCGCATCCCCTGTTTCTGCAATGTAAATGAGTGCGCCAACTAAGGGTGCGGTTACGCAGGGGCCGACAATAAGGGCAGACAGGAAACCCATAATCGCCACACCGACAAGTGTGCCACCTTGCTGGTTATTGCACATATTGGTGATTTTGCTTTGTATGCTTGTTGGCATTTGCAGTTCGTAAAAGCCAAACATGGAAAATGACAGCGCAATAAAAATAATGACGAAGCTACCGATAATCCAGGGGTTTTGGAACCATGCCTGAATATTTTCACCGGACAGACCAACCAGTACGCCGACGATGGTGTAGGTCAGCGCCATAGCGAGTACGTAGACTAGCGAAAGATAGAACGCCTTTCGAGTCGATAGATCTTCACCCTGGCCAACGATGATGCCTGATAAAATGGGAATCATCGGGAAGACGCAGGGAGTAAAGGCTAATAACAAGCCCGCACCAAAAAAGATCAGCAGGGTTAATAATGTATTGCCACTTTTAAGTGCATTGGTTATTTGATCTTGTTCTGAAACCAGTTCAGCTGAACCTGTTTCTGAATCGGTTGCTATCTCAGCTGCCTGTGCTGCCGAGATAGGTGATATGCGAACGGTAAACTTTTTCGTCTGCGGAGGATAACAAATGCCCGCTATCTCAGAACATCCCTGATACTTAACCTTGAAAGTGACATCTTTGTCACCATCATTAGTAAACTGGTAGGGTAGAGTGACATCGGCGAAATTGTGGTAAACGTATAATATTTTATTGAAAATAGGATCGTCTTTTTCTTCACCAACAGACATGATTATTGGTTTGGCAATAAGCGCGGGATCATCGGCACTGATTTGCATTTTGTCCTGATACAGATAATGACCGTCGGCGATGACCCAATTAACTTTGAATTGACCCGGTTGGGAGTCGAAGCTAATCTTGAATGCGTCATCCGGGTCGAGAATATCGTCCTGTCCGCCGAAGCCATCTAGTAGGTTAAAGCCTCCTTCGGCAGCGACCGGTGAGGCAAGAGTGAAACTAAAGCTAATGATGGCTAATAGTGAAAGCAACGATTTAACGATATTTTTCATATTGGTTTCTATTATGGTTGTAATATTATGGATGGTAATTAGACATAAGTTGCCTGACAGGTTCAGTGGCACTAACTTTTTTTGTTAGAGTATGTCGTAATACTAGCAAAGAACTGCTTAATTTAATCTTAAACACTTAATTCTACTTAAATAACTCAAAAAATTTAAACATGCCTTTATTATTTATTATCATACCGCTCATCGAACTGTACTTCATTCTAGTGGTTGGCGAGGCCATTGGCGCCCTCTGGACAGTTATTCTGGTCATTTTGACAGCGGTTGTCGGTGTCCAGTTACTGCGAATCCAGGGTATGAGTACGCTGGCAAAAGCGCAGCGAAACATGGCTCAGGGCAGAATTCCAGCGATGGAGATGATGGAGGGTATCGCATTGGCAGTGGCCGGGGTATTGTTGATTACTCCTGGGTTTATTACTGACAGTATTGGTTTTCTGTGCCTGATTCCTGCCAGTCGCCAGGCTATTATCCGTTATTTGATGACTAAAGCAACCGTGCATAGGGGGTTTAGCGCAAAACCAGGTGGTTTTCAGTCGGACCAATATCAGCAAAAACCACAGTCTGAATCGGACGTAAAACCACCCAAAATTGGCAAGACGCTGGAAGGCGAGTATCGCCGCGAAGATTAGCTGTAAAGCAATACAGAAGATATCTATAGGAGCGGTTTGTAAACCGCGATTGGCTTGGGGTTAAACCTTCATCGCGGTTTACAAACCGCTCCTACTAGATGTTAAAGCCCTTTTCTCTCTGGGAGCATGGCAACCAGCAATCAATATATTAAAGCGCCTGTCATCTCGACCATAGGGAGAGATCTTGAGGCAGTGGCGTATAAGATCCCTCCCTATGGTCGAGATGACAGGGCGGTTGGAATGACAGAAATTTGTTGAGATAGACCTATATTTGTGATTATTTTCTTGTCTCGCCCTTGTAATCACTAAAATCGTCCCTATTTATCAAATCATCCAAACTTTTGGTGTCATTCCTATTGACTCCCGGAGTTTCGTCATTATGATTAGCACTCACGTAAAGAGAGTGCTAAAGCAAACCATTATTATTAATATTTAATTTCTATTTAGAGGAAAGTGAAAAATGAAAATACGTCCATTACATGACCGTGTAGTCGTAAAACGCATGGAAGAGGTACGCACCAGTGCTGGTGGTATCGTCATTCCTGATTCTGCAACAGAAAAGCCATCTGAAGGTGAAGTGGTTGCTGTTGGTAAAGGCAAAGTAAACGAAGCCGGCGACGTGCTTGCGATGGACGTGAAAGKCGRTGANANGNTYYTWTTTGGTAAGTACTCAGGTACTGAAATCAAGATCGACGGCGCAGAAGTTTTGATTATGCGTGAAGAAGATATTTTAGGTGTGATAGCCGCATAGAGCTGCTGCATAAAGCTGGCCGCATAGAGCCGCTGCATAAAGCGGGTCGCAAAAAGCCGGCAGTATAAGTAGCAGTATCCACAACATGAAGTTATAACAAAGAATTTAGAGGAATTTAGACATGGCAGCAAAAGACGTAAGATTTGGCGATGATTCACGTAGCCGTATGGTTAATGGTGTAAACATYCTGGCCAACGCTGTAAAAGTAACACTCGGCCCTAAAGGTCGTAATGTAGTTTTAGAAAAATCATTCGGTGCGCCAACCATCACTAAAGATGGTGTTTCTGTAGCGAAAGAAATCGAGCTTGAAGATAAGTTTGAAAATATGGGCGCACAGATGGTGAAAGAAGTTGCATCACAGACTTCAGACATCGCGGGTGACGGTACCACTACAGCAACRGTRCTGGCTCAAGGTATTGTTCGTGAAGGCATGAAATCTGTTTCAGCCGGTATGAATCCGATGGACCTGAAACGCGGTATTGATAAAGCCGTTATAGTTGCAGTAGAAGCACTGCGTAAATTATCAAAGCCTTGTGCTGACACCAGCGCAATCGCGCAGGTAGGTACCATCTCTGCAAACTCWGATACCAGTGTCGGTGAAATCATTGCTGAAGCGATGGATAAAGTCGGTAAAGAAGGCGTTATCACTGTAGAAGAAGGCACCTCTTTAGATAATGAACTGGAAATTGTTGAAGGTATGCAGTTCGATCGTGGTTACCTTTCTCCTTACTTCGTCAATGATCAGGAAACGATGAGTGCTGATCTGGAAAATCCATTCGTTTTATTGTTCGATAAAAAGATCGCAAATATCCGTGATTTACTGCCGACTTTAGAAGCGGTTGCTAAATCCAGTCGTCCTCTGTTGATTGTTGCTGAAGATGTTGAAGGTGAAGCGCTGGCTACATTGGTTGTTAACAGCATGCGCGGTATCGTTAAAGTCTGTGCCGTTAAAGCACCGGGTTTCGGTGATCGTCGTAAAGCGATGATGCAGGATTTAGCGGTGCTRACTAAGGCGACTGTTATCTCTGAAGAAGTRGGTCTGTCATTAGAAAAAACCACGTTAGAAGACTTAGGTACGGCTAAACGTATCACTATTTCTAAAGACAACACTGTCATCGTTGACGGTGCCGGTTCTGCAAAAGACATTAAAGAACGTGTAGGTCAGATTCGCGCCATGATCGAAAATGCAACATCTGATTATGATATCGAAAAACTTCAGGAACGTGTAGCAAAACTAGCTGGCGGTGTTGCCGTCATTAAAGTAGGTGCTGCCACTGAAGTAGAGATGAAAGAGAAAAAAGCACGCGTCGAAGACGCACTGCATTCAACACGCGCAGCGGTTGAAGAAGGTGTGGTTCCTGGTGGTGGTGTAGCACTGATTCGCGCCTGTAAAGCAGTTGATAAACTGGAAGGTGATAATCATGATCAAGATGTTGGTATTGCAATCGCACGTCGTGCAATGGAAGATCCATTACGTCAGATCGTCGAAAATGCAGGTGAAGAAGCTTCTGTAGTATTGGCTAATGTAGCCGCGAAAAAAGGTAATTACGGTTACAACGCGGGCACTGGTGAATACGGCGACATGATTAAGATGGGTATTCTTGATCCAACTAAAGTAACCCGTACTGCATTACAAAATGCAGCATCAGTAGCAGGCCTGTTGATCACAACCGAATGTATGGTTGCTGAACTTCCTCAGGATGATGGCGCTGGTGGCGGCGCACCTGATATGGGTGGCATGGGTGGAATGGGCGGCATGATGTAGGCTGTTCATTTACTTGAGCGTTTGAAAAAAGCCCCGCTAGAAATAGCGGGGCTTTTTTATGTCCCCTGTCCCGCCAACGTATTTCAGGACGGGGCAGACAAGTTGTTTCTAAYATTAGAAACAATTGCTCTCGCACTCATATTTTCTTATTATKCATCAGGTCACTAGTATTTAAACTACACATCTTTGCAGGAGTTACTTAATGTCCGTGCGTCAGGGTTTTATTTTTATTTCGATATTAGTGTCTTTATCACTTCTCMTRCTCGCGGCTAGCWGGCCATTTTTTTACTGGGGTTTCATCATTGTCGGGCCCGTTATCTTACTCGGTGCTCACAATATGCTGCAGAAGCAACACACCATTTTGCGTATTTACCCAGTCATTGGTATGTTTCGTTATCTGTTCGAATCAATACGCCCTGAAATACAGCAGTATTTTGTTGAAACCAACACCAACGGTCGACCAATCAATCGCGAGTTTCGTGCACTTGTTTAYCAACGTGCAAAGAATGCTCGCGATACACGGCCTTTCGGTACGCAGTTCGATGTTTATCGYGCTGGATATGAATGGATGAAYCATTCCATGAAACCKGCTCATATTGAAGATAAAAACCTTCGGGTYAAATTTGGTGGCCCTGATTGCAAACAACCGTATCTTGCTTCACCGGTTAATATTTCTGCCATGAGTTATGGCGCCTTGAGYAAACACGCCATAATGGCTTTAAACAARGGGGCGCAGATTGGTGRYTTTGCRCACAATACGGGAGAGGGCGGRTTAAGTCCTTATCATCTAAAACACGGTGGCGATATTATYTGGCAGATCGGTACCGGTTACTTTGGCTGTCGCAACGAAGACGGAAAGTTTGATCGGGAGAAATTTGCAGAAAAAGCGCAGCTGGAAGCCGTTAAGATGATCGAGATAAAAATATCTCAGGGTGCAAAACCCGGTCATGGAGGTATTTTGCCTGTAGCCAAATTAACGCAGGAAATTGCTGACATTCGGCATGTACCGATGGGGCATGATGTGGTCTCACCATCCGCGCATTCTACTTTTGATACGCCTGAAGGTTTGCTTAACTTTATCACTGAATTAAGAGAGCTATCCGGTGGCAAGCCGATAGGTTTTAAACTCTGTATCGGTAAACCCAGTGAGTTTCTGGGTATTTGTAAAGCCATGTTAAAGACCGGTATTACCCCCGACTTTATTACAGTTGATGGGGGCGAAGGCGGCACTGGCGCTGCGCCAATCGAGTTGACTAATTCTGTGGGTACCCCGTTACGAGATGCACTTATTTTCGTCAACAGAGCACTTATCGGTATCGACAAACGAGATAAAATTCGCATCATCGCCTCAGGGAAAATAATCAGTGCTTTTCATATTGCTAGAATGATTGCGCTGGGCGCCGATACCATTAATTCGGCACGTGGCATGATGCTGGCACTTGGCTGCATACAATCCAGAAGTTGTAATACTGACCAGTGCCCAACCGGTATCGCGACACAGAATCCAGCACGTTATAAAGCGCTGGATATTGAAGATAAAGCACAAAGAGTCGCCAACTATCAAACCGCTACGGTAAAAAACCTGGCTGAGTTACTCGAAGCCAGCGGGCTTGAAAGCCTTGAAGAATTGAAACCTGAGCATATTAACCGTCGTGTTAGTGGTACAGATATTGCTACCTATGCAGAGCTTTACCCTGTCGTACAGTGCAGCTGTTTGCTGGATATTGATAATGCCCCTGATAGCTGGAAAGGGCATTGGGAAAGCGCCTTTGCAGAGCATTGGTAATCGCGAGTAACAATTGATGCAACTATCACTGTGATTTCGATACCACTATTTGAATCCCGGCACTGCCGATTCTTTGTTAATACTTCTTCAACACTACAGATCAAGCCCGTCCAGTGGACTACTAACAGCTTCAATATTTTGCTGTAAAACATGCGTATAAATTTCAGTTGTTTTCACATCAGCATGCCCCATCAGCTTTTGCACAACGCGTATATTAACGCCTGATTCAAGCAAATGTGTTGCAAATGAATGCCTGAATGTATGCGAAGTAATACGCTTAGGGCTTCCCGTTTTCATTACAGCACTACGCACAGCTTTTTGTAAACCGGACTCGTTTAAATGATGCCTTCTTATCTTGCCACTACGGGGATCTGTTGATAATTTCCTGGCAGGAAAAGCATACTGCCAACCCCATTCGGAAGGCGCATTCGGATATTTCTTCGCAAGTGCATGCGGCAACCAGACATTCGCTTCGCCAGCAGCTCTGTCTTTTTCAAAAACAGACTTTACCTTTTCGAGGTGCTTCTGCAGCGGCACTATCATTGCATCAGGTAGAACGGTACTACGATCTTTACCTCCTTTTCCATCACGAACCTGAAGTAAAGTATTAGCAAAGTCCAGATCATGCACCCTTAAACGGACCGCCTCCATCAAACGCAAACCACTGCCATACATCAACCTGGACATAAGGCCAGTAACACCGCTCATCTGCGAAATAACATCAACGACTTCTTCACGACTCATTACAACAGGTAAACGCACTTGTTTTTTTGACCGTATCGGCGCCAAATCCTCAGCTACCGRCAGGTCAAGTACCTGCTTATACATAAATACAATGGCGTTTAAAGCCTGATTCTGCGTTGACCTGGCGCAATTTTTATTCACCGCCAGATGTGACAAAAAAGCCTCAATTTCGATTTTACCCATATCGCGAGGATGCCTCCGCCCATTGAAACGAATAAATGCAAGAATCCATCGAACATAGGCCTCTTCCGTACGAATAGCATAATGGTGATAACGCAAGACTTCTCTTACCTGATCCATTAAACGACCAGATTGAGGCTTAAAACGCGGCTTTTCCTGCGAACGAGGCGATTGACTTGGCATGACGGCATCTTCCTGATATTGTCTTAGATATGAGAATACAGGGAATTATAGACCGTATATACAAGAAAAATACAGGGATTTTTTGATTCCGGTTATTAACAAGTTAGAGCTTTTTCAAAATAAAAATTTAATTTATGCAAAAGTCTCCAAGTCAACAATCTGTATATTTTAAAGATGATCATCAAGATTCAAACAAGTTCATTCATGGTGATTTATTGGTTACGCTGCATGCAAAACACTCAGCTACTTATTTTTTAAAACACCGTTTGCGTTTCAGGGAAATCGTCAAACTCTGGTATAACAACATTAACTTTGTTATCGTTACATTCTTAATACAGCGGTGTATTTCTGTACTGTCTGGTTTATGCTCTAACAAATCGTCCAACCCGACCTTTTTATACGCCGCGMCGCTTCGCTCTGCTCTGTATAAAAAGGCCGGTTAACTCAAGCGTTAGGCTTAAAAAAGGATAAAAGAATTGTCAGAATTTAATATCAGTTTTGCTCAACATATGTCTGATGCAAGCTTATTAATAACACAGAATGCCTCTATTAAGGATGAATCCGAACGAGCGGCTATATACACTGCATTGGTTGCGTGTGAAATTGCGTTAAAATCAGCTTTAGAGTGTTCTGGTAAATCTCTCTCGCAAATCCCGAAAACTCATAGTCTTTCAAAATTACTAAACTTAGTTTGTTCTTGCACCGTACTTGAAGATATTACAAACGGAAAGCTTACTAGAGTTCCTGCAGTAAGACTAAGAGGTGTGGTCATTGACTCCAACTATACTGACGCAACAGTTGGAAACTTACTAGAGCTTGAAAAATACGGCGTCTCCGTATTCCCAAACGAAATTAGATATGGTGACACCCTAAATCATTTCCCTGTTGAATTGATACAAAAACTAAGTTCTAAAATCATTTCATGGGTAAAACTTCATGCTGACAACATCAAAGCTTAACAAAGGAAATACAAATGAAATACATCAATCTAATATTAATTTCTTTCTTCCTCACTGGCTGCACTGCTAGTTTAAAGTTCATAGATCAACAAACTGGTGATATGTATTACGGAAAAACAGATTCCACATTTGGTGGTAGTGGAAAAATGACGGCTGAGATAGAAAATGAAAATTATCAAGGCGATTGGATTTACTCTGCCTCAGGTGGTAGTTTCACACTTGGTTCATCATCTGCATTTGCAACAGGCACAGGTGGTTCCGCATCAGCATATGGTACATCAACAGCAGTTTCTGCTCCTATGTCAGGAAGCGGCTTAATTACAATGAAAGGAAATAAAGGTGGTTATGTTCGTTGTATATTTAACTTTAATACGTTTTCTGACACGGGCATAGGTCAATGCTTAAGAAATGATGGAAAGAAATTTGATATTACTCTCACTAGGTAACAAAAGCCTAACAAATAGCTCCAGTGGACATTTTATACGCCGTTTGTATTGTGACATTACGCTTCGCTCCATTTTCCCACAATACAAAAGTCGCATAAAACGCCACTGAGCAAGGCGTTAGCCTAAAAAAATGAAAATTAACCCAGCACAACGAAAAATCATCCTACTATCTATCACCATGTATATTTTCATGGGTCTATTTCCTCCCTGGGTTTATACTTTTGACTTTAAGTCTACACATAGTGAAAACCCAGCCGGTTACTCAATTATATTTGACCCTCCTTGGCCAGAAGATGATGTTGATCGGGGTTATGGCGTACATATAGATATGTCACGCATCTCTGTACAATGGATAACATTAGCTATTGTAACTGCTGGTGCGCTACTGCTTGTAAGCGGCTCACGCAAAGAGACACTAAAATGACTGAAATAAATTTTAATGTGTATTATAAATTTGATGGCCCAACATTAAATAAACCGCTACTTGAAAAAAAAACTAAAAACGAGATTTCCGAATCATTCGACCGCATAGAGAACGAGTTAGCTATAATTATTAATGACCCCAATGCTGTAATAACAGTTAAAAACAGCAATACAATAAATCTATCTATCGTAAGTAACTTATCTGAAGAAGATATTGCTCACGCAGTTAAAAGAACCCTAGATGGCTTAGGGTTTTCTTATAATGTTTTGCCTTAATTACTGGCAAAAAAAGGCTAACAATGCACTGCAGTTGACCCAGCAATACGCCGTTTCGCTTCGCTATACGCCCCATTGCAGGTCAACTGAGTTTAAGCGTTATGTGTATCAATATATATGATTGAATCAATACCAAAATTAGCAGATTTAAAATTGCTCAAAGAAATGAGCAAAGTAATTATTGTGCCTATGCTAATTGCTGCAGTAATTATTCAGTCAGGTCTAACTCTAAATATAGGATTTACAATAATAAGTGTAAATGCTGACGACAGCTTTACAGAGCAATGCATTAACTTTTTTGCAATATTTATTATAAAAGGCAGTCTTACTGCAATGGCTGCTGTAATAGTTCATTCATTGCTACTTTACGTTCATATTTTTTTAGACAATTTTGTATTACATGCACTCTCAACATTCTTTTTAGCTTTTGGCTTTATCGGACTGCTGTCAGGGGATGAAGTTTTATTTATAAATCAACTTAATAAAATGTGGTTTTACACATCTTTCGTTTATGGGTTTTACTTTATAGCAACAATGGCTGATGCAGAAACAAACACATAACACATATGAGCCATAACTCTGTCAATAGGCACTAGTGTGTTTTTTCGGTTAATTAAATAACCAAAAAAGTATCAATGAGCAAAGTCGGCTACTTCATCTGTCATGGTAGCTGTTAAGTCAGTCGCTTACAGCAAACACATATAGAGGATCTCTTACTACGGTCTCACCGCTGCCTGTATTTTTGTTCATCCGTGAACTGTTACAGGGTCACTAGACATTCATCGGTTAACCTGGTGCTGGCACTATTCAAGTAGGCGGGTTTACTCTGTATGAGTACCCAGTTAGTTTCAGGCTCAGCTCAGGTGCAAACGACTTTGTTCATTGTTTTAATGCACGCCAATGGAGTGTCTAATCAAATCGTCTGGCTCAGGTTGTTTGATGTAAAAACCGATAAACGTCGTGGCTGTTTGCCAAGCTGTTGCACCGAGTTTTAAAAACATTCAACAAGCTTTATTAAAAGCGCTGTCCAGTTAGACGTCCAGCTCACCCCATTGCGTGGCTAACCTTTTAAAAATCGTCGTTCATCGAATACACTCTCGTTTTTTAACATGAAGTAAACGCAGCGTCCCAATTTGTGCGCTAAAGCCGAAAGGGCTTTGGCTTTGCTCATACGTTTTTGTAGTTTCAATAAATACTTCTGTGCTTTTTCATTGCCCCGCAGATAGAGAACAGCGGCTTCGGAGAATGCCCATTTCAAATGCGCATTCCCTATCTTGTTACCCTGTGTGCCGTAGGTTTTCCCCGCCGACTCGGCCTTGCATTTAACCAGTCTGGCGTAGGAGGCAAACTTCTGCACCGACTCGAAGCGGTCGATATCACCGATTTCATAAATAATGGTTAACGCCAGAATAGGTCCGATACCCCAGACACTTTTTAAAAGATGGAAGTGGTTGGGTTTATGTTGTTTAGCTTGTTGCTGGATGTACCATTCCACTTTACTTAACTGCTCGGCATAGCAGTCCAGGATAACCAAATCCAGATCAATATTTTTCTGCACAGACAGTTCTGGAAAGGTGTTTCTAAGTTGCTCTCGAGCATCCCGGTTTTTCAGGTTTACTTTATTAGGCGGCAGATTATATTGGCTGGTGGTACTAGCGACATGCGCTTTTAGATCAGCACCATGTCTAACGATCTTCATACGACGACGCAGTAAATCGCGAGTGGCGCGCATCGCTTTAGGGTACACATAAGCCAATGGGAAATTGCCGCCGCGAATCAGGTTGGCTATTTTAAACGAATCGATGCGGTCATTCTTTGCTTTACCGCCATGAATTGCTTTCATGTAAAGGGCATGCCCTAGAATGAAATCAATGCCTGCTTCTTCACAGAAATCAGCCACCCAATACCAGCAGTGCATGCATTCAACACCAACAACAATATCCCCGATATAGGGTTCAAGGAGTTGCTGTAATTTATCTGGGTCTGCTGCAATCTCTTTATGTAGGCACGTCTTTCCTTCTTGATCCAAGATGCAAACATAGAGTGATCTTGCATGTAAATCGATTCCGCAATAATAAGGATGTGTGTTATTGTAAAAGTTCATTGGGCTTTCTCCGTTTGGTTTGGTCACCTCTCAGTTTAGCTCAGCGCTAATCTGTTAGGAGGAGGCTCAATGAGTATCAAATCACTGCAGCGCGACCTGTCAATACGCCGTTTCGTTTCGCTACATAGCGTATCGCCAGTCGGCTGAGTTCAAACGTTGATATGACTTTCCGCCATTGCATATAGATTTAAAGGGGCCGGATCAATAGACTTTCAACACTCCTTCTTTAGTAGAGCGGCTTTAAGCTAAGATAACAGCCATGTTAAATATAATGCTAAAAAAATCGTTTTAGCAC
>NVWZ01000047.1 GCA_002746365.1 Thiotrichaceae bacterium
TCCCCCCCCCCTCTTCGTTTGCTGAATTTGGCTGCAGCCAAAAAGTAACTCGCCCGCAGTGCGAGTACCGCTAAGCTAAAGTAATAAAAGAAAGAACTGCACAAAACACCAATCCCATTAGCTGGGAATACAAAAAACAAAACCCTACTGCATCTTCCGCCAACTCTCATGTTCCGCCAACAAAGCCAAAGCCTGCCCCAGCAACGCCTTACCCGGTGACATTCGATGCCATGTTGATGCGCCTGATGGATGCGGCAACGGCAACAGTTCTACTTCAACGCCATTTATTTTCTTTTTAATACTCTGCCCAATTACATCCACCAGTTTATTAACCGGAAGATATTGCGATATTGCCAATTTACCCACCGGAATGATTAACCTGGGTTGCAACAATTCGATTTCCTTATTAATCCACTGTGAGCACGTCGCTATTTCTTCTTTATTTGGTACACGGTCACCGCCTTTTGGGTTTTTGCCGGGAAAACAACGGCACACGGCTGACATATATACCTGCTTTCTAAACGTTATTTCATCCACACCGATTGATTCAAACCATTTAAACAGGGTTTTACCTGCCGTCCAGGCAAAAGGACGTCCTATTTCGCCTTCCCTGTCACCGGGCGCCTGCCCCACTAATAATATTTCAGCTTGCACCGCCTGCCCAATAATAACCGGTGGAATCATATCCGGGCATAATCGACACTGACTCAGACTTGCATGATGTGCCTGAATTAAATTTATTTTTTTCACTTTAATTCCTAACTATGAGACAAATCATTATAAAATGGTCGTACGTTGTGTACGCTTTACAACCATCACACATTTTAACGCTTTCTACTTGAACCGATATGAAAACCATTCACTTAATTTTATTACTCTTTATCAGCATGCCAGCACAAGCTGAAATTATGTTATTGATACATGGCTATCTCGGTGACGCAAGTTCCTGGGAAAAGTCTGGCATTAATGAAGAATTACATCAACAAGGATGGTTACGGGCTGGCATGTTCAGAGGTAGTCCACAGGGACCACAGTTATTCGTTACCAAAAACACCGCAGCTGAAAAGTTAGTCTATGTAGCAGAACTCCCTTCCGAAGCACCTATCATGGTACAAGCCGATATTCTATTTAATATCATTAATGCCATTCAACAGAAGCACCCTSAACAACAACTAATTCTGGTCGGCCATTCTGCTGGMGGCGTRGTGGCTCGYATGACACTCATTCGACATCAACCAAAAAATATTAAAGCATTGATWACTATTGCYGCACCTCATGTAGGCACAGGACGTGCTGATCARGCGYTGGCCATCACCGMAAATCATGGTCCRTTTAATATGSTRAAAAGTTTTGTCGGTGGTCGTAATTACGATGCACTTAAAAACTCACGAGGGTTRATGGTTGACTTACGACACCCACAACCTGGCAAYATGCTTTACTGGYTAAAYAATCAGARACAYCCRAAGATTYATTATGCTTCTATTATTCGTTTAAACAATGATGGCAATTCGGGRGATTATTATGTTCCGGGMTTCAGCCAGAACATGAATAATGTACCTGCACTTCAAGGTCAATCATCMACCTTCACCACACCTACTTCTCATTTTTTAGTTCGACAAGATGCTAATACTATTTTGTCTATTATCGATCACTTTTAATTTATTATGATTTMWCAAACAAAAAAMYYAAATAGATTTAAAAYAYTMACGCTTTTWTTATTWTYWGYAATAACAYCCAYATTATTAATTTCTTGYGCGACATCACCKGAAGGCAGAACACAACTAACACTTATCKCTGATAGTGAAATGGATGCGATGGGCGCACAAAGTTTTACTCAGATAAAACAGCAAACCCTTATAACTAAAAATAAAAATGTGCAACAATATGTATCCTGTATCGCAAATAAAATTATTCCTTATGTCAAACAAAACCCTAATCCGTCACAATGGGAAGTCGTTGTCTTTGACGACAATCAGGCTAACGCATTTGCCCTRCCCGGTTATAAAATCGGTGTTTATACGGGTCTTTTAAAATATGCAAAAANTCAGGATCAACTTGCTGCCATAGTGGGACATGAAATCGCACACGTCATTGCCAAACACGGAAACGAACGCGTTTCCAATCAAATGGCAACACAGGTCGGACTGGATATAGCCGGTATTTTTCTTGGTGGAGGACAAGGTGAAAGCAATGATTTAATTCTTGCCGGCTTAGGCCTGGGCGCGCAATACGGCATCGTATTACCGTTTAGCCGAAGTCACGAATCTGAAGCTGACCTGATAGGGTTAGAGYTAATGGCAAAAGCAGGCTTTAATCCGGAAGAAAGCGTTAGTTTATGGAAGAACATGTCACAAGCGGGAGAAGCGCCACCTGAATTTATGTCAACGCACCCATCAAATAAAACACGAATTAAACAGTTAAAGAAACGTATTCCAAAAGTATTGCCTGACTATCAAGCAGCGATAAAGCAAGGTCAACGAGCCARCTGCTCRCTATAAGCACATACTTAAATTCTGGATCCCCGACAGAAAYATTCGGGGATGACAACTAAGAAAGAGCTTTGCACRATAACATGGGCGGCGGTTATTCATGCATTGGCTATTGGTAATTAACTAAAAAATGGATTGCAGAGATAMAAAACACCKATAAAACTGATAACCGTCATCTYGACCAGCGGRANAGATCTTGTACTACGGCTTTTAAGATCTCTCCSSYKNGTCGAGATGACAGATTCACATTTATATAGCGCTATATGGAGCGTTATTTTTTCGCTATAWAAACCCTACCCACCTGTATATACTGAAACAATAAYAACTAAAAACAAAAYYCATGCTCACTCATCTCTGGTTTGCTTTTTTTGCCGTCTCATTTATCAGTGCCTGTTACCAGTGGCTGGTTAATGGTCAATCTGAAATATTCTCAGCACTGATCCAGTCCACGTTTGACATGGCAAGCCTGAGTGTCGAAATCTCGATTGGTTTAATTGGCGTGCTTGCTCTCTGGTTAGGTTTTTTTAAAATTGCAGAAAGGGCAGGCATGGTAAATGTCCTATCACGCGTACTGGAGCCCCTGTTTTTAAAACTGATGCCAGATGTTCCGAAAAACCACCCATCACACGGCAGCATCACCA
Organism: Thiotrichaceae bacterium; assembly: GCA_002746365.1. Taxonomy (GTDB): domain Bacteria; phylum Pseudomonadota; class Gammaproteobacteria; order SZUA-229; family SZUA-229. The sequence goes on from NVWZ01000047.1 coordinate 3,131, forward strand.
TGAATATCGCCGCCAATATATTAGGTCTGGATAATGCCGCCACACCCATGGGTCTTAAGGCCATGCAGGATTTACAAACATTAAATCCTGAAAAAGATACCGCAAGTAACGCACAAATTTTATTTTTAGTATTAAACACCTCTGCCGTTACCTTGTTACCGGTCACCATTTTTATGTATCGTGCACAACAAGGCTCTGTCGAACCTACTGCTGTTTTTCTGCCCATACTAATGGCAACCTCCGCATCCACTCTAACCGGTCTACTTTGTGTTGCTTATGTTCAAAAAATAAATCTATTTGATAAAGTCATCGCACTTTATTTCACTGCTTTTGCTGTCATCCTTGCCGGCCTGGCTAGTTTTATAGTATCCCTGCCAACCGAGCAAATGGCTGCCACATCCAGCTTACTGGGCAACTTTATTTTGTTTGGCATCATCATGTTATTTCTTAGCGCGGGTTATTACAAAAAAGTTGATATCTACGATGCCTTTATCGAAGGCGCAAAACAGGGCTTCGAGATAGCCATAAAATTAATCCCCTACCTGCTCGCTATGCTGGTAGCCATTGGTTTATTACGCAGCAGTGGCGTACTCGATTCTTTGCTTTCACTATTCCAGATTCTATTTACTGCATTAGGCGTTAACACTGACTTTATTCAGGCACTGCCGACTGCCTTCATGAAGCCGTTAAGCGGCAGCGGCGCACGCGCCATGATGCTAGAAACCATGAATACCTACGGCGTTGATTCATTCGTCGCAACCGTTTCAGCTATTATGCAGGGCAGCACCGAAACCACGTTTTACGTACTAGCGGTTTATTTTGGCAGTGTCGGTATTAAAAAAGTAAGACATGCGCTCGCCTGCGCACTATTGGCAGATCTGGCTGGAATATCAATGGCTATTTTTGCCGGTTATTTATTTTTTCACTAGCAATAAAAACACTCTTCACCACAGAGGCACGGAGGACACAGAGTTTTATATTGTTAACCGCGCCGTAGGCGCGTTTAACAATAATATGTTTTTCTCTGTGTCCTCTGTGCCTCTGTGGTGAAATATGTTTTTACTGGCAATTCAGAACAAAATGCTTTAAAACATAAGCCATGCAACCACGCCTGCCATTCAAACTTATAACCATCAGTTTATTACTACTGACGCTATCCGCCTGCTCGATGAACAAGGTGATAGTCAACATGTCTATGCCAATGATCGAAGGCGGCATTGAAGCCATGAATCAGGAACCGGATTTACAACTTGCTGAAGATTCTATGCCGGCAAACATCAGTATGCTCAATGGCATGATTCATCTGGATCCTGAAAATGCTCAATTACATGTCTATGCGGCGCAGGCATATTACGGTTTATCCTATGGTTTTAATGAAGATACCCGTCGCCAACGCGCCGATACATTTTATTTGCGTGGATTAAAACACGGTCTAACAGCACTCGAACTGGATGGACTAAAAAATATAAAAAAACTCAGTAGCAATGAACTCGAACAAAAATTACAAAAACTAGATAAAGATGATGTCCCCGCTTTATTCTGGACTGCCAGTAACTGGGCGAAATGGATCGACCTTAACCGCGACGACCCTGCCAGCCTAATTCAGTTAGCCAAACCTACCGCTATGATGCAACGCATAATAGAACTGGATGAAACATTTTATTACGGCGGCGCCCATATGTACTTTGGTGTTTATTATGGCGCACGTGCACCCATGTTTGGCGGTGACTTTGTAAAATCTAAACAACACTTTGATCAAGCACGCACTATTAATAACGATAAACTTTTAATTGTTGACCTATTACAGGCACAATACCTGTCTCGCCAAATGTACGATCAGAATGATTTTCATACGCGACTCACCAAAATCATTGATGCGCCCGAAGATCTCTACCCCGAACTAACCCTGCTCAATCAAATTGCAAAACGTAAAGCCCGTTTATTACTTAAACAAGAATCAAAATGGTTTTAACCCGTAACAGACTATCCCACTTTTTTATTTCAGCACTATTGTTGTTATGCAGTCATTCTGCCATGGCGGAAAAAGTTTACACATTAAAATTTGCCACCTTATTACCGACCGGAACCAGCTGGACCAATACCTTTGATAACTGGATAAAAGAAGTCGAAAGCAAAAGCCAGGGCAGATTAAAATTTAAGATGTACCCAGGTGGCATCATGGGTGACGAACCGGATGTCTTACGCAAAATTCGTAAAGGACAATTACATGGCGGCCTCTTCAGCGGTTATGGCATTGGACGCATTTACTCGCCCGCTCGCATTCTCGAACTGCCCTTTCTATTTCAAAATACTAATGAGTCGGATTATGTAAGAAAAAAATTAATGCCAGAAATTGAAGTGGGTTTTCGCGAAAGCGGTTTCGAATTAATTGGCTGGCCAGAAGTGGGCTTTATCCACTTTTTTTCCAAGCATAAAATACAATCCATCGACGATCTAAAAAACAGTCGCATTTGGTTGTGGCAGGGAGACCCACTGGGTGAAGCGCTTTTTGATGCCGCCAATATTAAACCCGTGCCACTATCCATTATTGATGTCTACTCACAATTATCAGCAAAACATGGCAGCATTGATACTGTATATATGTCAACGTTTGGTGCAATCGCATTACAATGGTATTCAAAAGTGAATTACGCAACCCATATATCAGTCACCAATGCTATCGGCGCAGTCATTATTAGTAATGCCTTTTTCACCAAACTTCCTAAAGACCTGCAACAGCTACTTAAAGAAACCGGAGAAGTTGCCAGCACGGCAATTCGCGAACAAACACGAAAAGAAAACGCAACAAGCAAACAACTACTAATCGACAACGGTGTTGAGTTTTTATGGGATTGGGATGAAGTTAATATGGAAGAATTTATCGATATTCGAGACAAAGCCGCTGCGCATCTGATTAAAACAAACTACATCCCGAAAGATTTTTTCGAAAAAACACGCTTCCACCTTAACCAATACCGAAGCAATAGCAAAACCAGTAAACCAAAAAACTAATCAACGCCTTTGCTCTCTAAAATAAACAAGTTATTATTCACCGCAGAATCGTGGTTTGCTGCCGCCAGTCTTTTTTTATTACTGCTGCTATCCATCTTTCAAATTTTACTGCGAAACATTTTAGATTTTGGCTACCCTGAAATTGACATAATAAACCGCAATCTGCTGGTTTTATGTGGCATGGCAGGCGCTGTTCTTGCCACGTCTAATCGATCACATATAAAAACGGATGCGTTAAATTCATTATTAAGCCCAACGTTAAAAAATAAGCTAAAACTTCCACTCGCCATCTTTGCTAGTTGCGTTTGTTTATTGCTTGCCTATTATTCTGTCATCTTTGTATTAGATGAATGGACATACATACCCATCAATGAACGTTGGACCTTACCCTTCACCCTAATTTATCCTGTCAGTTTCACGCTTATGGCCTGTCATTTTTTATTAAATGAAATGATAGACAAACCACCAGCCGACATAGCTCTCGATAGCGATAACAAGCAACCGGGTCACGTTTAAGACCATGGCATTTTTCGCAACGCTTCTTATCTTACTCGCGCTCATCGGTGCACCGCTGTTCACCGTATTAGCATCCGTCGCTTTACTTGCCAGCTATACTGAAGGAATCAGTCCCGATATTCTCATTATTGAGATGAATCGATTAACCACCTCACCCAACATGGTGGCATTACCTTTATTTATTCTTGCCGGTGTCATCATGGCAAACGGTGGCGCACCGAAAAGACTGGTTGCATTCTACCGCGCCAACTTCGGTTTTTTACCCGGTGGCATTGCGGTGGTTACATTGATTAGCTGCGCATTTTTCACCATGTTCTCAGGCGCCTCTGGCGTAACCATTCTAGCTCTCGGCGGATTGCTGTATCCCATTCTAAAAAATGAAGGCTACCCGCAAAATTTCAGTTTAGGATTATTAACCACGTCCGGCTCACTGGGGCTGCTATTTCCACCCAGCCTCGCGATAATCATCTACAGCATCGTCGCCAAAGTCAGTATCGAAGATATGTTTTATGCCGGCCTGGTGCCAGGGCTTATACTCATTCTCATGCTGAGCATTTACAGCGCATTTATCAGTCGAAAAAATAAGGTGAAACGCCATGCTTATGTTTTTAGTGAAGCACTAAGCACCTGTAAGCATTGCTTCTTTGACCTGTTGTTACCCTTTGGACTCGTACTCGGCATCTTTGGTGGTTTTGTTTCTTTAACAGAAGCCGCTGCCGTAACAGCGGCTTACCTGTTATTTATTGAAACCATTATCTACAAGACCTTCTCACTAAAAAAACAGGGCTTAGCGCTTTTAACCGAGGCCAGTTTATTGTTTGGCAGCTTGATTATCATTCTGCTAATCGCTCTCGGCCTAACCAATCTACTAATCGATGCGCAAATACCCACTCGCTTACTCGATTTTTTTGATCAGTTTATTGATAACAAAATTCAATTTTTAATATTGCTGAATATCTTCCTGTTATTAGTAGGCGCTCTCATGGACATTTTCTCAGCCCTGCTCGTCGTGGTGCCTTTACTGCTGCCATTGGCTGTACGTTACGATATCAGCCTCATTCATCTGGGTATTATTTTTATTGCCAACCTTGAAATCGGTTATTCAACCCCGCCCATCGGTATTAACCTTTTCATCGCTAGCCAACGCTTCAAAAAGCCGGTCCATGTCTTATTTAAGTCTACTATCCCATTTTTACTGATTATGCTTATCTGGTTATTAGGCATTACTTATATACCTGAATTATCGCTGTGGTGGCAATGAGCCTATAAGGGCTCCCCTATAATCTAACTTATTAGCTAAATTAATAAAAAATAAGGTGAAAAAAAGAACAGACAGCGTTATTCTTGCTCTATTAATGTATAGAGTGCCTCTATTGTTGCGCCCTAAGAATAATCACACGTTATGAGATACGGAGAAATATAATGAGCAAACCCTGGTTAAAGAGCTACCCAGAAGGCACAGCGGCAGAAATCGATCTCGATCAATTTTCCTCTGTCGCCAACATTTTCGACACCAGCGTTGCTAAGTATAAAGACTTACCCGCCTACACCAACTTTGGCAAAACACTCAACTATTACGAAGTCGATATCTATACGGCACAATTAGCCGCTTATCTCAAAAACGAACTCGGACTGGAAAAAGGTGATCGCGTCGCAGTGATGATGCCCAACCTGTTACAAAATCCCATTGCCATATTTGCCATCCTGCGTGCCGGCCTGGTCGTTGTAAACACTAACCCCTTATATACCAAACGTGAACTAAAACACCAGATGACGGATTCCGGTGCAAAAGCCATTATCATCGTCGAAAATTTTGCACACGTCTTACAGAAAGTCATCGCAGAAACAAAAATAGAACATGTCATCACAACCAGGATGGGCGATCTGCTCTCCCCGGTTAAAGGCTTCATTATCAATGCCGTTGTCAAATACGTTAAAAAAATGGTACCGGCTTTTAAGCTCGATGGCGCAGTCAGCTTTAAAAAAGCACTCAAATTGGGCTCTCAACACCGCTTTCAAACCGTACCAACCAATCATGATGACATCGCATTCTTACAATATACCGGTGGCACCACCGGTGTTTCTAAAGGCGCCGTGCTCACGAATAAAAACATGGTTGCCAATATGCTACAGGCCTCAGAATGGATACGCACCTCAATTGGTGACCAAAAAGGCACCATTATCACCGCTTTACCGCTCTATCATATCTTTTCATTAACCGCGAACTGCTTAACCTTTATGCGTTATGGCTGGTGCAATTATCTCATCACTAACCCACGTGATATAAAAGGCTTTGTAAAAGAATTGCAGTCCACAAAATTTGAAGTGTTTACTGGCGTGAATACCTTGTTTAATGGTTTGTTAAATAACGACGACTTCAGAAATATTGATTTTTCAAATTTTCGTTTTGCACTCGGTGGTGGCATGGCAGTACAACGTGGCGTGGCTGAACGCTGGAAAGAAGTGACCGGCACCACACTAATCGAAGCGTATGGACTGACCGAGACCTCACCCGCCGCCTGCATGAACCCGATGGATCTAAAAGAGTTTAACGGGAAAATCGGACTACCTATTTCCTCAACCGAAGTTTCCATTCAGGATGATGACTGGAATGAGCTAGCTATAGGCGAACAAGGAGAAATTTGTATTCGCGGCCCTCAAGTCATGCGCGGCTATTGGGCACTACCTAAAGAAACATCGAATGTTTTGAGTAACAGTGGCTGGTTACACACTGGCGATATTGGCTTTATGAATGAAGACGGTTTTGTACAAATCGTCGATCGTAAAAAAGATATGGTACTGGTGTCTGGCTTTAATGTCTTCCCGAATGAAGTAGAAGAAGTAATCGCTTCACACCCAGGCGTAATCGAAGTAGGCGTTATCGGCAAACCCGATGAACACAGTGGCGAAGTGGTGATGGCCATCGTTGTAAAAAAAGATAATGCTCTGACTGAGCAAGAATTAAGAGATTATTGCCGTGAAAGCCTGACCAGTTACAAAGTACCAAAATCAATTGTATTTACCGACGAACTACCAAAAACCAATGTAGGAAAAATATTACGCCGTGAATTACGTGATAAATATATCACAGGAACTTAAGGATACATTAGCTATAAGCAGCAAGTTGTAAGTTGTAAGTGACAGGCACAGGCCTGCTTACAACTTGCAACTTTATACTTAAAACTTAAACAACACGTTCACCTGCAAGCCATTCACATGCTCTCGCGTAATATATTCCATGCGCAATGCGACTTTTGTATCAAACTTATACTGCATACCGGCACCCAATAAAAATCCATCATCATCACCAAAATCGTAACCAATTCGCGCCAGCATATCTGTTTTACTGGTTAAAGGAACCGATTCTACCACTGCCACCCATAGGCCACTGGCTTCATCAGCATTACCGGAAGTATTCAGGCGATCGAATTCACCGCTGTCCATATAACCCAACTCCAGTGAAGTTGAAATATCTTCATTAAGCTTAAAGTCAAACTCATAACCACCTATAAACTGGAACCCGCGCGAACTACCTACACCCGGCAAGCTATTAAAATTTAACCCCGCCCCCAAATAAAAACGTTTCGCATCAAGCTTAAGGCCTTCCGCTTGCGCTACCATAGGTGCACCTAGAATCGAAACCGCAAATAAGACTAAACCGACTATTTTTTTCATAAAAAACTCATGTCTATAATTTAAAACCGTATTTCACCATAATTATCGCCTGCCGCCAACATTCATTGCTCAAATTCTTAACTAACATTCTGGGGTAGCATGAAAATACAAAATACACCAAAATACACCACACTCATCACTTATTGAAATATTTCATTACAAATGGCACGTATAATCATTTTACTTGTAGTAGCGGGTATCGGTTTAATCCTGTGGTACAAAATCAAAAAAACGCAGGGCGATGAACGTAAGAAGCTGATTATGTGGAGTGTTTTCGGCATTATCGCCAGCTTATTGAGCATTCTCGCGGTGACAGGCCACCTCAATGTTATTACAGCCGCTATTGCCGCTTTAGTTGCCCTCGTGCCCCGCGGCCTGCAATTTCTAAAATACCTGCCATTTATAAGCCGCCTCTATAAACAGCAGGGGCAAGCAGGCAATAACAATCAACAATCAACCACACAGCGACGCCAACAATCCATGAGCGCGGAACAAGCGATGGATATTCTAGGCTTAAAAACGGGCTACACCGATGAAGAAGTCAAACAGGCTCACCGGAGGATGATGCAGAAAAATCACCCTGACCGAGGCGGTTCAGACTATCTAGCAGCACAAATTAATACCGCGAAAGATATCCTGTTGGGGTAGATAAAGGCCAATCAAACCCTCCACAATGCGCGAATACCTATTAACGATTTCTGCACTGTTTTTACGATAGAATACAGCCTCGACAACACCCATCATTTTATACACGATGCCCCAGACGCTTCTACAAACTCTAAATACTGAGGTTTTTACACCATGCCACTAAGTGATGAAAAAAAAATAAAAACTCGAGATCGTATCAATCGTGATCCGGATTTTCGTGATGCCTTTTTAATTGAAGCGAGAAACATGTATAAAAAAGCACTTCAATTTAATAGTCAAATAGAAGATGAAATCAATCGCTTCGAACAGATTTTAGGAGCAGAACCCAATAGCTTCGAATTCACAGAAGGTGAGCTTGATGAAATAGATGTTTTCGAAAAAATTCTGGACGCTTACGACAGCCAGATACTGGAAGATGAAAAAAACTCGAGTACGATAAATTAATAATACCCACCCAGGAGCTTGTCATCTCAACACAAGAGCAATTTAATGCACACTGATAAATACACGTCTTTAAAATCTTTAGTTATTATTATTTTTGGTCTATTATTATACGCCTGCACCCAACCAGCCGAAGACCCAAAATCCATTGCCGATAAATACTGGCAACATTTACAAAATGGCAACACTAGCGAAGCTGAAAAATTAATCTCTACTAATAGTAAACAAGCTTTCGCTAATCACAGCAACCGAATTGCAACAATCGCACAATTAAACAACAGTGCTGCAAAAACCATTGTCAGCACAACCATAACGACCATTAATCCAAAAACTCAATTCAGCTACACCTCAACCTTCAATACTGTTTTAGTTTTACAACAAGGAAAATGGCGAGTAGACGTAAATGAATCAACGATACCTCCTGCACTATCGGCACCAGCAGAAGAACAACTAGCCGAAAAATTATCCGAGTCGATGCAAGACAACATTGAATCCATTGATGAAGCCATGAAAGAAGGCATGCAACTATTAAACGAGGCACTACGTGATGGCTCGAAAGAAATGGGCGATTCACTCTTGCATATGATGAACGAACTCAGTGGTAAAATGAATGAGTCTATCGACAAGATGAAAGAACGCCGTCAACGACAGCAACAACCACAGAATCAACCAGACCCTAAACAAGGCGAAGGCATGATCTAAACATCAAGCGGACTTTTCACACCTCGCCCGCCTTTGTTTAGCACATGCGTGTAAATCATGGTTGTGGAAACATCTTTATGACCCAGTAATTCCTGTACCGTGCGTATATCATATCCGTTCTCAAGCAAATGGGTAGCGAATGAATGTCTCAACGTATGAGGGCTAGCTGGCTTATTTATGTTCACATGTCTAACGGCCTGTTTAATAGCGCGCTGAATCGTTTGCGGTGACATGTGATGACGAGCTTTACGATTTGTTCTTGGATCCAACCCAACTTTTGACGAAGGGAAAACATACTGCCATCCCCACTCCCTGCACGCATTGGGATATTTTCGTTCTAACGCAAAAGGCATATAAACACATCCATACCCCTTAGTAATATCTTTATTATGTTGTGCATTAACGCGCTCAAGATGCAGCTTTAAAGCATCAATAACCTTTTCAGGTAATACCGTCACACGATCTTTACCTCCTTTCCCTTGACGAACAACAATCTCTTTACGATCAAAATCAATATCTTTTACACGCAAACGCAAACATTCCAACAAACGCATACCCGTCCCATACAACAGTTGCGCCACTAATCCTCTTACACCATCCAGTGAAGATAAAATTGCATTCACCTCAAAAACGGTTAATACCACTGGTAAGCGCGTAGGTTTTTTTGCCCGTGTTACATCTTCAAGCCAAGGCAAATTAACGTGTAATACTTGACGATACAAAAAAAGAATAGCATTCAAAGCCTGATTTTGAGTTGATGCAGACACATTTCGCTTAACAGCCAAATAAGTAAGAAATGCCTCAATTTCAAGCCGCCCCATACCATTAGGATGCTTCTTATTATTAAATATAATAAAACGCTTTATCCAACTGGTGTATGACTGCTCAGTGCGAATACTATAATGCAATGTTTTGATGCGATCACGAACTTGATCCAATAAACGAACTTCTGGCATAACATCCTCCTTGATGCATTTGATTTTCTGATATCCACGTAGGGAATCTCCTACATGACTGTTTTCTTTGATAAAACCGATAAGAGGTGTATGATACTGACGTAAATAATTATGTCAAATAGGATACCTATTTGTAGTTATGCGTTTAAAAGACTAAAAGAAGTTGGTGTTTAAGGCGCAACATATTTAGTTAATTTAAACCTGACAAATAGGCGTTAATCTGTTTTTGGTTTATCACTCAATCAAGCAGTATCTTCGTCAGGGGTGTTTTTAAACTTAAAGTTGCAGGTAAGCATTAAAGTTTAGACGGTTACAATAGGCAATCTTTGTCACAGCTATACTGGGGCATAAATAAAGCCTGCCCCTAACTAACAACACCGCAATCACGTAAAGGAGTGCAAGTCAGATAATGGTGCAAACATTAACAATGTATTCTTCTTTTGTTGCCTTCATATCAGGCATTTCTTGGTGGCAAGGTTCCAATCTGTGTTGTCATAAGGTATGGTTTATCACTATGGCTACAGCGCATAACACATATGAGCCATAACTCTGTCAATAGGCACTAGTGTGTTTTTTCGGTTAATTAAATAACCAAAAAAGTATCAATGAGCAAAGTCGGCTACTT
>NVWZ01000048.1 GCA_002746365.1 Thiotrichaceae bacterium
CCCGCTGGGTTTACTTTTTCTTTACGGTACATTTCCATGGTKGCTTGCGACATTTTTTGTCTRTCATCRCCAAAACGCTCTTTTARYTKSGCCATTTTAGGKGCTAGYTCACGCATTTTTGCCATCGAGGTATATTGCGCTTTCGTTAACGGGTACATACCGCCTTTAACAATCAACGTGATAATGATGATCGCTACACCCCAGTTAGTCACAAAACTTTGAATGGTTAGTAGTAACCAAAATAATGGTTGACTGATCATCCACAAGAAACCGTAATCAATGGTTAAATCTAGATTAGGTGCTATTTTTTCTAGAACCTCTTGGTCTTTAGGACCAACATAGAAAATAGCGGARGTWGTRCCTTGTTGKCCTGCATCGATAGTAATCGCGGGTGCTTTAAAGCCTATAACCGCTTCTTGGTTGTTACTAAAGTTAGTGTAAAGCTGATTGTTTTCTGTGCCATTAGGCACCCAAGCAGAAACAAAATAGTGTTCAAGCATGGCAACCCAACCGCCAACGGTCATTTTGTTTAAGTTAGCTTCGGCAATATCATCAAAGTCATACTTTTCATAACGGTCTTCTGTGGTAGAAAAAGCAGCACCACGGTAAGTGGGTAACATACCACTTGAGGTATCTTGCAATGTTGACTGTTTAAGTTGACCATACATTTGCACAGAAACACTATTGTTAGTGCCGTTGTTAATAATGTAATCAACAGCAACGCTATAACTACCGGCAGTAAATGAAAAGCGTTTGGTTACGCTAAGGCCGTTGTTGTCTTGAAAAGTTAAATCTACTATTAGGTTATCATTAGTTAATGTATAGCTACTTGCAGCGCTGCTATAAATTGGGCGACCTTGCCCTTTTAAAGAAATAACTCTATCAATACCATTAGCACCGGTTAAGCCTGATTGTGCTACATATTTTTGATTACCGTTTTGCATSAYRGTAWAWGGAATRCCRCTACCTTGTTCRGTATCAWAYTTAARCAATTTCGCTTCAACAATATCWCCRCCTTGRGTATTGATTTTTAGTCGAAAAGTATCGGTAGTTACGCTAATTAATTTGGCACTTGAAATCGTTGCTTTTGCAATGGGTGCTGTGGAATCAGATGATTCAGGCACAAATTCAGAATCTGCGCCTTGTTCTATCATATGAGTACTTTGATTAAATRGTGYTTGTTCAACTGCTGGCGCATTKTCTAATTGCCACTGACTAAAAAGTAAGTAAGTAACCACCATAAGCGCAATAAAAAGCAGACTGCGTTGAGATTCCATAAGATTAATTTCTCTTGTTTTTGGATGAGCCCAGAATTACTTCTGTGCATTATAAATAATTTAAGTGCGTGGCATTCTAATATACGTGGGCTTGTTAACCAACCACCTTTTAATATATGGTGACTAAAATTGATTATTACAGTAATAAAACAAGTTTTATCAGCCTTTTTTCAAAGGGGGAACCGGATCATCGCCACCTTCATTTAGCGGATGACACTTTAAAATACGTTTACCYGCTAACCARCCMCCTTTTATCACACCAAAACGTTCAATAGCTTCACTRGCATAACAAGAGCAAGTTGGCTGAAATCGACARTTYGACCCYAATAYTGGGCTGATAAAGCGCTGATAMCCCTTAATGCAGGTTATGGCTAGCTTTTGTGGCGTTGAATTATTTTTCGCCATATTTTAGTCAATTCTTGGTTGATTTCTTTATTATCGAGCTGATCAATACCTGACTTWACCATCACCACCATATCGATAGCAGGTAAATCATGTTGATTTAAGCGAAAGCTTTCTCTAATTATTCTTTTWATACGATTGCGCTGTACGGCAAGTTTTACYCGTTTTTTAGCGATAGCTAAGCCGAGRCGATTACTTTTGCAAGAATCTTCAGATAAATGAGTTGGGGTAATTAATAGGGTAAAGTGGCGAGAGCCAAATCGAAGAGGTTTTTTAAATACAGATTGAAAGTGACCGGGAGTCAGTAAACGTGACTCCCGATTAAATTCATAAGTAACCTGATTGGTTACCATCTTAATTCTCTTTCTGGTGAAGAAAAAGAGTCAAGATTAAGCACTAAGGCGAACACGCCCTTTAGCACGGCGACGAGCTATAACGGCACGGCCATTCTTAGTTGCCATGCGTGCACGGAATCCGTGGTTACGCTTACGCTTTAATACGCTAGGTTGAAATGTTCTTTTCATTACGCTAATCCGTCGGTTGTTGTTGCCCTGACAAAAAAGCCATTATGAGCACACTGGTCTAAAAAAGAGGGCGAATTCTAAAGCTTAACCAAACCATTGTCAATAAATAATATCCTCTTATTTACAAATGATCTTTGTATGGATCTTTTAGATCTTACAGAGAAAGTAACTAATATTTTGTTATTTCCATAATTTTAAAAAAATAAAATATCCACAGGTTTTGATAATACTAGCTAAGCTTATTATTGGCTTTGAATTTATATCTACATAAGTAAATGTAATATATGTCTTTTTTACGATTTTACGATTTGTTAAATTAATAATGTTTATCAATTTAAAATGGTTAATATATTACTGATGAAAATAATTGATAATATTTGTTTGTCAATATTGCACTTGTGGATAAGTATAGAGATAATGGTAGTACATAATAATAAATTTCACTTGCGCTAGTTTTTCAAGTTCATTATTTTTTGTTTCTTTTGGCACTAAATACTCTTCTTATTACTGCATTCATTTATCATAAATAGTGAATATAGTTTGCAAGCTGATTATACTACTTTCCTTTGGAGTTTTGGTTGGAACACTCACTATGGCAACGTTGCCTTTCCGTTCTTCAAGAAGAATTGCCTGCTCAGCAATTTAGTATGTGGATTCGACCATTACAATGCGTTGTAAATGATAATGTTTTAACACTCTATGCCCCTAACCGATTTGTTCTGGACTGGGTGCGTGATAAATATGTTAATCGTATCAATGAATTAATTACAATGACCGATGGAGAAGATGCCTATTTGTTAAGGTTTGATGTGGGTAGTAAACCTCTAACACCATTAGTTAAAAGTAACACTTCTTTATCTTCTAGTGCTCATTTTAGCAAAAATAATAAAGTGCCAACTGTAAATGAAGTTAATACAGGGATATCTAAAAAAGCTAATGTTAGATTGAAATATACCTTTGATAATTTTGTCGAAGGTAAATCTAACCAATTAGCACGCGCTGCCGCATCTCAGGTTGCTGACAATCCAGGCGCTGCGTATAACCCTCTATTTATCTATGGAGGAACCGGCCTTGGTAAAACTCATTTATTGCACGCCGTTGGTAATGCGATTTTAGAAAATAATCCGAATGCAAAAATTGCTTACATGCATTCTGAACGATTTGTTCAAGATATGGTAAAAGCGCTGCAAAATAATGAAATGGAAAAGTTTAAGCATTATTATCGAAGTGTTGATGCGCTATTAATAGATGATATCCAATTTTTTGCTGGTAAAGATAGAACCCAAGAAGAGTTTTTTCATACCTTTAATGCTTTATTAGAGGGCAATCAGCAAATTATTTTAACGAGTGATCGTTATCCAAAAGAAGTTGCTGTTGAAGATCGATTGAAATCTCGCTTTGGTTGGGGGTTAACTATTGCAATTGAGCCTCCTGAGTTAGAAACTCGCGTTGCAATTTTGAAGAAAAAAGCACAAGAGAGTAATATAAATCTTGCTGATGAGGTTGCTTTTTTTATTGCTAAGCGTTTGCGATCTAATGTACGTGAATTAGAAGGTGCTCTTAACCGAGTTATTGCTAATGCTAATTTTACTGGTCGCGCCATTACTATAGACTTTGTACGTGAAGCATTACGAGATTTATTGGCATTACAAGACAAATTAGTCACCATAGATAATATCCAACGTACAGTGGCAGAATATTATAAAATAAAAATAGCTGATTTATTGTCGAAGCGAAGAAACCGATCTGTTGCTAGACCTAGACAGCTAGCAATGGCATTATCTAAGGAATTAACTAATCACAGTTTGCCTGAAATTGGTGATGCTTTCGGTGGAAGAGATCATACTACTGTGCTTCATGCTTGTCGTAAAGTGAAGTCGTTGCGAGAAGAACTCCATGATATTAAAGAAGATTATTCCAATTTAATAAGAACACTTTCGTCTTGATAAATAAACGTTAAGTGCTAAAGTATTTAAATCTAACATGTAATATTTTTCTTTAAAAATCAAAAGCATGAGTATAAGCAGGAATATAAATGAAATTTTCAATTAATAGAGAAGCCTTACTAAAACCGCTATTGTTAGTTTCTGGTGCTGTTGAACGTAAAAGTACATTACCTATTTTAGGAAATATCCTTTTTGTAGTAAGTGAGCAATCACTTACCTTAACTGCCACAGATTTAGAACTTGAAATGGTTGCTTATGCTGATATAGATAATCAAGGTGTTGAAGGTAAATTAACAATACCAGCAAGAAAGTTACTTGATATATGTAAAAGCTTACCTGAAAATTCTTTGATCACTTTTACTGCTCAAGATGATACGGTTAAGTTGTGTACAGGACGTAGTCGCTATTCACTTTCAACCTTACCCGCCAGTGATTTTCCTAATATAGAAGAGTGGAAAGGTGATGTGGAATTTAAGTTACTCAAATCCGAATTATTGCGTTTGATTGAAAGTACTCATTTCTCTATGGCAAATCAAGATGTACGTTACTACCTTAATGGTATGTCTTTAGAAAGTGAAGGTAATGAAATACGCTCAGTAGCAACTGACGGTCATCGTTTAGCCATTTGTAAAATTTCCAATGATTCTTTAGCCTTACCAGCGAGACAAGTTATTGTTCCTAGAAAAGGTATTTTAGAAATAATTCGTTTACTAACACCAGTTGATGAAGAGGTTAACTTATATTTAGGCTCAAATCATATTCGCATAATTGATACTGAATTTTCATTCACCAGTAAGTTAGTTGATGGCCGTTTTCCAGATTATCGTCGTGTGTTACCTCGTAATGGTGATAAGGTTTTTGTTACTGATAAAGAACAGCTTCGTCAAGTTTTATCACGTGCTTCGATTCTTTCTAATGAAAAATTTAAAGGAGTACGATTAAATTTTTCTAATTCGTTGTTAAAAATTACTGCAAACAACCCTGAACAAGAACAAGCAGAAGAAGAGTTAGAAATTGATTTTCCATATGATGAATTAGAAATTGGTTTTAATGTCAGTTATGTACTTGATGTGCTTAGTGCAATAAAAGATGAACAAGTAAAATTTACTTTAGCGGATGCTAATTCTAGTGTAGTGATTGAAGGTGCTGATTCTGGTGAGGCACTTTACGTTGTTATGCCTATGCGTCTATAACTATCATTTATTGAATTCATCATTCCTTATGACAATTGAAGCAATGAAATGAGTGTTGTTAAATTAATTAGCCAAAATTTTCGTAATCTAGATGGAGCACCAATTAATTTTCATCCTAAGTTAAATTTTTTTATTGGTGATAATGGTAGTGGTAAGAGTAGCTTATTAGAAGCTCTCTTTTTTCTAGGGCATGGAAAGTCGTTTAGAACAAATAAAGTTGATTCACTGGTTTGTCATGGTACTAAAAAATTTGTTGTCAGTATAAAAGATAACAATGACCGTCAACTTGGTTTAAGTAGAGATATATGTTCAGGCTTAACTAATATAAAAATTGATGGGCAACGTTATAGTCGGTTATCTGTTTTAGCAAAAAATATTGCCATTCAGATTGTAACACCAGAGAGTTTTAAGCTTTTTTTTGGTGGACCAAAAGAACGTAGGCGCTTTATTGATTTAGGAATGTTTCACGTGAAACATGACTTTTCTAATCTTTGGAAAAACTTCAATAGAGTGCTTAAACAGCGTAATGCATGTATTCGTTTAGCTAATGCAAATCGAAATGAAAATAATAAATCAATGTTGTCCTATTGGACAGAACAATTCTGTCAATTGTCACTTGAAGTGTCAACGTTAAGAGCCTTATATGTTTCAGAGATTATTTTTGAACTGAATTGTTGGCTAGCTATTTTGTTACCAAGTATAAATGAAAGAGTTACAGTTCAATATTTACAGGGTTGGCCACAAAAAAACACCCTTAGTGATGTACTCGCTACTAATCAAGATAGAGAAACTAGTTTTGGTTATAGTCTTTATGGAGCACACAAATTTGATGTTAAGTTTCTTTTAGATAAAAAATCTATTGAAACTCAATTATCAAGAGGGCAACAAAAGTTGTTTTTATTAGCATTAACTTTTGCACAGGTAAGTTTTATTGCGCGAGTTAAATTAGTAAAACCAATTTTATTGATAGATGATATAGGTGCTGAATTAGATGTTATTTCACGTACAGCCTTATCTAATGCAATAGAACAATTAGATTGCCAAGTAATTATTACGGCAATTGAGCCAAGTGTATTACAACCATTTTTAGATACAAATGATGATAGAAAATTCAGCATGTTCCACGTGAAACATGGTAAAATATCAGAGAAATATCCAGACGATTCTGAGTTAAATAAATCAGAAAAAGCAATGTAGAGTGAATAGGCTAAAACTATGACAGTAGAAAATGAATATGGCTCGTCCAGTATTAAAGTACTAAAAGGACTTGATGCAGTACGTAAAAGACCAGGTATGTATATTGGCGACACTGATGATGGCACAGGCTTGCATCACATGGTTTTTGAAGTCTTAGATAATTCAATCGATGAAGCACTTGCAGGTCATTGTAAAGAAATAGTGATAAGAATACATCTTGATGGTTCTGTTTCTGTAAAAGATGATGGTCGAGGAATACCAACAGATATTCATCCCGAAGAGGGAATATCTGCAGCCGAAGTTATCATGACAGTACTACATGCGGGTGGTAAGTTTGGTGGTGAAGATTCAGGCTATAAAGTGTCAGGTGGTCTTCATGGTGTGGGTATTTCAGTAGTAAATGCACTAAGCCAAAAACTAAAATTGAATATACGTCGTAAAGGAAAATTGTATGAACAGTTTTATTCTGGTGGTGTGGCTGACGCACCATTAGCAGCTGTAGGAGAGAGTGAAAAAACCGGCACTGAAGTTCGCTTTTGGCCGAGTAGTGAAACATTCACAGATGTATTATTTCACTATGACATATTGGTAAAACGAATTCGTGAATTGTCATTTTTAAACTCTGGTGTTTCTATACGTTTGATTGATGAACGTGAAGAAGGTAAAGAAGAGCACTTTTGCTATGAAGGCGGTATTCAAGCGTTTGTTGATTATTTGAATACGAATAAAACAGCAGTTAACCAAGAGATCTTTTATTTCGACTTAGAAAGAGAAGATGGTATTGTTGTTGAAGTTGCTATGCAATGGAATGATGGGTTTCAAGAAAATATTTTCTGTTTTACTAATAATATTCCACAACGTGATGGTGGCGCTCATTTAAGTGGTTTTAGAACCGCATTAACGAGAACCTTAAACTCATACATGATTAGAGAAGGTTTAAACAAAGCCAAGAAGGGTAGCAGTGAAACAAGTGCAACAGGTGATGATGCTCGTGAAGGTTTAACTGCAGTAATATCAGTAAAAGTACCAGATCCTAAGTTCTCTTCTCAAACCAAAGATAAGTTAGTTTCTTCTGAAGTTAAAACGGCAGTTGAGCAAGCTATGGGCGAAAAGCTAGGTGAATACTTATTAGAAAACCCAAGTATTGCACGCACTATTATTATGAAAATTGTTGATGCGTCACGAGCACGTGAAGCAGCACGTAAAGCGCGAGAAATGACACGTCGTAAAGGTGTATTAGATATTGCAGGTTTGCCAGGTAAATTAGCTGATTGTCAGGAAAAAGATCCGGCTCTTTCTGAAATTTATATTGTGGAAGGGGACTCTGCTGGCGGTTCAGCCAAGCAGGGGCGTAATCGTAAAAACCAAGCGATATTACCATTGAAAGGTAAAATTCTTAACGTAGAAAAAGCACGCTTTGATAAAATGATTTCATCACAAGAAGTCGGTACTTTAATTACTGCATTAGGTTGCGGTATTGGTCGTGATGAATATAATCCGGAGAAGCTGCGTTATCATAGTATTATCATCATGACCGATGCTGATGTAGATGGTTCGCATATCCGTACACTACTACTAACTTTCTTCTACCGTCAGATGCCTGAGATAATGGAACGAGGTCATATCTTTATTGCTCAGCCTCCTTTATATAAAGTAAAGAAAGGTAAGCAAGAACGTTATATTAAAGATGATGAAGGATTAACAGAATATCTAACTACATTAGCATTAGAGAATGCGACTATTCATGTAAATGAAGGTGCACCTGCTATTGCTGGTTTAGCGCTTGAACAGTTAGTAAATCAATACCGTACAACGATGGATATTGTTAAAAGAATTTCAAGACAAATTCCAAGTGATATTCTAGATAAAATGATTTACAGCATAAACATTACTACGGAAGACTTTTCCGATAAAACTAAAGTAGAAGCCTGGGCAAAAGATTTAATTACTCAACTTGATAACCAAGATGGCAATGGTTCTATATATACAGTCAGTGTTGAGCATGATAACGAACGTAATATTTATTACCCTAGATTTAATGTTCGTCAACATGGTATAGATAAAAACTATAACTGTAGTTATGAGTTTATTCAATCGAATGAGTTTGCAGCTATTGTTTCATTAAACGATGCTATTAATGGTTTAATGGAAGAAGGTGCCTATGTTAAACGTGGTGAAAAAATCAAACCAGTAGATAGCTTTGAAGAAGCATTAAATTGGCTAATGGCTGAGTCTAAACGCGGTCAGTACATACAACGCTATAAAGGATTAGGGGAAATGAACCCTGATCAGTTATGGGAAACCACTATGGATCCTGACACTCGCCGTATGTTACAAGTTACTATTGAAGATGCTATTGCAGCAGATCAATTGTTCACTACCTTAATGGGTGATCATGTTGAACCGCGTCGTAAATTCATTGAAGAAAATGCTTTAAATGTAGCTAATTTAGACTTTTAATCAAGTTACTACGCAGAATCATGGTGTAGTTAAAAATAAAATAATAAGCCCGGTCTTCAATACTGGGCTTTTATCTTTTAATTATTACAGTTGATTAATGACTTGTAATTAAATTTAAACAAAAAAGTGAACCTGAATACTCATGACTAGTTTCAATTGTAAAACGTTTCAAGGCCTGATCTTGCAGTTGCAAGATTATTGGTCACGACAAGGTTGCGTTATCGTACAACCGTTAGATCTAGAAGTTGGTGCTGGAACATTCCACCCAATGACTTTTTTGCGTTCAATAGGACCTGAGCCTATCAGTAGTGCTTATGTTCAACCTTGTCGACGACCAACGGATGGCCGGTATGGTGAAAATCCAAATCGCTTACAACATTATTATCAATTTCAAGTAATGTTAAAACCGTCTCCAAAAAACATCCAAGAGCTTTATCTCAATTCACTAAAAGAATTGGGTATTGATCCCTTAGTTCATGACATTCGTTTTGTTGAAGATAATTGGGAATCACCAACACTAGGTGCGTGGGGCTTAGGCTGGGAAATTTGGCTTAATGGTATGGAAATCACCCAGTTTACTTATTTTCAACAAGTTGGTGGTTTAGAATGTACGCCAGTAACCGGTGAAATTACTTATGGTTTAGAACGTCTCGCCATGTATATTCAAAACGTAGACAGTATTTATGATCTGGTGTGGGCTGATGGCCCTATGGGTACTGTGTACTATGGCGATATTTTTCATCAAAATGAAGTAGAGCAATCGACTTATAATTTTGAATATGCTGACGTTGATGCATTATTTAAACAATTTGATCAATGTGAAAAAGATAGCCAAAAACTTATCGAGGCAAACTTACCATTACCCGCTTATGAGCAAGTAATGAAAGCCTCACATGCTTTTAATTTACTTGATGCTCGTCACGCTATTTCAGTGACTGAACGCCAACGTTATATTTTACGTGTACGTGCTTTATCTAAAGCTTGTGCACAGGCCTATTATGCGAAACGAGAAGAGTTAGGCTTTCCTCTGTGTAATGATAATAAAAATAATGCTGATAATTCAGTTCAAGGAGTCAAATAATGGTTAACGAAACTCTCCTGATTGAATTAGGTACAGAAGAATTACCACCAAAATCGCTGAAAAAATTAGCGACAGCGTTTTATGACAATATTAAAAGTCAGCTTGATAGTAACGATATATCCTATTCAGAGATAAAATGGTTTGCAACACCGCGTCGTTTAGCAGTGCAAGTAATAAACTTAGATGATAAGCAAGCAGACAAAGTAGTAGAGAAACGTGGGCCAGCGGTCAATGTTGCTTTTGATGAACAAGGGCAGCCGAGTAAAGCAGCTTTAGGTTGGGCTCGTGCTAATGGCATTACTATTGAGCAAGCAGAGCGTTTAGTTACACCTAAAGGTGAGTGGTTACTGCACAAAGCAACTGTTGCCGGTAAAACTATTCATGAACTAGTACCTAGTATCGTTGTTACAGCGTTAAATAAATTACCTATTGCCAAGCCGATGCGTTGGGGCGCGGAACGTATTCAGTTTATTCGACCAGTTCATACGCTAACATTAATGTATGGCGAAAAGGTTATTGCTGGTAATGCGTTAGGTGTAAATTCAAGCAACCAAGTACAAGGCCATCGGTTCCACCACGAAGGTTTGGTTACTCTTAAACATGCGAATGATTATCAAGCTGAGTTATTAAAAGCGTATGTAGAAGTAGATTATCAAATACGCCAAGATAAAATTATTGCACAAATTAAGCAAAAAGCATTAGATATTTCCGCTGTTGCGTTAATTGATGAAGACTTACTAGAAGAGGTCACTTCATTAGTTGAATGGCCAGTAACGTTAGTGGGTACATTTGATGAAGATTTTCTTAATGTACCAGCCGAGCCATTAATCTATTCAATGAAAGATCATCAAAAATATTTCCCTGTGACTAATAACGATGGGGAATTAGTTAATAAATTTATTTTTGTATCTAATATAGAATCAAAAGACCCACAACAAGTGGTTTTTGGTAATGAAAAAGTTATTCGTCCACGTTTAGCTGATGCGGAGTTTTTCTTTAAAACAGATAAAAAACAAACGTTAGAATCAAGGTTAGAGACATTGGAGTCAGTGCTGTTTCAAAAGCAACTTGGTACATTAAAAGCCAAGTCGATGCGTATTGCTAGTTTAAGTAAAATTATTGCTGAACAACTAGGCGAAAACAGTGACGATGCATATCGTGCTGGTTTGTTGAGTAAAACAGACTTAATGTCAGATATGGTGCTAGAGTTTCCACAAGTGCAGGGCACAATGGGAAAATACTATGCACTTAATGACGGTGAAAATGAAACTATCGCTCAAGCATTAGAAGATCAATATCGTCCACGTTATGCGGGTGACAACTTGCCTAAAGCAACAATCGGTTGTGCCGTGGCTATCAGCGATAAAATTGATACACTCGTTGGTATATTTGGGATTAATCAGGCACCTAAAGGTGATAAAGATCCATTCGCTCTGCGAAGAGCTGCCATCGGCGTGATACGAATTATCATTGAAAAACAGCTTGATTTAGACCTTGTTACGCTTATCAACGAAAGCATCTCTTTATTTGGAGGTATAGCGGGTGATAAATTAGTTAACGATAATACCGCTGACAACGTACTTGATTTTATTATGGCTCGTTTCCGCGCTTTCTATCAAGAGCAGGGTATTGCACTTAATGTTATTCAAGCTGTATTGGCTAAAAAGCCAAGTGCGCCATTAGACTTTGACAAACGTATTAAAGCGGTAAGCTTTTTTGGTGAGCTTGTTGAAGCAGAAACATTAGCAGCAGCCAATAAGCGTGTAGGTAATATTCTTGCTAAGTTTGATGGCCAGCTTTATGAGTGTTTTAAAACTGAGTTGGCGAGCGAACAAGCAGAACAAGACCTCGCTGATGTATTCCAAAATATCAGTTTAAAAATAGCACCCTTAATGGCAGACAAAAACTATCAAGCTGCTTTATCTGAACTTGCTCAACTAAAAACACCTATCGATACTTTTTTCGATAACGTGATGGTGATGAGTGATGATGAAGCGGTTAAAATCAACCGTTTGACCTTACTTAATGAAATTCGTAACAGCTTTTTAGCTATTGCTGATATTTCTTTATTGTAAATAGTTCAACATAGTCCTGTATTTAGTGCCAGTCTCTTGATCATAACTCTGATTCAAGAGACATGGCAAAGTCATAACCTTCAAGGATTATTTGTAATTTAACCATCCTATTAAAATCGTTACATTTTTCCCCATACCTAAGATCAAATTAATCCCCGGTTAATACTTTTAAGGGAAGTTGTAAGAAACGCCCCTTCAAATATTGAAACGAAAAATCATTTTTTACAGTAAGTTACCGTTGAAAGGCAGGCTGTAATCCAATGAAACGAAATGATGTTTTGTCAGGTATTCGCAATAACCATAATTGTCTGTTAGAGTAAATTCATGTTCGGATGAAATAGGCTTTTCATAAATGACGGGTATAGTCACTTCTGCTGGTAAGTCATATTTGGGACAAACAAGCGTTGAGATGTGGGTCTATCATTGGATATATAGTTGGGAAGTAAGGTTAATTCGTCCGCAGGAATTGGTTTAAACCCCAGTCTTTAGACTGTCTCTTGATCACAAGTCTGACTCAAGAGACATGGCAAGATCATAACCTTCAAGGATGGTTTGTAATTTAAACCATCCTTCCCATAACCGTTTAATGGAAGCTTGACCATTGCGTTTAGTATCTTTCCAGCCACCGAGCTTTGCTAGTTCCAAGTAAGCCCATTTCATCGTTGGTGGCTCCTTTGGTAATACATTTCCTATTCGCTTTAGCCAGAGAAGTTTCCATGCCTTGGATGATAAAATCTGCTCGCAACTTGTGAAATCACCTTGTTGATTAGCAAATTTTAATTGTAATATCCTTACCGCAATAAAAGCATGAATAGTGGCTAGGCGTTCTATATTATTTTTGTTTTGCATTCTCAGTCCTTCTACATCCGTACCATCAGTTTTCCAAGCTTTGTGGTATTCTTCAACCAACCATCGTTGTTCATAATAGCTAACTATTTTTAAAGCCTCTTCTTTTGTTGTAACGGGTTCACTGGTTAGCAAGTGCCAGTTTAAGTTACTATTTTTTAAATTACGCTCTGAACAGCCAACATAATAAAGTGGTAATGAATCACCTTTTTTATTGCTCGGTACTTTTAAGGTTACTTGAGAAAAACAAATATCCAATGTGGCTTCTCTGGCCTTACGGCCACCTTTTTGTGCAATAGATACAAAGTGAAGCGCTGCTTAATGCTATTAATAGACAAACGCCGAACACGAGTAAATTAATGTTTCATTCAGATCAAGGCGTTCAATATTCAGCCAAAGTATTTAGAACTAAACTAACACAACTGAATATTACTCAAAGTATGAGCAGGAGAGGAAATTATTGGGATCATCTGAGTTTTATCACTCACCACTCGGTGGTGAGTGAAACTGAAAATTATATTCAGTTTTATAATTATAAGCGTCGTCATTCGAGTATTGATTATATGACACCGCATCAGAAATATAATGAATTGAAAAAAGTGGCTTAAGATCTTTCCAGTTTTAATTGACCATATATGGACACCTTAGCTTTCGCAAGTACTAATAAATTATCGGTTCACTACCATATATTCGGCGTCTTT
>NVWZ01000049.1 GCA_002746365.1 Thiotrichaceae bacterium
CTGAATGATTTCTGGCTGCGTAATTGCCAGCAAATCGTTGTTACCTTTGAGGTCACTGGGCCAGTCAGAAAAACGTTCCCCACGATAGGCTGCCTCATCCAGTTTATGGCGCTGAATCATGGTTCCCATGGCACCATCAAGTATCAAAATACGTTGTTTTAGCGCTTCGTGAAGAAACTGGATGCGCTGTTCTCGATTCATTGCCATGGCTATCAGTTCAGTATAAAAATTAGCGGGCGATTATACCATTTAATGGTGCTTCCGCGCACCCTTACAAGGTAATACGCSRCAGCYGTTCTGCATTTTTTTCAGGMGAYATATGTCTTTTCAGACTAAACTGAGCATTATGAACAGCCGCCACCTTCAGCTCTACATCACCACTGAATCTCCCTGCAGCTATTTYGATGACCGYATGAGCAGCAATCTGGTGCCCGACCCGCAATTACCACTTAACATGCCGATCTACAATCAGTTAATCCAGCATGGCTTTCGTCGCAGTGGATCACATTGYTATCGRCCGCACTGCAACAACTGCCAGTCCTGYGTCGCCTGTCGATTACAGGTCGATGCATTCATCAGTAGTCGATCACAGCGTCGCTGTTTGAAAAAYAATCAGGATTTGACGATGAAYGTTGTCGACGCTGAKTTCAGCGAAGAATATTTTGCACTGTATCAACGYTATCTTAATTCTCGACATRTCGATGGCTCAATGGCTCATCCCGTGGMAGATGATTTCAGACAWTTTTTGTTCTGTGACTGGTGCRACACWCGRTTTCTTGARTTTCGYCAAAATGAARMATTAGTGGCAGTMGCMGTMAYGGATATGGTCAGTGATGGYCTGTCGGCGGTTTACAGTTTCTTTGAYCCGGATTTACAAAACCGTAGCCTGGGCACCTATTGCATACTTAAACAAATCGAATATGCTAAACAGCAACAAGGTGATTATGTTTATCTGGGTTACTGGATTGATAACCACGAGAAGATGCATTACAAGAAAAACTTTAAGCCGTTACAACGCTATATTAATGAGCAGTGGCAGACTACAGAGACACCTTCAAAATAATCAACTAAACCATTGTAGGTGTGAATAAAACAAACAAATCCATCTATTTTATCTCGCTATTATCCCAACCTATTGTGATATGATAAAAACCATGACAATACAAGAAACCATCACCCAAAAATTAACGGATGCTTTTTCACCCGAACACCTTGAAGTGGTGAATGAAAGTTATATGCATAACGTACCCGAAGGCTCGGAATCGCATTTCAAAGTTCTCATCGTGTGTGACGATTTTAAAGACAAAATGCTGATTGCACGCCACCGTTCGGTCAACAAAATTCTGGATATGGAACTCAAAAAAGATAAATCAGAAGGCGGTATTCACGCCCTTGCCTTACACACCATGACCATGGAAGAATGGTTTGCAAAAGGAAAAGCACCCGAATCACCAGAATGCCTGAGCGGCGGAAAATAAGCATTATTCAACTCTTTTAGTTTTAACACAGCGAGCCTTAACATGATTGATATTCCACCTATCATATTAAATTTTGTCTACGTCATCCTTGGCGGTATTTTAACGCTTGTCTTTATGAAAATCGGCTGCAGCATGTTTAACAAGATTGTCACTTTCAACATAAGTGATGAACTGGGCAAAGGTAATATAGCCGTCGGCCTGATGGTTATGGGCTTATTTATCGGTATCGGTACAGCACTGGGTCTGGTGATTGGCCTTGGCTTGAGTTAGCCAACGCCCGCCTTCTCAAATATATGCGCTCCATACCTATTGCTCTGGCATCTACACTGCTATTATTTTGCAGCCAAAACGCAGCAGCGAGTTTTGTCGATCATCCCGTTCACTCCCCGCTTTGGACAAACCAATACGATCGTTACTTTAAAAAATACAGCAAACGTTATTTCGGCCCGTTATTTGACTGGCATTGGTTCAAAGCGCAGGCTATCGCTGAATCGGCATTAAAACATGATGCAGAAAGTCATGTAGGTGCCCGCGGAATTATGCAAATCATGCCTGGCACGTTCGGCGACATCTTAAAAAAGAATCCCCACTTTATCGATGTAGACAATCCACACTGGAATATTGCGGCAGGCATCTATTACAATCGCACGCTTTATAGAAAAATTAAGAATGCACCTGAACAAGACAAACTCTATATGACATTTGCCAGTTATAACGCCGGTTACGGTCGCATTTTAAATGCCTCAAAACGCACTGGCAATAAAGAAAAAATCTGGAGTGAAATAAAAATGTATTTACCAAAAGAAACGCGTGGTTACGTCCACCGTATAAGAAAACTGATGGGCGAACATTAATTAAATCACTTATTACTTACCTCAATAAACTAAACAAGCGGAAACACCTGACGTGATTATCAAACCAAAAACTCGTGGTTTTATTTGCATAACAACCCACCCCACTGGCTGCGAAGCCAATGTGCAAGAACAAATCGCACGTGTCAAAGCCGATGGTGCTATAGAAAATGGCCCTAAGAAAGTATTAGTGATTGGCGCATCAACCGGTTACGGCCTGGCATCGCGAATAACCGCTGCCTTTGGATCGGGCGCAGCCACACTGGGTGTATTTCTGGAAAAACCCGCGACTGAAAAAAAGCCCGGTTCTGCTGGCTGGTACAACTCAGGCGCCTTTGAAAAAGCGGCACATGCGCAAGGCTTATATGCAAAAAGCATTAATGGCGATGCTTTTTCAAATGAGATGCGCGACAAAACCATTGAGACAATCAAACAAGACTTAGGCAAAGTTGATCTCGTGGTTTACTCTTTAGCCTCACCGGTGCGTAAATTACCTGACACTGGCGAAGTCATTCGATCGGTTTTAAAACCCATCGGTGAAACCTATAAAGCCACAGCGGTTGACACCAGTAAAGACAGACTTATCGATGTGGAAATCGAACCGGCGACTGAAGAAGAAATTCAAAATACCGTGACCGTAATGGGCGGGGCAGACTGGGAATTATGGATGCATGCATTAAACGATGCCGGCGTTTTAGCAGACGGCGTAAAAACCATTTCATACAGTTACATTGGTACTGACATTACCTGGCCCATCTACTGGCATGGCGCACTGGGCAAAGCGAAAGAAGATATGGATCGCGCTGCCGGTGCTTTACGAAACTCGTTATCAAACATTAACGGCACAGCCAATGTCGCCGTGCTTAAAAGTGTTGTCACTCAGGCATCCGCCGCTATTCCTGTTATGCCTCTTTACATAGCAATCGGTTTCAAAGTCATGAAAGAATTGGGGATTCATGAAGGCTGCATCGAACAAATTAATCGCATGTTCCGCACCCAGTTATATAAAGATGGCGGCGCTGATCTGGATGAATCAGCACGCATTCGTATGGATGACTGGGAACTACGTGACGAAGTACAAAATAAAGTAAAAGAACTCTGGCCTCAAATAACCGATGAAAATATTTTTCAGTTAAGCGATTATCAAGGCTACAAAGATGAATTTCTAAAATTATTTGGCTTCGGTGTTGCAGGTATCGATTATGAGGCAGATGTCGATACCCTGATCGAGTTTGCACCTGAAACCATTTGAGGGCTTTGCACGTATAATATTTGCAATAAAATGCTCAACAAAAACCGATCTTTTTCAGATATAAAATTGACTAGAGCCGTCCTTTATCTACGCTGCCACCCTAAATTGAGACATGGTTCTTTGCTTAATCTTTGTTGATGAGGTTCGGTCGTGGTAAGTAACCTGATGGATGGTTTTTCCTGTCGCTTTTAAAAAAGATTCGACTTCAATATTATGAGACTGCTTACCCCAATCCTCGCCAATAACGAAAATATCAACATCTAACTCTTTACAGGCAGAAGTGTATTCCAGTTCATAATAAGGCCGTACAATGTCAACACAGCGCAACGCGCTTAACATTTCCATTCTTTGTTCAAGTGGAACAACCGGTATATTCGGTTTATAACTGGCAACGACTTCATCGGACGCAACCCCAACAGCAACCCCATCACCTAAAGATTGGCAGTGTTGAAGCAGCGCAAGGTGACCCACGTGCAATAAATCCCATGTTCCAACGGTGTATACAAGCATAATTATCTCTCTGATATCAAACAACCTGCTATTATAGCAGGTTCGCGCCCTGGCGACTGAATACTTAATTTATACGCCAACATCCTCATATTCACCCTGCTTAAAGGTAATTTAATGATAGACAAACACTCAGAATCTGAGGAGTTGCAGCCCAATACTATTCTCTCCTACGCGAAAGATTTACCTAATATTTGTTCGTTATCAGGGCTCGCATGCACCGTTGTTGCTATTTACTGCAGCATTACCGGCCTGTATGCGGTAGCAATGATTGGCATGATTTGGGCCGTTGCATTTGACTGGGCTGATGGTCTCATTGCCCGTAGAATGAAAGGTCGTACCGGCGACGACCGAGCTTTTGGTGGCCAACTTGATGTATTGATCGATATTGTGAGCTACGGTGTAACTCCGGCCATTTTATTGTTAAGTTATGGCAATTTCGAACTAATCTATTTACCCGGCGCATTTTTGATGATTGCTGCAAGCGCTCTTAGGTTGAGTTATTTCAGTACTTTCGGCCTTGCCGGTGGTCAGAGCTACACCGGGCTGGCGCTTGATAACAACAGCATCATATTGGTTGCAATATTCTTACTGGAAGGCGTATTCAGTCAAAGTATTTTTTCTGTCATTCTTTACGTGAGTTGCATTGGGCTCGCCGCCTTAAATGTATCACAAATAAAAACACCGAAGCTATCGGGCAACCCCATCAATGTTTCCATTCTCGCAGCTTACACAATTTTGATAACGGCGCTCTACGGCTGGAAACTGGTATAGAGAATAAAAAATAGTTTATGGGGATGGAGTAGGTACAGTGTCACCCTCATAAATGGTGCAACATCTGATTTAATCCCAGTCACTCAATACGAGCTTACCAATTGAACTTCCCTGCTCTATCATTTTATGCGCTTTGCGCAAGTTTTCAGCATGAATGGGTTGTAACATTGTATTGGCGGTAGTAACCAGCACACCTTCATCAACCAGTTCAGAAACAGTGTTCAATAAGCATTGCTGCTCTATCATATCAGGCGTTTTATACATAGACCGGGTAAACATAAATTCCCATACAAAGGTGACACTTTTACTTTTCAACAAAGAAAGATCGACGGCTGAAGTATCGACAATCGAACAAATTTTTCCTTGTGGCTTGATGACCTTTGCCATCGCTGCCCAGTGCTGATCCGTATTATTAAGACAGAGAATATAATCCACTTGTGGATGMTYCATYGCGGACARTTCATTCTCTATMGATTGAYGATGATTGATAACGCTTTTAGCCCCATSCCTTAAACACCATTCACGTGACTCCGCACGAGAAGCCGTTGCAATGACATTCAATTTCGCCAGTTTAKTYGCCAGYTGTATCGCCATTGAGCCAACGCCACCCGCACCRCCAATTATCAAAATCGACTTTCCGRCATCATCACCCTGGTGAGAAATATGTAAGCGCTCAAACAATGCTTCCCATGCAGTAATACTGGTGAGTGGCAATGCAGCCGCTTCGGCAAATGAGAGTGACTCCGGCTTGCTACCTACAATACGTTCGTCAACTAGCTGAAATTCACAATTAGTGCCTGAACGCGTAATATCACCAGCATAGTAAACCTGATCGCCGACGACATAATGCTCTACCTGCTGCCCAACAGCCACCACTTCACCTGAGGCATCCCAACCCAATATGCGTGGTGATGTTTCGATCTGATCTTTTGGCGCACGTATTTTAGTATCCACAGGATTAACCGACACGGCTTTAACCTTCACTAATAAGTCACGACCACTAACCTCAGGCTTTGGCAATTCAAAATCTTTCAGACTATCTTTATTTTCAATAGGTAAGTATTCAGTTAAACCAATCGCTTTCATGAACGGCTCCTAACGAATCAACGTCATTATTAAACAGAATTGTTTTTGTAAAAAATTATCAACTAAATCAATTATACGCTTATGAGCACAAGCAATTAAGAGAGATGACCTTATAGCAGAACAGCAATGCCTGCCTATATGGAAAGACTTATTATATCCCGATTGGATTTTTTAAATGTTTAGGATCAGAGTAGAATGGCACTTACTTAAGCGGAAAATGAGTTATCTTCCAGTGACTTCGTCATTGCGAGGTACGAAGCAATCCCTTTCTGGCAGGTAGTACACACTAGAAGATTGCCGCGCTAACGCTCGCAATGACGAAAACTCCGGCTTAAGTAGGTGGCATTCGGATCAGAGCGAAAACTCAAATCAAGCTGCCTTAACCGACAGATGAAGACCTAATGATTTCATAATAGCAATTAATGTCGAAATCTTTGGGTTTCCGTTTTTCGAAAGTGTTCGATAAAGGCTTTCTCTGCTTAAGCCAGAATTTTTAGCCATCATCGCCATACCGCCCTGTGATTCAGCAACGTTTCTAAGTGCCACAAGCAGTAACGCTGAATCATCTTCTTCCAGCACTGCTTCAATATAGCTTGCAACTTCTTCTGGCGAGTTGAGGTAATCACCCGTATTGTATTGCACTGTTTTATTCACAGTATTTACTCCAGTATTTTTTAGCGAGTTTTATGTCACTTTGCTGCTTGGACTTATCACCACCACAAAGTAAGATAACTACTTCTTTGCTATCGCAACCGTAATACACACGATAACCTTTACCTTCATTAATTCTCAATTCAGATACTCCCTCACCTATGAATTTTGTGTCGCCAATATTACCTAGCTGTAGACGATCTAACCGAATCAGTACTCTTGCTTTCGCCCTCTTATCCCGTAAGTTCGATAGCCAACGATCAAAAGGCACTTGCCCATCGTCGCGCCGGTATAATTTTATTTGCATCAAATCATCCTTGAGTCGTTTTAACGAGTGTAGCCTATAGGCTACAACTTATCAACCCACTACAACCAAACAGGATTTAAAAGGGGCGGTTAATCTATCCTTTTAATCTAAATACTCCGTATCGCCCTCTTCATCATCCCAGTTATATTTTTTCTCTGGTAAATTTGGATCATGGTTTCTTAGAAATATCGCCAGAATAAAGCCAATCATAGCTCCAAAAAAATGGCTTTCAAAGGAAGTGCCCGGCTCATTTGGAAAGATACCCCAAATCATGCCGCCGTATAGAAAGAACACAACCATAGATAGCGCAATGGCACGTTTGTCCCATCTAATTGCGCCAATTGTAAAAACGAAAAACATAAAACCAAAAGTCAGTCCGCTTGCGCCTATATGATAAAACTGACGAGCAAAAAACCAGACACCTAGACCAGTACCGATGTAAATAAGAGGTACAACAATTTTTGCTGATTTTGGGTAACCATATAATAGTGCTGTGCCCAGTATAAGAAGCGGTGCTGTGTTGGCAAACAGGTGCGAGAATGAACTATGAATCAATGGTGCCAGGAAAACACCCATCAGTCCGCTCAACTGCCCAGGATAAATTCCATATTGGTACAGCTCTAACCCTATCAATGTTTCGACTGTTTTTATTAACCACAGTGCTAGTGTGAAAACTGCCACTGTGATGAAAGATCGCTTCAGATGAAGGGAATCTTTTTGTGGATTATTCAGTGTGTTGATTTCTGTATTCAAGGGTTTGCACACAGAAGAATAAATATTTTTTTGCTTTGAGGATGAGAAATCATTCAGTGTATTTGGTGACAAAAGTTGATTATTCAATGTTTTGACTGTTGCTAGTTATTCAATTATGAAAACATAACCGAGTCTGATAGCACCCCAATTATTGACTTAGCCAACCACACAAGGCAAACTCAAATCTGGCTTGATCAAAGCCACTGTGTCCGCAGAAAGGGCTGCGCCCAAGATCTATTAATATATAAAAGTATGTAATTCCCTTTTCCATCTGGGTGGCGGGCACAGATATTAGAAAAGGTAATTAAAATGGCAAAGCCAACCACACACGGCGAGACTCCGTTTCGCATTAATCTCGAGCAACAAAAGAAACGCGCTAAAGAACTGCTCAAAGCTTTTCACTCTGATGCAAGCACTGACAAAAGTTCGGCTGATAAAACCGCTGCTAACAATGCGGCGCTGTTACGCTTTAAACAGCATCATCCTAAATTCCCCCCTAAACTTTTAGAGAACACGCTGGCTTCTGTAAAGTTAAGTGACGCTCAACTTGTTATTGCCCGTGAGTTAGGTTTACCCAGCTGGGCTAAATTAAAAACCCATATTGCAGCAATGATGCGAGCCAGTGATGCCATAAAGACTAAAGCGTTAGCACCTGATGCAGAGTTTAAAACACTGCATATCCGCTGCGGATCTGATCTGAGCTCTACTTTACCTGCCGGTGGATTCATCGGTGACTTTCTTGAATACTCTGACCCTTATGGCCAGGGCCCGATTGTTCAGAATGATAATTTTATAAAAACTCGCGCTAAGTTCCTGCATGAATCTTATGATTCTCTTTTTGAATACAAGCCAGACGATTCACGCGCCGATAAAACACTCAGTAGTACCACCGCCTTCTTAGAAACCGCTGATGCCAGACTGAAACTTGCTGCACAACAATATGAGCGCATTGTGTTGTGGTTTGAACATGACGGTTATGATCAACTGATATTAGCCAAACTGCTGGCTTACTTTGCAGAGAATGCTGTGCCTGGAAAAAAACAACCTGGAAAAGCAGTACCTAAAAAACTGGAACTGGTTTCGGTTAACCATTTTCCTGGCTCTGCACGATTCATTGGGCTGGGACAGTTGCCACCAGAAGCCATTCGGCTGCTCTGGCAACAACGCCAGGCTGTTAGTCAACAACAATTGAAACTGGGTAAACAGGTGTGGAATGCCTTAGGCGAATCGTCGCCGTTGCCTTTGTTYGAAATTACAAATTCAAAAAATATTAAACACTTGCCTAATATGGGTGGCGCATTATTGCGCCATCTTCAGGAGCTGCCGTCGACACGCAATGGTCTGAGCCTTACTGAACACATAACGCTTGAACTGCTTAACGAAGAAAGCAAAACGGCTGGACAGCTTTTCGGACAACTGATGAGAATACGTGACCCTCTGCCCTGGCTTGGCGATATTATGTACTGGTTTATTCTGCAATCAATGATGCAAACCTCTCAAGCTGTTTTTGAAATATCAAAAGACGATTTAAAAAAGCCCTGGCAACATCGTTTGCTAACAATCACCGATACTGGCAAGAAGGTACTTGTCGGAACGCATAGCTGGTTATCGCTAGACCCGACAGTTCGTTGGTTAGGTGGTGTGAAAATAAGCGCTGGTAACTCTTGCTGGCATTGGGATAATAAAACTGAGCGGCCTATTTTAAATTAAATAGATAAATTAAATAGGTGTTGATGCTAGATTTAATATTTCCAGATTTAATATTCAATGACCTGAAATTTGAGTAGAGCTTATGCTAACCCATCAGCAAATTAAACCGCCATAAGTTAAAAATACTTTTGCTGCAATAGCTGCATCTCTACTAGTTGGTGCCATCACTTTTGTGCAGGGTGTTGAAGTGAGTGCTGAAACCGGTGGCCGGGTAACGCAGATTAATTTTGAATGTCCGTTCCTACCTGATTTTTTGTCTTTCAATATTTTTTTCAATGTCATCTATGTAGTCAGACTGTGTAAAAAATCACTTTAAGCTAATACATATTAATTGAGACCTTTGCACGATACGAAACAGGACTAAATTCCCTTTCATTTTGTCATCCTCGAGTGCTTTTATCGGGGATCCAGCGTTTATAAAAGACAATGGATTCCCGATAAAAGCACTCGGGAATGACAGAAACTATATCGTGCAAAGGTCTCATAAAATTAAAACTATCTTTTAAATAACTTACCATTATCTTCTAACTTCTAACTATTCCTATGCCTTTATCTAAAAAACAAAAAAAATTTCTACGCACTAAGTGCCACGCTCTAAAAGCGGTTATCATGATGGGGCAGAAAGGTCTAACTGCAGAAGTTTTAAACGAGCTTGAAATTGCATTAACGCATCATGAGCTAGTGAAAATAAAACTGTCGGTTGACGATCGTGATGTGCGCAAGCAGATGATTGTTGAAATATGCGAGAAAAGTCAATCGGAAGAAGTGCAATCGATAGGTAAAACATTATCTGTTTATCGTGTGAATCCCGATCAGGCGATCATCGATCTACCGCGACGTTAAGCAGTAAACCCTAGCTTGTTTTGTTGTCATCCCCGAATGTTTCTGTCGGGGACCCAGCTTATAGTAAGATGAAAAGCCTCTGGGTTCCCGATAAAAGCACTCGGGAATGACGGTTCTTTATTTTTCCTACGTGGATCTGCGTACAAATAATAAAATGGCAAAAAGCAAAAGCAGTAAAACCTGGCTAAAAGAACATTTCGATGATGAATATGTTCGTCGCTCACAACAAGAAGGCTATCGTTCTCGTGCTATTTATAAACTGATAGAAATCGATAAAAAAGATCGTCTGGTCAAGCCCGGTATGACGATTATCGACCTGGGTGCGGCGCCTGGTGGCTGGTCGGAATATTGCGTAAARAAAATGGGTAAAAAAGGTACAATGATTGCACTTGATATTTTGCCAATGCAGCCGATAGAAGGGGTATCGATCATCGAAGGCGATTTTAGAGAAGACGCCGTTTTTAATGAATTAATGGCTGTTATGGATAATAATAAAGCAGACCTTGTAATTTCGGATATGGCCCCCAATATTACCGGTATGGGCTCTGTCGATATGCCTAGAGCGTACTATTTGTGTGAATTGGCACTGGATCTCGCCAGACAGGCTTTAAATCCCGGTGGTGGCTTTTTAGTGAAACTTTTTCAGGGCGAAGGTTTCGAAGCTTACAATAAAGATTTAAAATCCAGTTTTAGTAAAGTGGTTATGCGCAAACCCAGGGCTTCGCGAGCACGTAGCCGAGAAGTTTATGCGCTGGCAAGCGATTTTCTTGGAAATACGCATTGAACTGGTGTAAGTTAGTTATATACTTAATGAGAGCAAAGTTCTCACTATTTTTTATTCGCAAAAAGCGAATGTTATCTGGAGTGATCAATTGAACGATCTAGCAAAGAATTTAATTTTATGGGCAGTCATTGCCGTGGTTTTACTGTCTGTTTTCAGTAATTTCAGTAAGCAGGAGAACAGTCAACAGGTATTACCTTATTCGGCATTTATTGACCTGATAAAAGCGGGTCAGGTGTCGCAGGTTACTTTGGAAGGTCGTGACATTACCGGTAAAGTGAACAGCGGAAGTGTCTTTAAAACCTATAGCCCTGAAACGGATAATACGGCGATGATCGGTACCCTGCTAGACAACAAGGTCGAGATTACTGCCGCTGCGCCAGAAGGTCAGTCATTGTTAATGACTATCTTTATCTCCTGGTTCCCGTTCCTGCTATTAATMGGCATCTGGATATTCTTTATGCGTCAGATGCAGGGCGGTGGCGGTGGTCGCGGCGCCATGTCTTTTGGTAAGAGCAAGGCGCGTATGCTGGGCGAAGATGAAATCAAAGTTACATTCAAGGATATGGCAGGTGCGGAGGAAGCCAAAGAAGAAGTGGCCGAACTGGTCGATTTTCTAAAAGACCCCAGTAAATTTCAGAAACTGGGTGGCAAGATTCCGAGTGGTGTATTAATGGTGGGTTCACCGGGTACCGGTAAAACTTTGTTGGCAAGAGCCATTGCGGGTGAAGCGAAAGTGCCTTTCTTCACTATATCCGGTTCTGATTTCGTTGAAATGTTTGTTGGTGTGGGTGCGTCGCGTGTCCGTGATATGTTCGAAACAGCTAAAAAACATGCGCCTTGTATTATCTTTATCGACGAGATTGATGCAGTGGGTCGCCATCGTGGCGCCGGTGTGGGTGGTGGTCATGATGAGCGTGAGCAGACATTAAATCAGCTGCTGGTTGAAATGGATGGATTTGAAGGTAATGAAGGTGTCATTGTGATTGCGGCAACTAACCGTCCTGATGTGCTGGATCCCGCGTTATTAAGACCGGGTCGTTTCGATCGCCAGGTTGTTGTGCCATTACCTGATATCCGTGGTCGTGAGCAAATTCTTAAAGTTCATATTCGCAAAGTACCTGAATCTGAAGATGTTAAACTTTCGATTATTGCTCGCGGTACGCCAGGGTTTTCCGGTGCGGATTTAGCTAATCTAGTGAATGAAGCGGCCCTTTGTGCGGCGCGTGAAAATAGCAAAGACGTGAATATGTCGCATTTTGAACGAGCGAAGGACAAGATCATGATGGGCGCTGAACGTCGCACTCTGGTTATGTCTGAAAAAGAAAAGAAATTAACAGCGTATCATGAAGCCGGTCACGCCATTGTTGGTCGAGTTGTGCCGGATCATGATCCTGTCTATAAAGTGAGTATCATTCCCCGTGGTCGAGCATTGGGTGTCACCATGTTCCTGCCTGAAGAAGATCGTTACAGTCACAGTAAAATGCATCTTGAGAGTCAAATTTCCAGCTTGTTTGGCGGTCGTATCGCTGAAGAATTAATTTACGGTAAGGACAGTGTAACCACGGGTGCCTCGAATGACATCGAGCGTGCAACCGCGTTAGCCAGAAACATGGTGACTAAATGGGGCTTGTCTGAACGCCTGGGTCCATTGGCTTACTCGGAAGATGAGGGTGAAGTTTTTCTGGGTCGTTCGGTCACTCAGCACAAAAATATAGCGGATGATACGGCTCGCATTATTGATGAAGAAATTCGCAGTCTGATTGATAATAATTATCAGCGTGCTGAAGGTATATTAAAAGAGCACCTTGAAGTTCTGCACAAAATGACCGATGCATTGATGAAATATGAAACCATCGATGCCAATCAGATTGATGCTTTGATGGCAGGTGAAACGGTTCCCGCACCTAAAGATTGGGTCGATATGGATGACGATGATGATACTCCAACGCCAACTGCCAAAGAGGAAAAAGAGAAAAAAGAGGAAGGCAAAGATGGAACCATAGGCGGTCCAGCAGGGCAGCATTAATTCTCCGGTTTGTCATTAGTCTATAACTCAAAAAGGGGCGAAAGCCCCTTTTTGTATTTCTGCTCGGTGAAATGCCTTCCTTTTTAATATAATGAGACCTTTGCACGATACGAAACAGGAGTAAATTTTCTTTCATTTTGTCATCCTCGAGTGTTTTTATCGGGGATCCAGCGTTTATAAAAGACAA
>NVWZ01000014.1 GCA_002746365.1 Thiotrichaceae bacterium
ACGAGGACTGTCAGAACGCATATTTCTTTCTTCCAGCCCGCTGTGCAGCCAGTTATTTCAAACGTTATGAGTCCAAGCTACCCACGAAAAGTAGACACACTCATTCATTAGATTAATATCTAACAAGAGGTGTCATTATGGCAAGAAAGAAAACAAAAGCTTATCCGGAATCCTTTCGGAAAGAAGCAGTAAGGATGGCGGATCAACCTGACCGAAGTGCAGCTGATGTAGCAAGAGAATTGGGTATCCATGTTGGTCAAATATACAACTGGCGAACCCAGTTCAATAAACTCTCTAAAGGACAGTTTACTGTTGCTGATGGGACCAATTACTCCGTTACTGAAAAAGCTGAGATTCGTAAGCTTAAAAAAGAAGTCGCTAAACTGAAAGAGGAGCGTGACTTCTTAAAAAAAGCGACGGCGTACTTTGCAAAGGTCGATCCGTAAAGTACGCATTAATTGAAGCGTATCGAAAGCAATACCGTATTAATATGATGTGTCGGTTATTATCGGTATCCCGATCCGGTTTTTATGCCTGGCTCAAGCGACCTRTCAGTGCCCGTGAACAACAACGCATTCGCATCAGCGAAGCGACTGAAGCGATGTTTTATGGTTTCAAGAAGCGCTATGGTGCGCCTAGGATAACGATTGAGCTGAATGCGCAGGGCATCCATTGTTGCCTTAACCATGTGGCTGATGTGATGCAGGAAAAAGGGCTTCGCGCACGCAATGGCAAAGGGTTTAAATACCGAGCACGTATTGAATCAAAAACGCACGTCAGTGACAATGTGTTAGCGCGAAGATTTGAAACAAATGAACCCAACCGCAAATGGGTATCCGATATCACCTATATTAGAGTGAATCGTCAATGGCTCTATCTGGCTGTTGTGATGGATTTGTTCTCTCGAAAAGTCATTGGATGGTCACTCGATAATCATATGCGCGAAGAACTGATTATCGACGCGTTGAACATGGCCATTGGTTGTCGCTCTAGTACTAAGGGTGTGTTGCTACATTCGGATCGTGGCGTGCAGTACCGTGGTAACGAATATCAGGATGTATTGAAAAACAATGGAATCAGGTGCAGTATGAGTCGTAAAGGAAACTGTTGGGATAATGCGGTGATGGAATCATTCTTTGGACGTTTTAAGGTAGAGCTGATATACGCTGAAAACTACAAGACAGCTGAAACTGCTCATGCAGGTATATTTGAATATATTGAACTATTCTATAACAAGTTAAGACGACATTCTGCAAACGATTATGTCAGTCCAGATGAATTTGAACAACAGTACAACATTTAACCGTGTCTACTTTTCGTGGGTAAGATCACMCTTAGAAAAATGAGCATCAAGCTTATCGAGCAACTTTAAGCCTCTATCAATTTTTCCACGTGCAGCTAGAGCGCGAAATCTTACTTCACTATCAAATTCAGCTAGTGCTTGCGTTGACAGCTCCTCAATTAATTTATTAACACTCACATGTCTATGTTGCGCCAATGCTTTTAAGCGCCCATGTTTAYCATCTGGTATTCGTACTGTTAAAGTTGCCATCTCATTCACCTCTCAATAATTTCACTGGCGTCATAATTTTTAGCTCAGGAAATTTCAATTCAGCATTCTTCAAATCGCTAATGTTATTTGTAACTATGTGTGTCGCATTTCCCGCCAGTGCTAATTCAATTAAAAAATTATCACCTTCATCTGCAATATTTGGTCGCCATAGATAATAGATAGGCACCCAATCACAAACACTATAAAAAGCATTCAATAATTCCGCAATTTCCCTGCTCTTTAACGGGCAAACATCGAGTACCCGCTTTCTTTTACTAACATCCTCATATTCTAAAAATAAAGCATTACTAATCAGCGGCTTATGCTCGCCCAACAGGCTTTTTCTTAAAACCTCACGGCTAGGCCCTTTTTTCCCTATCAACGCGCTGATAATCACGCTAGTATCTATTACCACTACTTTATCCATACATCAAATGATAGCATATATGCAGTCACAATCAAAAACGGCTAACAAGGCGCTGCAGTTGACCAGTCAATACGCCGTTTCGCTTCGCTGCTCTCTGTATTGCCGGTCAACTGAGCTTAAGCGTTAGCTGTAAAAAAACGCCTTGACGTTACAACGTCATAGCGCTATTATTCGTGTATACGAGGTATAGTCATATGAGCGAATTATCAAAAAGGTCTACCGTTTACTTTGAAACGGATATACATCAAGCCCTAAGAATTAAAGCAGCAACCACCCATCAATCTGTATCAGAGGTAGTCAATGAAGCTGTGCGCGTTGCCTTGAGCGAAGATCAAGAAGATTTAAAGGCATTCTCACAAAGAGCTAATGAACCAACATTGAGTTATGAGGAGTTATTAGAGGACTTAAAATCACATGGCAAAATATAGCCTTGTATTTAAGAAATCTGTAGCAAAAGACCTCCGTAACATCCCAAAAAAAGATATAAAACGCATTTTAAAATGCGTAGACCTCCTCTGCTCTGACCCAAGAGTGGAGGGATGCATCAAGCTCTCAGGACAAGAGCGTTATCGTGTAAGACAGGGTGTGTATCGCATTATTTATGAAATTCAAGAAACAGAGCTTATTGTTATGGTTGTTAAAGTTGCGCACAGAAGTGTTGTATATAAAAACAGCTAACACATATGAGCCATAACTCTGTCAATAGGCACTAGTGTGTTTTTTCGGTTAATTAAATAACCAAAAAAGTATCAATGAGCAAAGTCGGCTACTTCATCTGTCATGGTAGCTGTTAAGTCAGTCGCTTACAGCAAACACATATAGAGGATCTCTTACTACGGTCTCACCGCTGCCTGTATTTTTGTTCATCCGTGAACTGTTACAGGGTCACTAGACATTCATCGGTTAACCTGGTGCTGGCACTATTCAAGTAGGCGGGTTTACTCTGTATGAGTACCCAGTTAGTTTCAGGCTCAGCTCAGGTGCAAACGACTTTGTTCATTGTTTTAATGCACGCCAATGGAGTGTCTAATCAAATCGTCTGGCTCAGGTTGTTTGATGTAAAAACCGATAAACGTCGTGGCTGTTTGCCAAGCTGTTGCACCGAGTTTTAAAAACATTCAACAAGCTTTATTAAAAGCGCTGTCCAGTTAGACGTCCAGCTCACCCCATTGCGTGGCTAACCTTTTAAAAATCGTCGTTCATCGAATACACTCTCGTTTTTTAACATGAAGTAAACGCAGCGTCCCAATTTGTGCGCTAAAGCCGAAAGGGCTTTGGCTTTGCTCATACGTTTTTGTAGTTTCAATAAATACTTCTGTGCTTTTTCATTGCCCCGCAGATAGAGAACAGCGGCTTCGGAGAATGCCCATTTCAAATGCGCATTCCCTATCTTGTTACCCTGTGTGCCGTAGGTTTTCCCCGCCGACTCGGCCTTGCATTTAACCAGTCTGGCGTAGGAGGCAAACTTCTGCACCGACTCGAAGCGGTCGATATCACCGATTTCATAAATAATGGTTAACGCCAGAATAGGTCCGATACCCCAGACACTTTTTAAAAGATGGAAGTGGTTGGGTTTATGTTGTTTAGCTTGTTGCTGGATGTACCATTCCACTTTACTTAACTGCTCGGCATAGCAGTCCAGGATAACCAAATCCAGATCAATATTTTTCTGCACAGACAGTTCTGGAAAGGTGTTTCTAAGTTGCTCTCGAGCATCCCGGTTTTTCAGGTTTACTTTATTAGGCGGCAGATTATATTGGCTGGTGGTATTAGCGACATGCGCTTTTAGATCAGCACCATGTCTAACGATCTTCATACGACGACGCAGTAAATCGCGAGTGGCGCGCATCGCTTTAGGGTACACATAAGCCAATGGGAAATTGCCGCCGCGAATCAGGTTGGCTATTTTAAACGAATCGATGCGGTCATTCTTTGCTTTACCGCCATGAATTGCTTTCATGTAAAGGGCATGCCCTAGAATGAAATCAATGCCTGCTTCTTCACAGAAATCAGCCACCCAATACCAGCAGTGCATGCATTCAACACCAACAACAATATCCCCGATATAGGGTTCAAGGAGTTGCTGTAATTTATCTGGGTCTGCTGCAATCTCTTTATGTAGGCACGTCTTTCCTTCTTGATCCAAGATGCAAACATAGAGTGATCTTGCATGTAAATCGATTCCGCAATAATAAGGATGTGTGTTATTGTAAAAGTTCATTGGGCTTTCTCCGTTTGGTTTGGTCACCTCTCAGTTTAGCTCAGCGCTAATCTGTTAGGAGGAGGCTCAATGAGTATCAAGTCAATTAACGTGGATTGTCAGAACGCATATTTCTTTCTTCCAGTCCGCTGTGCAGCCAGTTATTTCAAGCGTTGAAGCTGTAGAAAAACCTCTGGAGTCATTTTTCATACAAAAAAATGGCTCTTACAGTTACATACAGTAATTTTTACAGTACAAAGAGATGCAGAAATTAAAAAACAGGCCTATTTTGTAGGTTAAATTTTAATCAAAATTTAGGCTGTAGGTTTTTCTACAGCCTCGTTAGCGCTTTTTTGTGTAACGAGTAACTAAGGAGTTTTATGTCTAGTTCTACAAAACCCATAGGGTTTTGGTCGGCAGTTTCAATGGGAGTTGGAGCAATGGTCGGCGCTGGGATTTTTGCATTATTAGGCGAAGCCAGTGCTATCTCTGGTAGCGCAGTTTATATTTCATTTATTATTGGTGGAATTATAGCTTTATTTAGCGGGTATTCTTTAGGAAAACTAGGTGCTCGATTCCCCTCTGCCGGTGGTATTGTTGAGTACTTGTCTCAGGCCTACGGTATTGGTTTTTTTACCGGCACGATGAGCATTATGCTGTATCTCGCAGCAATTGTTTCTTTGAGCCTTATTGCAAAGGCATTTGGTAACTATGCAGTGACGTTTATGCCCACCGATTTTTCTGCTTTGTGGCACCATTATTTTTCAATAGCTATCGTTCTTGTGTTTGTTGTTATTAATCTTAAAGGGGCAAAGGATGTCGCCGTTTGGGAAAGAATAACCGTAGCGATTAAATTTACTGTTTTATGCGGGTTATCTATTGTTGGTATCATCTATCTTGATCCGGCATTGCTGTCTTCTAATACTTACCCTCCCAGCAGTGATATATTTTTCAGTCTAGCCATTACTTTTTTTGCTTACGAGGGCTTTCGGGTGATTACCAATACCGCTGAAGATATGCCAAACCCTTCAAAGACTCTACCAAGGGCTATAATGACCGCTATCTTTTTAGTCATGATTCTTTATGTCGCGGTCGCACTGGCTGTTTTTGGAACCTTGCCTACGGAGAAGGTTATTGCAGCTAAAGACTTTGCCTTGGCTGAGGCGGCATTACCTATATTTGGTCAGCCTGGTTTTACGGTAGTTGCTATTACTGCGTTAATAGCAACGGCATCGGCCATTAATGCCAATTTATATGCGGTAACAAATGTGACGTATCAACTGGCTAAAGATGGTGAATTGCCTTCGGTGTTTGGAAAGCCAATTGCACACAGTCGAGAAGGTTTGCTTATTAGTGGTTTACTGATTATTATTTTGTCACTGCTGTTTGACCTGTCTGAGATCGCGGCTATTGGTTCGATCTCTATCTTGTTTGTCCACGCTGTAACGCATATTGGGCATTTGAAAATCATAAAGAAAACAGGTGCATCACGTTTCCTGGTTTCACTGGCGGCTATATTCAGCTTGCTTGCGATGATTCTTGCTCTTATTTATGTAAGCAGAGAGTCAAGTAAAATTATAATTATTCTTATTGGTTTTATTGCTATTGCCGC
The DNA here is from genome assembly GCA_002746365.1 of Thiotrichaceae bacterium. Classification (GTDB taxonomy): domain Bacteria; phylum Pseudomonadota; class Gammaproteobacteria; order SZUA-229; family SZUA-229. The sequence goes on from NVWZ01000014.1 coordinate 5,792, forward strand.
GACTATGGAAATAGCACTTCAGAAAATAGCGAAGAGAGAAGTAAAGCCGAGAATAGTATAATTTTTCCGAAAGATAAGGCTATAAATAGCTCCAACGTACAGTCAAAAGCGTCGTGATTTTTGCAAAGAAAAAATACGCACCACTTTCGCCTGCCGCGGAGCTAAGTCGGGTTATCGGTAGTAGAACCGAAACCACGAGCGAAGGCTTATTTAGCTACCATGAATACTATCCCTCTTAGCATACTTGTTGCACAGGTTGCTTTGTCTAATTTAGGAGCTTGTGGGCAAGTTAATTAAGGGCAGCTCTATTAATTGCTTGTGCCCTCTGTAGTGGTACAAGTGAAAGACAGCTTTATAAAAGGCTGGCGAGAGGTGCTGGATGCGGTTTAAACTACGTTCGCCTTAGTAAAGTTAGTATCAATTATTTTTGGTGCTGTATCTGAATTTAAGTTCAACACGGGTGCCTTCATCCGGTTCACTTTCAATTTTTAACTTGCCACCAAGATGACGCGCTCGTTCTTTCATAATGGTTAATCCGAGGTGTTTACCTTCGGAACTTTGAATTTTTCCGGGATCAAATCCCTTGCCATCGTTTTCAATTAATATACGGATGTTGCCGCCTTCGTTGTTGACCAGTATACGGACGATATGGGCATTAGCATGTTTTTTTATGTTGGCTAATGATTCCTGAACGATACGATACGCATTTAATTCTATATTGGAAGGGAGTGATAATACTTGTTCACTGCTCTGTAACAGAATGTGGATGCCGGTTTCTTTTCGAAACTTTTCAACAGCACGTTTGATTGCAGGAATGAGCCCTTGTTGTTCGATAGGGACGCGGCAATGGGCTATAAGTTCGCGTAAGCTGGTTGAGGCTTCATCGAGAGCATCCTCGATTGATTCGATGGTTTTGAATGCCATGAAATCACCAGTGGGTTGCAGTGTTTGATCGAGGATGCGGACTTGAAAGCGTAACGATGCCAATGTCTGTGCTAATGAGTCGTGTAATTCATTGGCAATGATATTGCGCTCGTCTTTAATTAGTTGTTGGCGTTTTTTTTGTTCGATAAATGATTGTTCTATCGACTCACCCAGATGCGCACCGACAGACAGTAATAAGTAAGCCAGTTGTTCGTCGATTTCAATGCTGTCTTCTACAAAAAGATTGATTACGCCCAGTGTCTGAATTTTGTACCTGACGGGTATGCACAGTTGTGTAGGGGGCAGATTATCGGGATCAAGCGTGTTCTGGCGAATTTGAATCTCGTCGATAACGTCGGTTTCAAAACTGAACAAATGACCATCGATAGGCGCGTGTTGAATGCTGTTTGCCTGATCTTCGGTAATACCAAAATGGGCTATCAGGTTCATCAGACCGTCATCGGTTATTAGCTGTATTGAACCGGCGGCGGCATTGAAATTCTGCTTTAATAAAATCAGAAAATCATGCAGTTTTTGTGGCTCGTCAATGGCCGAACTTAAGGTGCTGTTAATTCTATAGAGCAGGGTGAGAGATGACGTGCTCCATTGGAAAGGTGAATTTTCWGCCATACCRTTAGTCCTTGTGGGAACTTWGATTAATCAGATGGAGGGGTATAATTTGGATCGTTTGGRTTCATAAATATGAACTGAAATTTGTCGGGTTCGAGCTCAACAAAATCAATCGTYGTGTCCTTTAGTAATTTGGCACTGGACGCTGACACAATAATCTCGATGTCGCCAGCTTCAACTTTTACGTCRCCCGCTTTGTTCTCATCGAAGCCCATGCCGTAGTGAATGCTTTTGTCTTCATTGCGGGTAGCGGCAATACGCAATGACATACCTTCAGTCTTACCCTGTTCGGCTGAAAGTTTAATTTGTGTTGCTGCGGCAGGTGTCACTTTAATCATAATAGTATTTAGCTTGTGGTTTGGAACTTACAATTTCTGGCAAAACTAATAAATCGTTGTGCCCATGGGTTATTTAAGGTGTTTCGTTGATGGGTGTAATTCGCCAATAGGTTTTTATAAATATAACCATCTGCTTTTCCATCAATTCCAGTACCGCGTTTGACGCGAAAAGCAAATTGTACATTTTTATCAACCATTTTGAAACGTGAATAATGAAATTCGTGTGCATTGATAACCGGCGGGTTATTCTGTATTTCGTTTGTCGGTGTCGCGGAGTTGGGCCAGGGGTGGTTTTCGGTTTCTTCTAATTGCACGTAACCTCGACCTTGAGGGCGTTTTTCCATGATTATGTCGGCTTCGATACTGCCTACCATCTGGCGTGTATCCTGGTTCCATTCGATAGAACGCGCTAAATACATCAAACCACCACATTCTGCGTAGGTAGGCAGACCTCTGTCGATAGCGGTTTTTATTGCATCACGTAGTTCGGTATTGGCTTCCAGTTCGTCCATGTGCGTTTCTGGGAAACCACCACCGATGAACAAAGCATCGATTTCAGGTAGATTTGTCTGCTGACAGGGATCGATTTCAATTAATTCAGCACCTGCATCCTGTAATGCCTGCAGGTCATCCGGGTAATAAAATCCAAAGGCAGAACAACGAATTAAGCCTAACTTTATATCTTTTTTGTGTGGTTCTATCCTAAGCGAAATTGAAGGTTCGACTGAGGGYAGAGGTGGGCTTTTATCTGCGATGGTTAGYAGCGCATCGAGGTTAACCTGATCATTTACCGCGTCGGCTAATAGATTGATTTTCTGTTCACAAAATGGGTCTTCGTGACCCGGAACCAGTCCCAGGTGACGCTCATCGATATCAAATCGCGGGTCATTGTGGATGGCGCCTACCACTTCAACGTCGGTGTAATGTTCGATTACGTTGCGTAACTTGCTTTCGTGGCGTGAGCCACCCAGACGATTGAGAATGACGCCTTTTATAGCAACGTTTTTATCAAATGCCTGATAGCCAAGAATTAACGGTGCGATGCCGCGTGTCATGCCGCGCGCATTCAGTACCAGTATTACCGGTGTGGAAGTTAGGGTGGCTAATGCGGCGTTGCTGTTACTGCCATCAAGATCCAAACCATCATATAAGCCTTTATTGCCTTCAATCAGACTGATGTCGGCATCTTTTGAYTGGTTATGAAGTAGAGAAAGTATCTCTTTATGCTCCATGGTGTAAAAGTCGAGGTTATAACAGTTACGACCGGTTGCCTGCGCTAACCAGTAGGGGTCGATGTAGTCCGGACCTTTTTTGAAGCTTTGTACGGTGAGGGCACGTTGTTTAAATGCGGCACACAGACCGACGCTGACTGTGGTTTTGCCAGAGGATTTGTGAGCCGCAGATATGAAGATTCTTTTCATCGTGGTGTGGTAGCGGCTCAAATGAAAAATGAAAAATGAAAAATGAAAAATTGAAAGGCTAAAAGCGAAAAGCCCAAAGAATTATGGCTTTGGGCTTGTTGTGAAACGCAGTAGTTTATATAGCTTTGGTTTTGTTTCTTATTTTTCACTTTTTATGTCCATGGATGGACGGTATGCTGAAAATCGTCAGGAACGATTTCAGTGCATTTTTCATTTGGCGTGATGAGCGTCAACCACGCTGTCAGCAAGTGAAACAGGAAGGAAACGTAATACCTTAAGTGCAAAAACTACAATAAACAATGCCATCGCAATGCCGCCTAAACCTAATAGTATTTCAGGTAAAGAAGGTGTGTAACTATGTACAACACCATCATAAAATGAACTGCTGACTTCGTAACCCGGGAATATTTCCAGTGGGTAAGCCTGTCCTGCAATCAGGATGGTGTAGATTTTAGAGAAGCCGCCAATGATAATCATGGTGCAAATTAAACCTAAAGTCTTACGACAATTTTTAACACCCGGTGCATAAATTAATATTAAAGGAATAATGCCACCGATCAGGATTTCACCCACCCAGAAGATATTGGTCAATATCCCACCTTCTAACAGTAAGAATTTTTCAACGTCATGGTGCTGTGTCGCATATAAATTGGTGACGTGATAAACCGCTGTGAAATAAAGTACAGCCGCAACAAAAACACCCAGTAAATTTCGTAGTCGGTTAACAACGGCATCACCTAATTCCATATTGGTCCACTTATAAGAYGCCATTAGAACTAATAAGAAGATAGCYAGACCAAATGAGAAGGACATGATGATGAACATCGGTGCCATTAAYGCAGCGTCATAAGCCGAACGTGCYACCAGGAAGCCRAAGATTGAACCYGTACCAGTMGTAAGAATYAAACGCCAGATGAAAGCAAAGAAGCCAGCATAAGGTTTAAATTTATARACAGTGTGATCCATCATGGTCCACAGGTAAACGCCAACAAAASCAAAGAAGCCGGTGTACAGGATAATGTTCCAGGCAAAAATCGATTTGAAGTTGTAATAAGTCATCGCAATAATCAGWCGATCAGGGCGGCCTAARTCAAGTAGYAGTACAAGCAGGCCRCCAGTCAGTAGAGCCAGTGCCAGCAGRGCRGATAAACGYGCCATAGGCTCATACATTTTCTTTCTGAATACCGATGCRATAGAGGCAACGTTTAATGCGCCAGAAGCCGCYACAATCAGRAAAATAGCGAATACGTGAGGCATGCCCCAGACAATCTGGTTGGTCATGCCGGTGACATAGTGACCTTCATGTTCCATGTAGAGCACGGATACAATCGCGAGCAGCATCAGAAAAGCTAAACCGCCAAGCATAGCGAAATAAGGTAGGCTTTTACCCTCAACAGTGGTGTATTCTATTTTACTCATTGTTATCTCGTAATATGTATGTAACTACCATAGTAACTAAAAACATCTATCCGCGAATAACGCAAAAGACGCGAAAAAAACGCAAATAGAAATACTTTYTGTTTTATATTTCTACGCTTTGCGTAGAAATAAATGTTTATTCGCTTTTTTCGCGTCTTTTGCGTTATTCGCGGACAAACAGTGTTTGTTTTGTTCTTACAACCCTTGGTAACGAACACCGGTATTCAGCTTAAGGTCAGGGCGAAGTTGGTTGCCACCGCGTGCTTTCAGCGCGATGGAAATATCACTGTCTGGATTATTTAAATCACCAAATATCATCGCATTGTGGTTGTCTTCAGTACAGGCTTCAACACAGGCTGGAATRCCRCCATTGTCWAYRCGRGTRACACAYAWGGTRCATGACTCMACYGTRCCTTTGCCRCGAGGTGAAGATAATTTTTGATTGGTAACATTTTCATGTACAAAAGAACGTGCTTTGTATGGGCAAGCCATCATGCAGTAGCGACAGCCGATACAAATGTGCTTGTCTACYAGYGCAATACCGTCAGCACGAACRAAYGATGCRCCGGTMGGRCAGACRTCKRCACAGGGKGCGGTYTCACAGTGCTGGCACATCAGYGGCWRWRAWAMYWCWTSGMSAKTMSWKKYWTCTKWWRRTGTGACTTYGCGAATRTACTGGGTATCTGTTTCAGGRCGGCCATTGCCAACCAGACCATGTTCTTCATTACAGGCATCAACACAGCCAGTACAGCCGTCTCCACACTTGGCAGTATCAATTAACATGCCCCAGCGATTTTTGCTGCTGACGTCTTCACTGTCTGCTTTTGTTGATGTGTTTCCTGCAGCATGGGCAGTCGAGTGTAAGAAAACACCAGGGGCAAGGGTGACTGTGCCAGCGATTGCTGCTTTAGATAAAAAGTCGCGTCGTGAAGAATTAACACCAGCTGCATCTGAATTAGTGTCTAAATTCATAAAATCAATTTTAGCCGGCGCTGCTTTTTTAGAATCGAACATTATTCATTTACCTCATCACTTGAATGGTTGCTGGCTGTATTATTTTTAGCTGCAAGTGTTTGCTGAAGTTGTTGTTTGATTGATGAGCTGTGACTGCTACGATTGATAAATTTTTGTGGACGATCAGCATGACACTGGAAACAATCGATTTGTACGGCAGCATACTGGTGACAAGCAGTACAGAAATGTTCTTTACTCTCGATTCCKGCRATTTCGCCGTTGGCGTTTGGCTCTACATGGCAATCGATACAGGCAGCAAGACTACCCGGCTCGTTACGAACACCTTCGTGCACTGTTTCATCACGTTCGTGCAATATGTAGTTCATGTGATTTCTACGCATCTCWTCTTCAGGTTGAATGCACTTTAGGCTTTCATCTGTGGGTTCATGAATCGTAGGGAAGGGTGTTTCCGCCACTGCTGTTGTAGACAGTAGGGTAAGACCTATCATTACATAAATTAAGCGTAAAAATCTTGTCATCAGATTACCTGTTTTTATACCAGCGTAAACGGTTATTATGTATTTGTAGGAGCGGGTTTTTCTTATTTCGCGAATACGTGATTAGAGAAAAGCTAATCGCGTAATGTGAAAAACCCGCTCCTACAAAAGACGTATTATTTAAGAAACACCTAGAGCCATATCGATGTAACCRGTMGGGCATACATCWGARCARATGTGACAACCRATACACTTGGTRTAGTCAGTRTCKACGTAACGACCTAAWGTYTTGCTGTCTTTCTTMACWCGGAAMACYGCATCTTGTGGRCARTAGATAACACAGTTATCRCAYTCGAAACACATGCCRCARCTCATGCARCGWCCYGCTTCAGCRACAGCYTTTTCTTCWYCAAGRNTSAWSWSNGYGMYCSRSCRYNTGRCCKAMYRSYKNATMWSRNGMGRKYACATCTGTTTCACGCAGGTTACGTGGTTCAAAGTCAAAGTGACCCAGGAATAACGCATCAGATGTGATGATTTCCTGCTCAGAACGATCTTCGTAGTTGTGAATGGCGTAGCTAGAAGTTTCAGTACCACGTGAAGCGTCATCTTTATGCTCGTTTGCATCGTAAGCATCAACGCTTAAACCAGACTCAACTAACTTATCAATCAGGTCGAAGTGGTGAACGTCAACTTTAGGACGTTTCTTCATTTCAACATTGTTGAAGTCATTTTCGATGGTTTCAGAAACGATGTATGCCTGACCGATGGCTGTGGTTAACAGGTGAGGACGAACGATGTCGCCACATACATAGTGATTGTCTTTACCCGGTACGCGGAACAGGTTGTCTGCGTCCATTAAATTACGACCGTTGTTGAAATCTTCAACACCGGTTAGATCACCACCTTGACCAATCGCAGCAACGATGATGTCAGCTTCAATGGTGTATTCTTTACCGCCTTCTACAGCGACAGGGGCGTTGTTTTCCCAGGTTGAATCAACAAATTTCATGCCAGTCGCACGACCGTCTGCATCACGGATGAGTTCAACAGGCATTACTTCGTTCATGATGTTAACGCCTTCGATCGTTGCGTCTTCAACTTCGTGCTGTGCCGCTGTCATCTCTTCTTTCTTGAACAGTGCAGTCAATGTGACTTGCTGGCAAGGAATGTTTTTAGATGAATCGTGATCAGCGTGTGAAACCTCACCGTTAACCACCGCTTCAGGTGTTTCAGTCGAGTCAGCAAATGAACCAATACGACGAGATACCGATACAACATCAATAGAAGTATCACCACCACCAATACACAGTACTTTTTTACCGGTGTATTTCATTTCGCCTTTATTAAATTGCTCAAGGAATTTAACCGCAGAGACACAGTTAGGSGTTTCRTCCCAGCCTTCCAGCGGAACACCRCGGCCAGTCCARCAACCTAATGCCCATAAAACAGCATCATGTTCTTTTTCTACATCAGCSAGTTCAACATCACGACCWACRCGMGTRTTCATGCGAGTTTCGATGTGGCCCATGTCTAGAATACGTTGGCATTCGTTATCAAGGAAGTCGCGAGGCGTACGGTAGCCAGGAATACCATAACGCATCATGCCTCCCAGCTCTTTATGATCATCAAAGATGGTAGAAGCGATGCCTTTACGACGTAGTTGGTAAGCCGCAGCCATTCCCGCAGGGCCACCACCAATGATGGCAACTTTTTTGCCAGTCATTTCAGCGCTGTTATCAAATTTGAAACCTTCTTTAAAGGCGGTGTCGCCGATGTATTGCTCAACAGAGTTAATACCAACGAAGTCTTCAACATCATTACGGTTACAGCCTGTCTCACAAGGTGCTGGACATACACGACCCATCATAGAAGGGAACGGGTTAGCATCGGTCGAACGACGGAATGCATATTCCTGCATGGATACACCTTCAGGAGGAAGCTCAATACCACGAACGATATCTAACCAGCCGCGAATATCTTCGCCTGATGGGCAACTGCCCTGACATGGTGGAGTACGATGTACATAAGTAGGACACTTGTATGTTGTATCTTCATTGAAAATTTGGTTGCCGAAGTCTTTTTCGATGTAATCGCCATCCTCATATCTTCTGTAGTTCAACTTATTGTCTTGCATATCTTGTTTCGAAGTGGCCATGCCAGCTCTCCTGTTGCTTTACCGGGGTTTTGCCCCGGTGTATGTCAATAATAATTGTTATATCTTTATTTCTTTCTTTGTCATTGCGAGCGCAGTGCGGCAATCTCTTTTAACGATACAGTAGTCTGCATGAGATTGCTTCGTGTCTCGCAATGACGAATTTTATTTAAGCGGCTTCGTCAGCACTGTCGCTGTCAGTTGCTTCTTCGCCTTGGCCTTCCAGAATAATCGCGTTGCTCACTAACTGGTGAACACTGACAATCTGATCCATGGTCATGCCGTAATAAGGCAGGACTTTTGTAAACTGTGATTTACAGATGGCACATATTGCCGCCATGTGTGTCACGCCGTGATCAGCAACCACATTTTTAAGTGATTCCATACGTGGCTGCGCACCTTTTATACGTAATTCCATCAGGTCGTCTGTTAACAGACCACCGCCACCGCCACAACAGAAGGTGGCATCATGAATCGTATCAGCTGACATATCGTGGAAATTATTACATACCGCTTTAATCACTTGACGCGGCGTCGTGAACTGACTGCCTGGCTCTTCACCGATTCGCGATGCACGTGCGATGTTACAAGAATCGTGGAAGGTTAATGTCATGTGATCGTTTTCTGACTTATCAATATTTAGAATATTACGATCTAAGCAATCCTTGGTAAATTCAAGGATGTGTTGTGGAATAGGGTAGTTCTGATCAAGGAAATCCCAGGGGCCGGCTAATGTATTAAGGTGGTTGTATGCAACACGCCATGCATGTCCACACTCACCAAATACTAAACGTCTAACACCAAGGTCTTTCGCTGCATCACGAATACGCAGTGAAATCTCACGCATTTGTTCGTAGTTACCAATGAACAAACCGAAGTTAGCCGCTTCGGATGCTTTTGAGCTTAATGTCCAGGTGACACCGGCAGCGTGGAAGACTTTTGCGTAACCAATCAAACCATCGATATGCGGCTCAGCAAAGAAGTCAGCAGACGGGGTAACCAGCAAAATTTCTGCGCCTTTCTCATCAAGCGGTATCGCCACAGCGACACCGGTTTCTTCTTCAATTTCTTCAGCCAGACCTTCTAGTGTATCGACTAGAGCGGGCTCAGGCAGACCAAGGTTGTTACCAATTTTGTGTACTTTAGGGATAATCTGGTTTGAGTATTTCTGACCCATGCCGATTTGAGCCAGTATGTCGCGTGCTGCCATGGTGACTTCTGCGGTATCGATGCCAAACGGGCAGAATACGGCACAGCGACGACACTCAGAACACTGGTGGAAGTAACTGTACATGTCATCGATCACTTCTTTTGTTAAATCAACAGCACCAACCAGTTTAGGGAAGTACTTACCGGCGAAAGTAAAGTAACGGCGGTAAACTTTGCGCAGTAAATCCTGACGGGCAACCGGCATATTTTTCGGGTCAGCGGTACCGATGAAATAATGGCACTTGTCTGTGCAAGCACCACACTTTACACATGTGTCCATAAATACCTGTAAAGAACGGTATTTACTTAACTTATCTTTCATTAAATCAAGAAACTTTTCTTTCCAGCCTTCGATTAACTGGCCAGGCTCTTCCGGACTAGGAAAGCCCATATCAGACTGAAACTCTTCATTCGCTATAAAAGGTGAGCTGTGCGCCATCGCACCTTCCATGACAGATGGAATGACGGGGAATTCCCGCGTTTCTGGTATTTCGTATTCAACCTTAGCCATTATTAGTCTTCCAGTAGCTTTTTTTAATTATGAGTTACGGCCATCTTTGGCTTCAATTTCAGCGCCCCAGGGTGACAAGTGACGTTTTTCACGTGGGTTGTCTATCTGGTAACGGGTTGGAGCCATAAATAAACCTGGCGCGTGCATCAATTTACTGATTGGGAATATGACTGCTAAAAATAGAACCATGGTCAGGTGTGCCAGCAGGAGTAGATCACTGGGTAGTTCCTGCCAGTCAAACAGGAAAAGCCCCATGACAAATGCTTTAAGTTGAACAATGTCTGTGGGGGCTAGATAAGGTATAGCTAAACCCGTACCTGCAATGCCCATAATTAAAACCAGCATTAAGTAATCAGACGGTGATGAGATGTAACGAACGCGATCAACAAAAATACGACGCGCGAACAAACCAGCCAGACCCACTAACATGGCGAAACCAGCGTAGTGCCCAAAACTCTGAACAATCATGTTGTTTACCAGCGGCCAGAAAATTGAGTCAGGCGAGATCACATAACGTAAGTGACGGAAGAACGCGAGCAATAACGATGCGTGAAACATGAAGCCAAAAATCCAGGTCCATTTAGTGGCACGGAACAGGCTGTTAAATAAAACGACTTCAGTAAAGAAACGGTAGACGACACCTGTCCTTGTAAGCGGAGCAGGGGTGACTGCGATTTTCAAAGGTGCTGGCACACGTTTGTACTGCAACATTTTGTTTGTGATGCCGACTACTAATGTGATCATTGCCACATAAAAAAGTATGACGTACAAAATACTAAGTGCGTTCATTGAATAATCTCGTTAAGTAAATCAGAGAACTCCACACAAAGCATCTTTTCCGCCATGTCTGCGTTAAAAGCGATCTCAAAATACTCACTTACGAACGTGTAAGCTGCGTTTTTTCGGTCACTTTTGCCTTGCCCTGACGAAAAATTTACTTCGTGCAGAGCTCTCTAACAAAATTTTATTTATAAACTTTAAATAAAGCACATCATGTATTTACAAAATGTGCCTTATTTAAAGTTTCGGGGACGATGCTACTGCCCCCGAACTTATAACATATAACTTAAAACTTATATGTTATACACAACCCGTTGGCTTAGGAAGACCGGCATATTTACATGCTTGCTTACCTGGGCCGTATGGGAATAGCTCGTAAAGGTACTTGCTGTTGCCTTTTTCTTTACCTAAACGTTTACCAACCGCTTTAGTCAGTACACGTACTGCTGGTGCAATTTGGTACTCTTCGTAGTACTCGCGCAGGAAGTTGATGATGTCCCAGTGCTCGTCAGTAAGAGGTTGATCTTCAGCTTCAGCCATTGCAGCACCGATTGCTGGCTCCCACTCGTTTAAGTTAGCTAGGTAACCTTCTTCGTCGACTTCAAACTGCTTGCCGTTTACTTCGATTGATGACATGTTTATATCCTCGTTAAATAAATAGTTTGTTTTTTAGAGCCAGGATTGAATTGAATCACTCTCAGCCGCTAAAGTGACAAAGCCTTCGTAGTCGACGACTTTGATACCATCAGCTAGCTTGCCTTCGAGTCCACGAGCCTGAAGGTCAGGACCGAGTACGGCAAATGTAACGCCACTAGCATTTTTGATTTTGTCTGCAGCACTGTTACCAGTGGTTGCTGCGTATACACCATCTTCGATTAGCAAAACGGTAGAACCGTCTTTTGCATATCCTAAGCATATATCGAATGCACTGGATTCGAATGGCGATTTGTTTACTGTGTGTAATAGTCCCATGATTCTCTATGCTCCTCGGCTAGAAACTTAAACAGATGTCTTGTTCAGCCATAACATCAGCTAACTCGGCGCGACTGACTAGACGAATAGAGTCTTTTTCAGCATAGTCATCATCTTCATCTTCCCAGATCAGGTGTTGAAGATCATCTAATGTTAAACCGCGTTCTTCAAGTGATTCTTTTTCGATGTAGATTTTAGTTACTTCGTAATCACCTAAAGCAGAGTAGACGGGTGAGAAGTTTTTCTGACCAATCGCTTTAGTGTCTTGACCTTTAGTCAGCTCGTAAACACCGTCACCGATGAATGCAAGACTAACGTCCTGATCAAATGCTGCACCAATTAAAACAACCTCTAAAGATTCCAGAGCATAAACTGTGCCGTAAGGTGCTTTGCGGTTGACGTACATGAATTTTTTAATTGCCATGATTTATCTCCTATGCGCCAAAGACGAGTAAACGGTCAGATTCAATACCGGCTTCGATCAATTGACCTAATCCAGAGATACGGAAACCTTCATTCATGTTGTTATCTTCAAAACCTTGACGTTTTGCTTCATCCGCATCCATCATGCCGCGGCGTTGTGCGGCTGCAATACAAACAACCAAATCCAGATCGTTTTCTTTTGATAGTTCAGACCATAACTTTGGAATATCACGATCATCTTGTGGTGGAACCGCAAGTTTGGTCGCGTTGTTTACGCCATCGTGATAGAAGAAAACACGGAATATTTCATGTCCAGAAGCTAACGCAGCTTTAGCAAACTGATACGCTGTATCAGATGCCTGATGCTGGTAAGGACCCTCGTTAATTTGAATACTAAATTTCACAATAATTACTCTTATAAAAAATCTTAGTTTTATTAATATGTAGTTAGAAACGGATGTGTGTAGAAGCGTTTAAGCTGTTACGTGCACCGCGCCAGTTATCAATGTGATACTTAGTGAAAGGCAGGTTCGTTTTTTCAAAGAAACGAGGCCAGCCGATGCGTTCGATCCAGTCATTAATGCGTTCCCAATCTTTGGCATCTTCTTTATATGCTTTAAGAATGTTCTTCACGATAGCAGTAGCTTCAGGCCAGCGAGGAGGATTGTTAGGGATACCAGCAGCAACTAATTTCTGGAAAGTAGGCTTGCTACGTGCATTASAGTGATTACCACCAACCCATACTGCTAATTTAGAATGCTCAGCATCGTTAATTTGCATTGGAGGACAAGGTGGGAAACAAGCACCACAACAAATACATTTTTTCTCATCAACTTCTAATGAAGGCTTACCGTTAACCATTGCAGGACGAATCGCAGCAACAGGACAACGAGCAACTACTGAAGGACGCTCACAAACGTTAGATACTAAGTCGTGATTGATCTTAGGTGGTTTAGTGTGCTGAATGTTAATTGCGATGTCGCCTTGACCACCACAGTTAATCTGACAACAAGAAGTGGTGATGTGTACGCGGTTAGGCATGTTACATTCACGGAATTCGTCGATTAATTCATCCATCATCGATTTCACAACACCTGATGCATCAGTACCAGGGATATCACAGTGCAACCAGCCCTGTGTGTGTGAAAGCATAGCAACAGAGTTCTTAGTACCGCCAACGATATAACCCTTAGCCGTAATAGCTTCGATTAATGGCTCAACTTTCGCTGGGTCAGAAACCATGTATTCAACGTTACTACGAATAGTAAAGTGGATGTAACCGTCAGCGAATTCATCACCGATATCACACAACTCACGTAGTGAGAAGATATCAAGAATACGTTGTGTACCAACACGTACAGTCCAGATTTCGTCGCCGCTATAACCTACGTGACGAAGCACGCCTGGCTTTGGATGCTCGTGAAATTTCCATGCGCCGTAATTCTTACGCATAACAGGGTGGATATACTGGAAGCCATCAGGGCAACCAGACTCAATGGGAGAACGAGGTTTGTCGGCCATTTTTTATTCCTCAAAAATTCAATATTTGTTAGAAGGGGGCTACCGTAATGCTTTCGGCAGCCCCCTCATCAAGATTACTGGTAAGACTTAAGCGTTAGCTTCTGCTTTACGCTCGAACCATTTTTCAGCTTCTTCGTCCCAGCCATCCATGCGGATGTATGAGCTTTGACGAGGACTGCCAACCATGTTTGGATCGACTTCAAGACCGATACCTTCCAGGTAGTTAACCAGGCCGATACGTTCAATCATTTCACCGGTACGTTCGTGCTCAAGACCATTCTCAGCCCAGAAATCGATCATCTCTTCAGCCAGTTCTACCAATTCTTCGATAGCTTCTTCTGTATCAAGCTTCTTGAATGGGATAACAACCGTACCCATTAAGTCACCAATCTTCAGTGTACGTTTACCACCAACAAGAACCGTTACACCGTGGTCTGTGCCAGGGTGTAAAGCTTTAGGCATAACGTTTAAGCAATGCATGCAACGTACGCAGTTACTGTTATCAACAGTTAGCGTGTCATCCTCATTAAGCGTCAGTGCATTGGTTGGGCAACGTGAAACAACGTTGTCGATGTAGTACTGACGACCGTTTTCACCTTTAGCATCGATGTAGTTCTTGATTTCAGCCTGATCAACCTGCATGTCATCGCGCCATGTACCAATAATGGCCATATCAGCACGCTCGATCGCATTTTGACAATCGTTAGGACAACCAGAAACTTTGAATTTAAATTTGTATGGAAGGGCAGGACGGTGAACGTCATCAGTAAAGTTGTTTACCAGGTGACGGTGAATACCGTGCTCGTTTGCACAAGACATTTCACAACGTGAAGCACCCACACAAGACATCGCAGTACGTACACATGGGCCCGCGCCGCCTAAGTCCCAACCGTAACCGTTGATTTCATCAAAGAAATGCTGAGTACCTTCAGTAGTGGTACCGATAAACATGATGTTACCCGTCTGACCGTGGAATGTTTGCAGGCCTGAACCCCATTTTTCCCAACTTTCGCCAAGCTGACGAAGCATGTCAGTGGTGTAATGGTTGCCAGCAGGTGGTTGAACACGAATCGTGTGGAATTCTTTAGACTCTGGGAAAGCTGCGCCAACTTCAGAGAAACGAGGAATAATACCGCCACCGTAACCGAATACAGAAACAGTACCGCCTTTCCAGTAACCCTTACGTGTTTCGTAAGAATGTTCCAGCTGACCAAGTAAACTGCTGGTTACTGCCTGGATGCGTTCATCAGGATGATCATCACGTAATTTCTTGATGCCTGTAATAAAGCTAGGCCATGGGCCGTTTTCAAGCTCGTCGAGCATAGGTGTTTCATAAATCTTCTTGGCCATGGAATCTCTCCTGTCTGCCGCTTAGGTTGTGTCAGTTCAAAGTACTGATCGAATTGTACTTTTGTCATTTAAAAACTAGGTGTGGATTCTAGTCCCAAACAATTGTTTAAACAATATCTCTTTCAACGTACTTGGTACATACCAAATAGTATTGAAATCCGTGGTGGAGTTTATGTGCCTGCGCCTGACTGTAGAATCCTACGCATGGGAGGGTTGGCAAAAGGTGGTTTACCCCTAATGGGATAGCAAATTTTGTCGTCAGAAAAGAAAATTGCCTACTTTTTTAATAATATCAATAACTTATATATAAATTAGGGGGGTTGAATAAACGGTGTTAATTCAGACATATATATAATGTATAAATCATTATTTTCACCTTTCCGATAGTGGTATTGCAGTGTTTATATTTTTTCGGCATGATTTCATCTTAATGTTTCTTATGGTTTGATATGGCAATACAAGACAATCAACAGATTGAAATAGGATCTCCCTATAATCTGGCTGTAAAAGCGGCTTATGAGCTGTGGCGTGAGCAACATTTAAGTCGCGAGCTGCCCAGGCTAAGTGACCTTTTAGTTTATATCGATGATCCGTACCAATTGTCTGATGTTGAAAAAAAGGCCATTGTATCGCGCTGTGATAATTTTAATATGGTGATTTATCAACTGAACAATCCTGAGATACAGGATAAATCTCTGGTACATGCGTTAGGTAAACAGTTGTCACTAGTTAACCTGGATGCAAATTTGCGTTCCGATGAAGATAGTGTCAGCAGTCTGGAAGTGCGAAATCAGGCAGGCAACCAATATATTCCCTACACAAATAAAGCATTAAGTTGGCACACGGACGGGTATTATAATTATCTGGATAAACAAATTTATGGCATTGTAATGCATTGTGTCAGACCGGCAGCATCGGGCGGGGTGAATTCACTGCTCAATCCCGAGCATGTTTATATAAAGTTGAGAGATGCAAATCCCGCTTATATAGAAGCATTAATACATCCTGAGGCAATGACGATACCGGCGAATGTTGAAGCGGGAAAAGTGATTCGTGAGGCGCAAACCGGCCCGGTTTTTATAGTTAAAGACAATGGCCGATTACATATGCGTTTCTCAGCCAGAAAGCGCAATATTGTCTGGCGAGATACAGAAGAAACAACAAATGCGGTTGCAATGATAAATGCTTTAATGGCTGATGAAAATAATGTTTTTAAAGTGGCGCTGAAAGCCGGACAGGGAATTGTATGTAATAACGTGTTACACAATCGCACGGCGTTTACGGACGGTGACGGAAGTGGACGTTTGGTGTACCGTGCGAGATATTATGATGCTGTAGCATCAAATGAAAAGTGAAAAGTGAAAAGTGAAAAGTGAAAAGTGAAAAGTGAAAAGTGAAAAGTGAAAAATGTATAGGTGATGGTTATCGACTATTCCAGCATAAGCTTCGCCGATGGCGATAAAACGAAATTTGAAATGTAAATAATTTTAAAGTACAGATAGTAACGGTTATGTTTGTATTTTTAGTTTTTCATTTTTCATTTTTCATTTTTCATTTTATTTTTAAAGCGGAGCGAAAAAAATAATGTTGTGGTTAAGTGAAATAATGATTCAAAATCCTGATATGGAAAATTTTGAGCAATTAAAAGAAGAAATAAAAAAACGGGCGGCGGCAGGCGAGTTTTTTTTTCGCATGGATGTAAAGCCTCAGTTTGAAGATACGCCGGCTGACTGGGAAGAAAAGCTGGAAGCAACATTTACTTCCAGACTCTAGTATATAAGTGTTAAACGAGTTACTTTAGAATTATGTATTGGCAAGAAGACGACAGAAAAAATGATGTCAGCATGTCTGATAAAGTAGTTGATTTGCATTACAAAATAGACTGTAAGCAGATTCCAACTCGTCACGCATGGGAGTTATCTCAAACGCTTTATCAGGCTTTGCCCTGGATAAAAGAAGAGCCCGAGGTCGGTATACATCAAATACATGGCGCTACATCAGGTAATGGTTGGGAGCGTCCTCCCGATGGTGAATTGATTTATCTTTCTAAACGAACACGTATGCATTTACGTGTGCCGACGTTACGTATTGATGATGCGCGTGAACTGGTTGGGCAAACGCTAGATGTTGCCGGGCATTCAGTAACGATCGGTAAGATGGCAACCAAGAAGGTTGATCCTGTTTCTACTCTTTTTGCGCGTTATATTATGGTACAACCGGGTATGAATGAAGATGATTTTCTGCATTGGGTGGCCAACGAGTTAAAAGCGCGTGACATACAGGCGAAAAAATTGCTGTGTGGAATGGGGCATGAGATTGAAGCCAGCGGTGAGTTGATTGAAACCCGGAGTCTGATGATTGCCGATCTTGATAAAGTAACGTCAATTGCATTACAGGAAGTGGGTTTGGGGTCTCATCGCCATTTAGGTTGTGGTATTTTTATTGCCCACAAAGGTATAAAAGCCGTTGGTGAAACTGAAGATAAGTCTCATTTTACTGGGAGTTAATCTTCAGGGGTCAGAGACGAATGGCGCTTACATAAGCTGGAGTTGCCGTCATTGCGAGCGATAGCGTGGCAATCTGCTAGTGTGTACTACCTGCCAGAAAGGGATTGCTTCGTACCTCGCAATGACGTGTTTATTGAAATAAAGTGGGTTTTTAGCTTAAGTTAAGTGCCATTCGTCTCTGACCCCGGTGCGTACGCGCCCCTGGCTCTATCTCATTTGTAATACTAGAAAAAACCAGCTGATTCAGCTAAGATTTGCGCCAAATTTTTACAATTTAATTAAAGAAAGGTGAAAATCATGGCAGCACTTGACTCAGTAGATAGAACCGCAAACGGTTATTTGGAAAACATCAACGACTGGAACGAAGAAATCGCAGCAGAGCTTTTTGCTGAAGAGGGCATCGATCCCACTGAAGATCAATGGGATACGATCAGGTATGTTCGTGAGTGTGTACTCAATGGTGATGAGCCAAATGAACGTAGCATTATGAAAGCCATGGGTAAAAAATGGGGTCGTAAGGTTTCTTCCAAAGAAATGTACGAAATGTTCCCTGGAATGCCATCAAAGCAAGGCCTGAAGATTGGCGGTTGTCCACAAAGTACACGCAAAGGCGGTTACTAAAAAATACACCGCATGATGCATCTTTTCCGCTATGACGGCGTTAAGAATCATCTCAAAATGCTCACCTACTTAATATAGGCTCCGCTTTTTCGATGATTCTTGCCTTGTCATAACGAAAAATCTACATCACGCAATGCATTTTTAATACAAATGAATTTTAGTTATCCTTCCCCTTTGTAGATATATGGGTAGGATAGAGCACAGGCTAAAATTTCGGTTATAGCATAACGTAGTAATACGTTTAAGAATTTACTGGGGTCTTAATACCCTGTTCACACATAAAAGGTGAGAGATATGGCAAGCAAGCAAGAAATGATTAAAGAGATGCTGGAAATGCAAAAGAAGTTTTCAGCGTATGAGCAAGCAAATGGTGTGGATCCAGAGGAATACTTCACACCAAAAGCCGGTTCTGAATTTGACGGTTACCGTGCTAAATATCAGGAACTAGCGAATAAAGTGGTTGATCTGGCTCACGAAGAAGCGGGTTCTCAGCGATAAGACTCAGCTGTTAGAAGCCAGTTTTAAACGTTTAATAAAAAAGCCCGGTTAATCCGGGCTTTTTTATTGTCTGTTTATTACTGCATGAGAAGTCGTTTTATATATCAGACCACATGCGTAATAAATTGACGTAGCCATTACTTAATTGCTCAAGTTCAGTAGAGCCAGCTGAGGTTTTTATCAATGTTTCACGAGCCTGACTCAAGTTATATAAAATCTCACGCCTGGCAGGGTCACGTATCGTACTTTGCAACCAGGTAACAGCAACCAGACGTTCACCTTTTGTTACTTCGGCTACTCGGTGGGTACTAGATGAAGGGTACAGTACTGCATCACCGGCATTGAGCTTAACTTTTTGCTCACCGAATGCGGTACTAATAATTAATTCACCGCCCTGGTAATTTTCAGGCGAATTCAAAAAAAGTGTAATCGAGATATCCGAACGGTAACGTTGGTTCGCCGGGCCCATCACTGGGTCATCGACGTGCTTACCGTAATTCATTCCTTCGGTATATTTAGCGTAATAAGGTGCGGCAATCTTTGCTGCAAAAGCAGTAGCAATGTAGGTGGGGTTTTTAATGAGTTTACCCATGAGTAGATTATTTAAGCGTTGCGTTTCTGCTTCTGAAATAAACATCTCATGRTTATTTTTTACACGCTCGGCTTCAGAACCAGCTGATGCAGTGCCTGCATGAAAATTGGCGGTGGACATCAGGTCTTGAATAACACTGATGTCTTCTTTGTTTAATACTTCTGGGATAGTAACAAGCATGATATATATTCGGGTATAATTTAAAAGGTAGATTTAATCGTCATTGCGAGCGTAGCGTGGCAATCTCCATTAAGCAACCGTATCATCTACAGGAGATTGCCACGCTACGCTCGCAATGACATTAGCGCATTATGACAATGCGCTAATGTCATTTTAACAGAGTTAGTATTATGAAACTAAATATCATTGTGGATGGGCGCACCCATGCATTTGAAGTGCCTGATAATTTGCTTGTCGAAGCTGAAGCATTTTTCGATAAATTAGATGCTGATATGAACAAAGGCTGGCAGATGAGTCGTGACTGGGTTGAAATGCCCGATTCTGAGCAACGTTGCCAAATTGCAGCGGATAAAATATTAACCGCTATCGATACCGATAATGAAAAAATGTTGATGTTAATGGCGGCCTATATCTTGCGTACTATGCCCGGTGTTAAAACCATCACAATTGATAATACTGGCGACATGAATGAAACCGAACTCATCATGGAGCATGAATCAGTTCGTCCTTTGGGCCCAATATTTAATTAGYGTGCGCGTATTTATCGTTTGCCATACGATRTATCCGATTGTTTTKTCTGTAATTTTCTATTTATTGTGCTGTAGCCGTTTATCGGTTCGTAGGCAAATTTTATAAACCTCTGTTAGACTGAGTTCATAAATATTTTCAGTCAAGACCAGAAACGTCTGGTTTTTACGTTACAGAAGGTTACGCCAGTGAATTCGAACAAACCCTTTAAAAAAATTCTTAGCTCAATATCTATTCTATGTCTCTCGACATTTCTAGCTTCATGTGGTGGAGGTGGGGGTGATGATGGAAATGGTGTGTCATTATTTACCGTAGGTGGAGCAGTATCTGGCTTAACAGGTTCTGTGACTTTGCAGAACAACGGCGGTGATTCAATAACAATTAATACTAATGGTAATTTTACTTTTGCTACGAGCCTAGCTGATGGCAGTGTTTTTCAGGCAACGGTTAGCACTCATCCAGTTGGGCAGGTATGTAACATTGGCAATGGAAGTGGAACGGTGAGTGCTGCTAACGTTAGTAACATTACCGTTACCTGTATTGTTATCACTGCGCCGCCTCTAACTGCGGCACTATTAACACTGGGTTTTGATATAAAAACCTTTCGTTTTACCTGGGAGGATGTCAATGATGCAGCATTTTATCGCCTGATGGAAAACCCCGGCGGGCTTTCTGGTTTTACTCAAATAAGTGGTGATCTTGCACAGGGTGTAGAAACTTTTGATCATACCGTCGCGTTGTATCTGCGCGCCGGTGCGAGTTACTTTTTGGAAAGCTGTAATAGTTTGGGCTGTACCGCTGGGGCAACGATTTCTATTGCAGACTACACACTTGCTTCGGCAATCGGTTATTTTAAATCAAGTAATACGGCTACTGGTGATGAGTTTGGTATTGATGTGGCTTTGAGTTCTGACGGTAATACGCTTGCTGTCGGTGCGAGAAATGAATTGGGTAATACGGGAGCTGTTTACGTATTTGCAAAAATTGCAGAGAGCTGGATTAAGCAGTCAGATATTACGGCAACGGTTTCTGCAGCGGGTGATGAATTTGGTACGGCGGTTAGTTTGAGTGCTGATGGTAATTTGTTGGCTGTTGGTGCACCGCAACAAGGTGGTACGGGTTCGGCTTATACCTTTACACGAACTGGCAATACATGGTCGCAGCAAGATACATTCAAAGCATCGCCATCAGGAATAGATTCATTTGGTGATGCTGTGAGYCTTAGTGATGATGGTGCAACTCTTGCGGTTGGTGCAAGAGCCGAAACTAGTGTAACAACAGGTGTAGGTTCAATGGATGAYAATTTACCGGGCATTACACTCGTTGGTGCAGTTTATATATTTACTGAAAGTAGTGGTAACTGGACGCAGCAAGAATATATTAAGGCCGATAACGCTGACGGTGGGGATTTATTCGGTGCAAGTGTTAGCTTAAGTTCGGACGGGGATACGCTTGCTGTTGGTGCTATTGGTGAAGACAGTGATACATCCGGTATTGGAACAGTGGCYACAAATACGGCAGATAATTTTACGGGTGCGGTGTATGTATTTGTTCGTGATGTCTCTGACGTGTGGACACAAGAAGAATACATTAAAGCCAGTGACTCTGATGCGGGCGATTCATTTGGTACGGCTGTTAGTTTAAGTGATGATGGTAATACCTTAGCCGTTGGTGCCAAATTTGAAAGTAGCATGGCGACAGTGATAAATGGCGATGATACCGATAATAATGCACCTGAAGCAGGTGCAGCTTATGTCTTTACTCGCAGTGGAACTACGTGGACACAACAAGCCTATGTGAAAGCCAGTAATGCAGAATCCAGTGATAATTTTGGTCAGTCAGTTAGTTTAAGCGCGGATGGCAATTCCCTTGCGRTTGGTGCAACCGGAGAACAAAGTGCAGCAATAGGCGTAAATGGTGATGAAGTGACGGGCGCATTATCTAACGCCGGTGCCGGTTACTTCTTTACTCGAAATGCAGGCGGCGTGTGGGCGCAGCAGGCTTATATGAAAGCCAGTAACACAGACAGTGGTGATTCATTCGGTACGTCCATCGAATTAAGTGGTGATGGTAATACGCTTGCGGTTGGAGCCAGAAATGAAGATGGTAATGCAACGGGCATCGGTGGTGATGCGACTAACGATGACGAGAATGGCTCCGGTGCTGTTTATTTGTACTAAACGCGGTACTTATTTCCAGTAGTCAATTTGTTTGCTGTCATCCCCGAATGTTTGTATCGGGAATCCAGTGTTTTTAATGCGCTAGATTCTCGATCCAAACATTCGGAGATGACAGGATAGTTGTTTCTAATTTGCGCCACATAGTCATATGTGGCGTTTCTGTTTTTCTGTCTGAATCTGCTAGGCTTGGACACACTAAGAATAATTCTTTGTAAGGTCTAAATAATAGCGTTCAGTGATAGACGTTTAGAAATAAAAATGAAAAAAAATATTTTTAAAAGCCTGGGTTCCAGTTTTGCAATAGCGATAATGAGTTTTATGGTTATTGGCTGCGACAATAACAGCAGCAATCATGCGGCAGACAGCGCAAAAGAAGAAACGGCACTAGAACATGCCATCTTGCATGTTGATCCTAATTACGTGTGTCCTATGCATTCGCAAATTACTGACACAGAAGCGAGTTCATGTCCTATCTGCGGAATGAATCTTGAGTTGCGCGAAAGTCCGCAGCAAGGTGAAGATTCAGAGGCGGTATTTATATCCGCCGCTATGGTGAACAATCTTGGCGTGCGATTGGAGCATGTTGAATTCGGCTCGGTTTCCGAAGAGGTTTATGCTTCAGGTTTTGTTGAGAGGGTGTCGGATGCTCAGGAAGAAAATATTAGCAGTAAAGTAAGGGGTTTTTTGCTGGGGGTTTCTGTACAAAGCGGTGATTGGGTGGAAGAAGGTGATGTGTTAGTCACCATCGAAGTGGCGTCCTATTATAAATGGGTGTCTGACTATGTCGAAGCCATGGAAAGTTCACAGATAACTAAAGCATTAAAGTTGCGTAAAAAATTGTTGGCAATGGGTGTCGGTGATGAAGTGCTTGCGGGTTACGATCAAGATCGCCCTTTATCAAAAAATCTGGAAATTGTTGCACCATTCCCGGGTGAAGTAACCTGGGTTATTGAAAGCAAAAACAGTGATAATGAAAAAATAGTTGTCGGGACAAGATTAGTGCAAGTCACTGCGCCATCATTAGCCGAAGTGGATTTACGCAGTTATTCACGTCTTGCCCGTGGTGTGAAAGTTGGACATACCGGCACACTGGGCGTGGCGCATCTGCCGGGAAGAATCTGGCCGGGTAGAGTGGTTGAAGTTATTCATAACCGGGCTGGCTTTTATTCTGCGCTGCGTTTCCATGTATTAGTTCCTTATGGATTATTAGAGCCAGGTGCTTTTGGTGGTGCCTATGTTAATGCGGGTACTGCAGAGAAAGTGTTACGTGTACCCACTAGTGCCATTATTTATGATGAAGATAATACCCGAGTTATACGTTCAACACTGGATGATTACTTTGAAGCGGTTGATGTGGAACTGGGTTTTGAAGGCCATAAATGGGTGGAGATAAAGTCGGGTTTAGAACAGGGTGATCATGTAGTGACTCGTGGCCAGTTTTTGATTGATTCCGAGGCGACACTTCAAGCTGGATTTAAACGTCTTTCTAAATAGTTACGGCTCTATATTTACGTTAAATGGTCAAATAAGTCGATGGGTATAAATAAAATTATTGAGTGGTCGGTCCGCAACAGACACATTATGTTGCTAATGACTATTCTGATTACCGTTTCAGGTGTTCATTTATTAAAAGATTTACCGCTCGATGCAGTGCCAGATTTGTCAGAGGTGCAGGTGATTGTTCGGGCGCATTATACCGGGCATGATCCACAGGTTGTTGAAGATCAAATCACCTATCCACTTGCATCTGCCATGTTAGGTACACCCGGTGCGCGTGTTGTTAGAGGGTATTCGTTTACCGGTGATGCTTATATTTATATTATTTTTGAAGATGGTACCGATCCATACTGGGCACGCAGTCGTGTGCTCGAGTCTTTAACCGAAATCCGAGAACGCTTACCTTCCGATGCACGTATTGTGCTGGGGCCCGATGCTAGTGGGGTTGGTTGGATATACCAATATGCTCTGATTGATAGAAGCCGGCGACATGATCTGGCTGATTTGCGATCCATTCAAGACTGGTTTATGCGATATGAACTTGCCGGTATTGACGGTGTGGCAGAAGTCGCGACAGTGGGCGGTGTAGAAAAAACGTATGAAATCACATTTGATCCCGCCTTGCTGGAAGCACACCAAATTAATTATAAAATGATAAAGCAGGCCATTGTCGATGCTAGCCATGAGGTCAGTGGCTCTGTCATAGAAATGGGTGAGTCTGAATATTTGTTACGCGGAGTGGGTTATCTGCGTGGTATCGATGATATACGTCGCGTACCGATGTTGCATCACTGGGATCTGGGATCGGTACCGCGTATTGGTGATATTTCAGAAGTGCGCGTGATGCCTGCGCCAAGACGGGGAATAGCCGAACTTGATGGTGAAGGCGAAGTTGTGGGTGGCATTGTGGTTATGCAAAGGGGCGCCAACGCGCTTGCGACCATTGAGCGTGTGCAGGCAAAACTGGAACAGTTAAAAGCATCCTTGCCAGAAGGCGTCGAAATTGTCGAGACATACAATCGTGCTGATTTAATCAAACGTACCGTCAGCACATTAAGTCATCGCCTGGTCGAAGAATTTATTGCGGTGGTATTAGTGTGTGCCGTATTTTTATTTCATGCCCGATCTTCATTGGTTATTCTGTTTTCGTTGCCTATCGGAATTCTTGCGGCTTTTATGGTTATGTCATGGCAGGGCATTACGGCAAATATTATGTCATTAGGCGGTATTGCCATTGCCATTGGTGCCATGGTCGATGCGACCATCGTGATGATAGAAAATGTGCATAAACGACTGGAAGGGAAAAAGGGTCGAGCGACAAATGAAACCATTGCCGCCGCATTGTGTGAAGTTGGCAGGCCATTGTTCATTTCGTTAATTATTATTACCGTCAGTTTTATGCCTATTTTTGCGTTAGAAGCGCAGGAAGGCAGAATGTTTTCTCCGCTGGCTTATACAAAAACCTATGCCATGGCAGCAGCAGCAGGTATTTCGATAACCCTGGTACCGGCTTTAATTGCGTATCTGGTACGCGGCGGTATTCGACCTGAGCTGGATAACCCGATTAATCGTTGGTTAGCAGCCGGTTATAAGCCTATGTTGACTTCAGCACTAAATCGTCCGACTGCAACCATCGTTATTGCCATACTCATTATGTTAAGCGCGTTCATTCCTTATCAAAAACTGGGGGTTGAATTTTTACCCACTCTGGATGAAGGTGATCTCTTATATATGCCGAGTACCTTGCCTTCCCTCTCGATTGGTAAGGCGGCTGAGTTGTTACAACAAACCGACCGTTTGATTAAGCAGGTGCCTGAGGTTAAGCGCGTTTTTGGCAAGATAGGTCGTGCTGATACGGCGACGGATCCTGCGCCTTTAACCATGATCGAAACCACGATTCAGTTACATCCTCGTGAAGACTGGCGAGAAGGACAGACGCTAGATGGTATAAAAGAAGAACTCAATCGAATCGTTAAGGTACCTGGTCTGGCGGCGAATAGTTGGTTAATGCCTATTGAAGCCCGTACCAGTATGCTGGCAACCGGCATTCGTACACCGGTCGGAATAAAGATTGCTGGGCCTGATCTGGGTGTTATCGAAAAGCTTGGGCAACAGGTGGAAAGTATTGTTCGGGATATTCCCGGTACAAAATCAGCTTATGCAGAACGTGTTGAATCAGCGCGTTATATCAATATTGAAATGGATCATGAATCGGTTGCGCGTTACGGCGTGAGTGTCGGCGATGTGCACGAGGTAGTGCGCGTGGCACTGGGTGGTGAAACGATTGCCTGGACGGTAGAGGGCCGAGAACGATACCCTGTGCGTATGCGGATGGATCGTCGTTTTCGTGATTCAGTGCAACGAATCAAACAAATACCGGTTGATACTAAACGGGGCTTGGTCGCTTTAGGTGACATTGCTGAATTCTCCTTAAAAAGAGGACCGGCGATGATAAAAAGCGAAAATGCGCAGCCCAATGGCTGGACATATATCAACATTGAAGGTCGTGATATTGGTTCATGGTTAGATGAGGCGCGCGCTGAAGTGTCTTCGTCGATGGTGTTGCCGCCGGGGTACTCATTAACCTGGTCAGGGCAATATGAATACCTGGAACGTATCAGTGCGCGTCTGGCGGTCATCATTCCTCTGGTTATCGGATTAATACTGGTTTTACTCTATATCAACTTTGGTAACCTTGCCGAAACGTTAATGGTGATGCTGGCGTTGCCTTTGGCACTGGTAGGCGGAACCTGGTTATTGTGGATACTTAATTTTGAATTATCTATCGCCGTGGCAGTGGGGTTTATTGCGGTTGCCGGGGTAGCGGTGGAGTTTGGCGTGGTCATGTTGCTTTATCTGGATCAGGCGGTCGATCGTCTACAGCCAAAAAATGCCAGGGCTCTGCGTGAAGCCGTAACAGAAGGTGCTTTACTGCGTTTGCGTCCAAAAGCAATGACCGTCTGTGTGATCTTTGCCGGTTTGCTACCTATCTTGATCGGTAGTGGTGCGGGATCAGAAGTAATGAAACGCATTGCTGCGCCGATGGTGGGCGGAATGATTACCGCACCGCTGGTTTCGCTTATTGTTATTCCCGTGTTGTACTACATCTGGCAAAAGCGGTTAATTGATAAGCAGTAATCTATATTTGAGCACTGTATTTTGTTGTGAATGACCCCTAACTTTTATCACTCGAGACTTTTCTTGATATAAATCAATTTTTGTCAATATTTCTTACACTCAATCTGAATAAGTAAATTAGCATTTATTAATTTAACTAAATTTAATGGTTTCAATAGTTTAGATTGCTTCTTATAATTTCCCACATGATTTTAATCAATATTGGTTGTAATACCTAAGTGTTACTGCCATTTGTGACAGCAATTCATGTCAGATATGTCAGCATCCACGTTTTTTTTGTAGGATAAACCTTACAGCACATAAATTTACACTTTCTGAATGGGTCTAACATTTCCAATTTTTTAGTGAAACCCCCACCTAATGAGTCTTTTAAAGCTTTGGCATAATACTTGCTTTGTAAGCTTGTGAGTCATATCACACAGTTGCATCGTTATATGGCGCACGCTTTAACAAAATTATCAGCAGCATTTTGTTATCAGTAATTTTAATTTTACTGTTTGCAGCAAGATTAAATCTTGCAACAAACCAAGGGGAAAATAAATGAAAAATAAATCAGCCAAAAAATGGCTGGGTATTGCCACRGTTTCTGCGATTGCAATGTGTGCTTCTGTAGCACAAGCGGCAATTATAGAGACTGAAGGCAACGACACATTCGCGACAGCTAATGCAGGTGCTATTCCAGAGACACTGACGGGTAGCATTGGTGATGCTTCTGCCGTATCGAATGATGTTGATATCTGGTCTTTTAACCTGAATGCGGGCCAATTTTTTGGTGCCAACATTTCTTACACAGGCTTGTATAACGAATTTGACGTCAACCCAATAATGACTTTATTTATGGAAAACGGTGGTTCTTATTTTGCCGTTGCTTCTACTGACCCAGATTCATTTGGTACTAGCTTAAGTTTTACTACATGGGCTTCAGGTAATTACTTCCTGTCAATTTCTGCTGACTTTAATAATGCAGAAGATGCTTTTGGTAATAACCAGTCTGACTCTTCTTTCTTTACGACTGAAGATATTTTAGGAACAGCATTTAATAACTTCAATGGCGGTAGTTTTACCTCTTTTGATTATCAGGTAGGAGTGGTGCCTGTACCTGCCGCTGTCTGGTTGTTCGGTAGTGGTTTACTTGGCCTGGTGGGTGTTGCTCGTCGCAGAAGCCATAAAGCTTAATTTTATTTGACTATTATTAAAAATTTTTTTAAAGAGGAAAATTCTATGAAATTTATATCTAAAATGACTCCTGTTGCTGCTGCGCTTGCAATTGCATTTGCTGCCCCAGTACAGGCTATTGATTACGAAGTTTGGGCATCTGACCAATCTAACTCTGTTGCGGGTGCTTCGGGTATTGGTAAAGACGGTAGTTTCTTACAAATTTTTGAAGGCGCTGATGTTGAAAAATACGCCGCAGGTACAGGCCCAGCGCCAAGCCCAATCCCTTGTGCAGGTACCGTTGCACCTTGTGATGCACATGCCGTTTTCCCTGGCACTCTGATCGAGAGTGATGCTTCTGGTCTAACCGGTGAAACACTGGCTACGTCAAATAGCGCTGCTTTAGGTACAGCAGTGGGCACTGGCGATGACCTGTCAATCGGTCGTTTACACGGTGCGTTACCTGATCCACAACATAAATATGTAAATGTAAACTTGTTCTCTGGTGGTCGTGGTTATGTAGGTATTGTTACTGCTGATACGAAAGAAGCCGTTGCGCTTTGGCGTGTAACACGCACAAACACGGGTGAGTCTCTGCATATGTCTTTCTGGTCTCCAGATGGTACGGCATTGTACCTTGCAAACTTACACGGTCGTATTCTTGAGCGTATCGACATGACTCGTGATGAGAATGGCAACATCTTAACCGCTAATTTTAATCAGGCCGCTTCTATGAGTGTAGGTGCATCTAGCATCGTGAGATCGGCTCGTGCTTATTCAGGGTTGAATGCTGCGGGTAACGCAATGATTAGTACGGTTTCTGGTGCTTATGATGCGGAAGCAACTGCACTGGATACACCAAATGGCAAATGTCGTCAGAACGGTTGTAGTAGCGGCGCGGCTAACGGTAGTTTAGGTGGTCGTCCTGGTAACGTTATTGTATGCCCAATCGTTTCTTCTAACGATAAAGTATATGTAACATTTGGTGGCGGTGGTCTACTTGTGGCTGATGGTGCTTCTACTCCAATGCAAATCGTTGGTGAGTATGGTAACCAGATATTTAATGGTGCAGGTTGTGGTGGTGTTGAAGCAGGCGGTAACGTTTACTTGAATGCGGGTGCTTCTGCTGCTGGTGGTGGTGCAACACAATCTGTGTTCTCAATGTACCGTGTATCAACTAACTTCCCTGATGCAGGTTCTTTCTACCCAGAAAACTTCCCACGTCCACGTACTATCTTTAAAGACGTAGATAACACATCAACAGGTGGTGCAACTTCTGGTCCAGCATCAAATGCTACGGGCCAGTTACCTGGTATAAGCACACGTCGTGATGCTCACGGTGCGGTTGGTACTACCAGTGGTCACTATGTACATAACGCTGACCGTGTTCGAAATAACGTTGTTAGCTTTAACGTGGCAACGGGTGAGTCGCATACTTACAGTCTAGCTGGTACAACTGCTTGTTCTGATGTTGCAGCTGATGCTGTACCTTTAATTCATGCAGATGACGTAACACCTGATCTAATGGATCGTTCTCCTAATGGCGACTTCTTGTTCTTCGCTGCACGTGGCCCGGTTCCTCATTCAGTTCCTCACTCAGCACAAGGCGCTTGTCCTGGTGTGGGTGTAATCAAACTGTCTAATGGTGGTAAGTCAGGTTCATTAGCGGCAGTAGTACGCACGACTAACACTATTGATGATGTTGGTCCTTCTGCTTCAGGTGGTTATGCTTATACAGGTGTAGAGCGTTCTGATCCACACGGTGTAGCGGTAGTAATCAAGTAAGGAGAGGATTAACTATTATATTGTCTATAGTTAAAACTTGATGAAAGAGGGCGGTCCGTCAGGGCCGCCTTTCTTTATATTTAGATAGGCAGATAGGTGCTTGTCAGTAAAGTTTACATATTCATGTTTGTAGTAGATTTGAATAATGCTAAATGATGGAAATAAAAGTTTAAATTATTGATATATATGTGTTTATATAATAATTTGTGTATTTGGTATGTATCTTGCAGCTTAGTATATTAATTAATGTATAAATCTTTTTAGCGCTAATAACCGATAAATGTAAATGATAGGTATAACTCGGTGTAGCAGTAACCTGAAATAGAATGAATCATTCTGGAGTTAAATTATGAACAACTTAAATTTAAAAAATAGCTGTGTTTTATCAAATGCTTTATCAAAGTGGAGCAGCCGTTTTTTTCTAGGATTTGGATTAGTAACCGCCATGACAACGGCTTCAGCAGCTGTGATCGAGTCGGAATTTAATGGTACTTTTGCCACAGCCGATTTTGCTGACCCAGGGTTAAATAGTGGAATCATCGGTGACTTGAGTGCTGCGTCTAATGATGTCGATATCTGGAAATTTGATTTGACTGCGGGTGCTGGTTTTGGAGCAAGCATTACTAATGGTTCAGCAACGGATTTTGGCGGTGTGTTTGATATTAATCCAATTATCGTTTTATACATGGAAAACGCCGGTAACTATTATGCCGTTGCAGGTAATAATCCTGATGCGTTTAGTAGCAGCTTTGGTTTTACTGCATGGGAAAGCGGTACATATTTTTTAACCGTGTCGGCGGATTTTAATTCACCTGAAGATGCTTTTGGAAATAATGGTTTTGATTCGCAATTCTGGACAAGTCAATTTTTTGGATTGAGTACACCTTTTAGTGGCTTTGAAGGTAATAGTTTTACATCTTTCGATTACAATTTAACATTAACGGGTGCCGTCACTACCTCAGTCGTACCTGTACCTGCTGCCGCTTGGTTGTTTGCTAGTGGTCTATTAGGTTTGCTTGGATTTGCAAGGCGTTCACAGCGCATCGCTTAATAGATGTGCAGCCAGTTCGTCTGGTTTATACTAAAAGTGTCTGGCAGAATAGCTACATCGACATGTAGTCTTTACTTAAAAGCAGGCACTGGGTGCCTGCTTTATTAATTTATGAGGTTTGCAATGTTGTTGCGCAATTTACTCGATTTTATGTTTGCTAGTCCGGTAATGGCTGTCACAAGCCTCGTCAGTGCGGCTTGTGCGAGCATACTTGTAGTGAATATCTCATCGAATATGTCTATCTCGAATGAAGTTGTCAGGTCATCTAGTCAAGAGACGTTATCTAATAAATATCAAAATAGTGTTGAACACAGTAATTTATTAGAGACGGACGAGCAGGCTGGCGAGTATTCTTCGAATAAGTTAAATGCAGGGTTTAAAAGCAATGGCTTAAGCTCGGATAGAAAATCTGCCAAAAGTACCAATGACAGTAATATTCGCGACCAACTTTATGTTGATGACAATCGCGGCTTACCAACGAATAGCGACAGTCCATCGTTTAATAATAAAACGCCATCAATATTTAATTATTCTAGTATTGGAAATTCCAGCAGCGTCAATACTACGAGTACGTCAGCCACTAATACCTCAACTAGTAGTACTATAACGATTGAAAGTGATACTACTCCAAATATAAATGACCCCGATGTTATCCCTGATATAAATAATATAGAAAATGAATTTCCTGCTTCGCTTGATAACACGGTTAAAATTGATTTAGACGAAACACAAACTATCTCCTGCCGACCTGTTGTTGCCAATGGTCCACCGTGTATGTGTACGTTTACGACGAGTGATGCCAGCGGTAGTGTCAGTGAAGTGGTTGATAATTGCAGTTAAATATTGCTGGTTATAGTTCGTAGTCGTTTTCAAAACACCCCTGAACAACTATACTGACTTGATTAAATTTTATAATTAACCTGAATTAAAAAACTAGAGATGTAATTAATGAAAAATATACAGATTGTCGTAGCAATAGTCATTTCACTCATGTCTATAAACAGCTTTGCGGCTGACAAAAAAGAGTTTTCTCGTAAAAATGTATTGATTGGTGCTGATCCTGCTACGATGAAACTGCTGTCGGCAGTGGCATCAAAAGTGGATAAAAAGCATCTGAAGGGTAACCCAACAATCGAATTACGTTATCCTAGAAAAGCACTAAAACTACTTTGTTTAGGCGAAGGCGTAAAGTATCCTGATATGGTTGCGACAACGCGTGAAATGAATATTGAAGAGTTTGAAAGATGTCAGAAAAACGTTGGCTCAATTATTAAACTAAAAATGGGTTATGAAGCTTTAGTGGTGGTTGCTGATAAAAAGTCAATCGACCTAAACCTTGATCAACGTAAATTATTTCTGGCTTTAGCAAATGACGTACCTGACCCAAAAACGACGGGTGTGTTAACGAAWAACATATACAAGACGTGGAAGGATATCGATGTTGATGCGCCTAAGCAGGCAATAAAAATATTTGGGCCTGCAGATGCAACACGTGATGCACGTTCAGTAAAAGTACTGGGTATGGAAGGGGGATGTCGTAGCTGGGACTGGATAGCTGACTTAAAAAATATTCAAAGAAGTTATCGTTTGTATCGAGAACWTTGTCATGTGCCAAGAAAAGATGGTTTGTATGTTAAAGCTAAAGCCGTAGATGTTGATTTAACAAAACAGTTACAGTCTAATAAAAATAGTATCGGTCTCATGGGATTTAATGGTTGGCAAAAAACTAAAGATAAATTGAAAGCCTATGCTATCAATGAAATGCCACCTACCATTGGTACTATCAGCAAAGGCCTTTATCCATTATCGCGTAGTTTATATGTCTATATCAAAGCTGCTAATTTGAAAAAAGTTCAGGGCCTTTCACATATAATGGGTGAGTTGGTTAGTGAGAATGCATTAGGTGAGAAGGGTTACCTTGCAGAGATAGGTCTGGTTGCCATGCCGGCTAAGGAGCTAAAACGAGAAATTGAACAGGCGTCAGAATTTACTGCGATGACTAAACCAGAAGCGCCATAATTTAACTGTTAGCCTGTTAGATGACTGGCATCTCATGAAAAATTTAATAATAATAAAGGATGTTTTGCCAACAACCTATTGGCGCGAGATTAAAGATTTAGTTTCAGACCTTGATTTTCCCTGGGTTTATTCACCGGAAGTTTCCGTTGATGTGAAAGACAATCCGTTTAAACAAAATCCTGAAATTGTTGCAAGTTGTGGTTTTACACATACTATGTATGCTGAAGATGAGTCAGTATCGCCACACTGGGATTTGATTAGACCATTAATCTATATCATGGCGCATAAATCTGGTGTCTCTGCACTGACAAAATCCGTTACCACTTATCGCTGTAAAGCCAATCTGCAAACGCAACTAAACAGCAGTACAAAAGAAAATCATAATATGCCGCATATAGATCCGGCGCACTTTAATAAGGAAGGGGATAACTGGATATTTCTTTATTATCTTCATGACTGTGACGGTGAAACCTTTATCTTTAATGAAACAGCTGAAGATGGTCTGCCAGAAAAGCTGACCATTCGTAAACGAATAATGCCGAAAGCCAATACCGGTATTTTATTCAGAGATAATATTTTTCATGCCAGTAGTAATCCGATGCACTATAAACGGCGAATGAATTTGAATTTTAATTTGTTGGTTGGCTGAGTTGGAATTGATTTACAGATTTATGGGTGACTGCTTTCGGTATGAACAGACGGGCAAAACATTTTCATCACTGAGGCACAGAGGGTACAAAAAAAACCCTATTATTGCTAAACGTGCCTACGGTGCGGTTAACAATATTAAACCTCGATGATTTCTTGAGCTTTATTATCTAAATGCATCACCGTGAACCCAGGCCACTAATGAATAACGACGACCTCTGGTGATGGGTTTAACCTGATGGTGTAGAAAAGAGGGAAAGAAGATAATCGCGCCCTGGTCGCTAAGGCCGGTCTCAGCGACTTTCATAAATTCCAGTTTACCCCCATCGTATTCGTTTGAGGGTGAGAGTTGAATGGACAAGCTGAGCTTACGCGTTGAGTTATCGCCTTCACCTAAATCGGTATGCCAATCGTAAAAATCGCCTTCATCATAGGTTGCTAACTGTATGGCTTCGATGCCAGAAAGATGATAACCATATGCTTCTGTATTTACTTGTTGAATCTCACTTCCTAATCTGTCATATAACCAGGCATTTTCATCATTGTGCATCAGGTAGGTAACATCGGATCGACGAGTGGATTCATTTATTTCATCTTCGCTACCCAGGCTTCCCGCTACGGCTGTTTGATTATCACCTTGTTTAATGATGGTATTGCACTCATCAGCCGTTAAAAAGCCGGCTTTAGACGCAATCATCATCACACGGTCATTTTGCTTTGGTGTGGATGCAGAGCTAAGCAATGTATGGATTTTTGGCATAATCTATTACAGAAAAATAAAATCATAATTTACCATGGGGTTTAAGTTATATATATGTCATGATGTCATATATTGGAGTGCTAACCTGTTGAAATTAAACCATTTTTGTTCGAGTTTGGCGGCGGTGTCCTGATGGGCTATTAGTCACTGAAGAATCAGGTGACAGTGATGGTAACAGCCGTTATGGTGACAGGGGACGGTTTTGGTATCTGGTTGCAGGAAACAAAGAACCGTTTAAACGTCAAATAAACCGGCTATAAACGGTTGGTAAGCTTTCCATCGATGAATAGATTTTTTGTGTATAGGTTGCCTGACTTGAGTCATGCTGGCAGTTCGAATCAATCGCTCAGACTCATAAAACTTCAGACAATTTTCATCCCATTCCAAACCGATATATTCAATTAACCGAATGGATTCTTCTTTTTGATTATTCACCAGTTGTTCATAACTGGTTTCTATAAACTTATCAGGCAAAACTTCTCGCCAGTGCTGCATTATTCGCTGATATTGTTGTATGCGATGGCTTATATGCTCTTTGTGACAGGCCCAGCGTATTGTACCGAATTGCATCATCCAGCATGATAGGGCAACGTCGGCAAGGTCGCGTTGCAGATGAATAATTTTTGCATTGGGAAACAGGGTAAGAATCCAGCCAATCATATTGTAATTATCGGGCATTTTATCGATGACCCGAGTGATGTTGGTTTCGTTCGACTGCCTGACTAGAGCATGTAGTTTATCCAGATAGTTTTGGCTGAGTTGTTTGACCTCCTGCCCGGTGATGTTCTTTAGCTGTTCCAGTTTAATTTGGTTGTTTATATTGGTGTACTGGTTGAATGCTTGTGAAGCAAAATTGCGTTCACCTATGCCTAATACGTTTTTATGTCTGGCCAGAATTTGTTCGGTCAAGGTGGTGCCAGAGCGGGGCATGCCGACGATAAAAACGGGCGTGTTATCGGTGCTACCGTAGGTTGCAATTTGTTTAAAGTACCTGGGTGTGAAGATCTGGATTAGTTGGCTTATGTGGTCTTCATGTCGTTGTGTATGGTATTGCCAGCCCCGTATTTTTTTGTGTTGCCATTGAAAATCGTTGGCCTGTCTCATGTGTTCTGCAGCGACTTTAAATTGTTTATTACCATCGAAGTAAAATGCCAGAGCATTATGTAAAGCGGCATGGTTTCCAGGTTTAAGTTTGGTGTTCGTCGTGCCTGAGTTCAGTAGGTTTTGTATGGTTTCGACGTGGCGTGTTTCTAATTTTCCACGTTGTGTCGTGGCTAAACCATTTAACACGGGGATGCAGCGTGGGTTTTGTTTTAACGCTGTATTATAGTGTTGCAATGCACCGTCAATGTCACCGGCCGATGACAGTATATGTCCAATTTTTGCATAGAGTGCAGAGCGATGTGGTTGTAGCTTCAGGATGATTTTTAAATATCGTAGAGCGGTTTCGGCATCACCATCATCCCACAATGTGTCAGACAAATGGTGCAACACTTCAATATTCTCTGGCTCTTTTTCCAGTAGAGGTTGAAGTATATCCAACGCTTGTTGCAGGTTGCCAAGTTCTCGTTGGATGTGTGCCAAGCCACAAAGAGCAAGAGCATTTTCGTCGTCAAGCTGATGGGCTTTTTGAAACCACGACGATGCCTCAGAAAAGTCGGCTGTTTCCAACCAAATGTTGCCGATAGCAACGATGAGCTCTACATTGTTTTCATCGATATCAAAGGCATCGGCATAAGCTTCCATGGCGTCGTCGAGTAGTTCCATCTGTACATAACAATCACCTAAGTTTTTTCTGGCAAGGGTTTGTTCAGGTCTAAGTTCTATGGCTCTAAGGCAATGTGTGACGGCATAATCAAATTGCCCCAGGTGCATCATCAGTGGGCCCATATTGGTGTGGGCACGACAATGGTTGGTATCTAGTTCTAATGTTTTTTTGTATAGTTTTATTGAGTGCAACCACTGTCCGGTTTCGCGTATGGCATCGGCCAGTGCGCAGAGATAGTCTGCATTTTCAGGTTGGAGCTCAGTCAGCGATTTAAAGTGATCGATAGCTAACTCGGCTTGCTGATTTTTTATATAAGCACTGCCGATGTTGTAACGTGCCATCTCATAATCTGGCTGCATGTCGATGGCTTGTTTCAGGTTAGTAATGGCGGCATCAATATCATCTGAGCGTAGATAGCTAATCCCCAGGTTTGCGATATATTGAGCATTGTTTGGGTTTTGTTTGATCGCTCGTTTCAGGTGATGGATACTTTTTTCAAATTGTCCGGTGAACAGGTAGGCCAAGCCTGAAACATATAAGGCATCTGTGTTTTTTGGTGATTCCTCTAACCATGTCAGTGCGTGTTGTAACGCTACTTCATATTGTTTGGTGTCGAGTAGGGAAAGAATGGCCTGTTTTTGTGATGGTTGTGGCATGCGTTAGCGTTTAAAACGTGTGTAATAAATTTTAGCTAAACGCCAATACAATTAAACATTTTCCTTTTTTCGCACACGACTGAGTGTCAGTAGGCCGAGCAACATCGCTATAGCCGGCGTATTTAATGCGCCTGTACTCAAATCGCCATCATCTTTTGATGGGTCCTTTTTATCAACGGTTGTATCTTCCGTGTAGTTAATGATTTCATCAAAGCCGATGTTATTCAAATTAAATCCGGATAAAAGTCCAGCTAGTTCTGCCGCATCAAGCGTTTCAAAGTCAGCAGCGGCTGACTTTGCATTATCAATTGATGAGTTTAATTCAGCGAAAACTAAAATCCGACGCGTACTATTGACAGGCACTGTGACATCGTAAAGGTGGCCGAATATACCTACGCTATTAGCGAGTTGAACGCCGTTTTTTGGTTCAGCGGCGCCTGCGCCATATCGACTTATTGTTATAACGGGTGTGTCCGACGTGCCAATAGTCGGATTGGTTCCAGTGCTTCGGTTACTTGATATTATCCATAAATCACTTGCTTCTACATCAGTGTCATCATCACTGGTTGATTGTATATTGGTGGTGTTACCAGATTGCAGGTTACCGCCTATGTAAACCTGAAAGGTGATTTCACTGTTAGTGGTGTTTTCAAAACTGTAGAGTGCTCTTACTAGTGGTCTTGAAGGATGAAAATAATATTCGATTTGTGCATTGATGCCAGTTAAAAAATCGATTTGAAGGTCAGAGGTGAGAATGTTGTTCGTTAGATCCACTGTGTCATCAGGATTGTTAAATAGTTTTGTTGTACCTGATTGCAGTGTCGCCATAAATAGGACACCGTCAAAGGCATTATCAATGCCACTTGTCAGACTGGCATTGTTAATTAGCATTCCAGATACAGATGTATTGGGGAAATTGATTCCGCTTACAGTCGCCAATGAAGACTGACCGAAGGCAAGGACTTGCCCGGTGTTAATATCTTGCCATTTAGCACCCGCAGTCGTAATGCCAATGCCAAGTGTTACCGTTGCCGCTCGCGCACTTCCACCGCTTATCATTCCTAAGCCTATGGCACTGGCTGCGGCAACACCGCGTAATCTGTCGAAACCTTTCTTCATAACATTCTTTGTATCTATAGGTGTAAGTGTAAACCTTAATTGAATAATCAATCGTGGTCAGATGAAATTCAGCGAAAGTTTATAGTAAATTTTAGTAATTAGTGATACGCCAGTAATGGTTAGATGGTTATTAAATTATTGATATTATAACTAAATATACCAGTAGTTTATTTCTTTTATCCATTTAATTAAATGGTGATTATGTTAGCTTTTCCATTTTGAAATACAGTTATTTTATTGTCATTGTGCCATAATCGAAAGAGGTCTTACTTAATGGCATGTTAGTTCGCGCTAACATAAATTTTTACTTTTCTTGTTTATAGTGGGAGCTGTTTGTGTTGTTCTGTCATGATTGCTCTCTAGTAATTAATTTTATTATGACTGTGCCAGGCATGTGATTTTATAACCGATGACGTGTAATGCCATGATATTTATTTCCGTAGTTTATTTGATAAGCGTATTCGAGGGTGCAGAAGTTGTTAAATAAAATTTTTCCTTTCTTGAACTGGATTGGTGAGTTAAAAAATCCAGCTGTTCTTCGAGCTGATATGGTTGCCGGGTTAAGCGTAGCACTTGTTTTAATCCCGCAATCTATGGCTTACGCAACGCTAGCCGGTCTACCAGAAGTCTATGGTTTGTACATTGCGTTTGTGCCAGTTTTTGTTGCGGCACTTTGGGGTTCGTCTCGACAATTGGGTACTGGGCCTGTCGCAGTTGTATCAACCATGACCGCAACCATGATGACGCCTATCGTCATATCAATGTTGGGTACAAATCATTCTCAGGAAGAATTTTTAGCGCTATATATTCCGACTGTTATGTTTTTAACTTTGCTGGTTGGGTTATTTCAATTCACGCTGGGTATGTTCAGACTGGGTGCCATCGTTAATTTTCTATCACATCCGGTTATCGTTGGTTTTACGAATGCCGCCGCATTGTTCATTGGGTTGACGCAGGTTTCTAAAATATTTGGCGTTACCATGCCGGGTGGTGCAAGTGATCACTTTTTAACTGTGAAAATGCTGGGTGTAATACAGAATTTAGGTGATACGCATCCTGCGACATTAGTGATGGGTCTTGCCGCGTTTGCAATTATGATTGGGTTGAGAAAATTTGCACCAAAGATACCTGGTGTCTTAGTCGCTGTGGTGGCAACGACAGTAGTGAGTTATTTTATCGACTYTGAAGGTATGGGCGGTAAAGTGGTAGGCAGTATYCCTGAAGGCCTACCTGGTTTYGCCGTACCCGTTTTTAGTTTTGAAGTCTTTTCCGAGTTATTTATCGGCGCAATCATCATCGCCATGGTTGGTTTTATGGAAGCRATTTCGATTGCTAAAGCGATGGCAGCAAAATCGAAAGACCGGATTGACCCCAATCAGGARCTGATAGGRCAAGGGCTGGGAAATATTTTTGGTAGTTTGTTCCAGGCCTATCCTGCATCAGGTTCTTTTTCTCGCTCTGCGGTTAACTTTAATGCGGGTGCTARAACAGGTTTTTCATCGGTTGTGACGGCKATTATAGTMGTGGTGACATTGTTGTACCTGACTCCCTTGTTATATCACCTGCCAAAAGCRACGCTAGCBGCAGTCGTTATAATGGCAGTATTTGGRTTAATTAATTTTAAAGCCATTAAGCACATCTGGGTAGCTAACAAACATGATGGTATTGCTTCCATTGTTACATTTGTTGCCACTATTGGTGCTGCGCCGAAACTCGACCACGGTATAATGATAGGTGCGGTTCTCGCTATAACATTGTATCTATATCGTACTATGCAACCTCGTGTTGCTGTGCTGGGTCGGTTTAAAGATGGCACCTTACGTGACATTGAAATTAATAAAGATTTACCGACCGATAAAAATATCATTGCAGTACGTTTTGATGGTTCCTTATATTTTGCCAACGTATCCTATTTTGAAGATGCCATGTTAAAAGCCGTTGCGACTTATCCTAATGCGAAATACTTGCTGGTGGTGGGCGATGCAATTAATGAGATGGATGCTTCAGGTGAAGAAGTATTGCACCATTTAGTGGATAGTTTGCATAGTAATGGCATTACTGTTGTGTTTAGTGGATTAAAACGTCAAATTTTGCAGGTGATGGTGGCGACAGAATTGATTGATGTTATTGGTCAGCAGAATATTTTTTCGAATGCGGATTTTGCATTAGATGCTATTTATGAGCGACTAGAAGTTGATGCTTCAGGTGAGGTTTGTGCATTGAAACGGGCTGCAGTTGTGAAACCTGTACCGGGGGTTCGGTTGGTTTAGTCTATTTTCATCCCTTGTCGGAGTGGGAGCTTATTCCGCGATTTTTTTGTTTGTTCGTTTTAGGTTGGACTATAAATTTTCAGCTATTGGGATGGGTGTTTTGTGTGGTTTTTTTATTTACTTTAGCTTAGCGGTATTCGCACCGCAGGCGAGTTACTTTTTTTTGCAGCAAAAATAAGTAACCAAAAAATACCGCCCCATATCGTTTGCCCTTCGGGTGCCTGAATTTGCGCTACCAATGCAGCCAAATCCAGCAAACGAAGAGGGGGGTAAGTTAAAACCAAAAAACCAAAGAGCCTGTCATTCCCGAATGTTTCTGTCGGGAATCCAGATGATTTAAATGTCCCCAAAGCGCTGGATCCCCGACAGAAACATTCGAGGATGACAGCTAAAAATATGGGTTCACGGATAAGAGCCTGGTTAACAATTAAGAATAATGTTTAGCAGAATAAATACTTCTGTCCAACCAATGAACGATAAACACTCAGACCCAGGCAACACGCCGTTACCACAACAATAATCGACCCGCCTACTCCTTAATAGTCATACAGAAATAACGCCAGGTTGTTAAGATTCGCGGCTTTTTACAGTCGCATAACAAAACTTTAAGGGGGAGGTATGCATGTTCCAGCTGGGATGCGAAAATCGAGTTTGTTWTCAAAATGAGATACTTKCCGGTCTRACYGTCGCTTTGGCWTTGGTGCCTGAAGCYGTTGCTTTTGCTTTTGTTGCRGGTGTCGAGCCACTMGTYGGGCTTTATGCGGCWTTTATGGTTGGCTTGCTGGCGTCTATTTTYGGTGGYCGYCCCGGTATGATTTCGGGCGCTACTGGCGCGATGGCWGTKGTCATGGTGGCGYTGGTTGCGCAACATGGYGTTGAATACYTGTTTGCTGCYGTGGTGCTGACAGGGGCTATTCAGATTCTTGCTGGAGTATTGAGGCTGGGTAAATATATCCGTATCGTGCCGCATCCGGTGATGCTGGGTTTTGTGAAYGGTYTGGCGATTGTTATTTTTCTGGCGCAAATTCCTAATTTCCAGATCCCYGGTGGCAGTGGTGAATGGTTGGCTGGGAATGATTTAGCTRTTTTTTCTGGYCTTATTGTGCTGACCATGTCGATTATTTATTTTTTGCCTAAGTTAACMGCCTCGTTTCCATCCTCACTTGCTGCCATTATTGTCGTTTCATTAGTGGTTATTGGTCTGAATGTGGACACCAATACAGTCGGTGATCTGGCATCGATTAAAGGGGGGGTTCCTTCATTCCATATTCCTGATGTTGCATTTAATATGGAAACGCTAAAAATTATTTTACCGTATTCTATTATTCTGGCTGCAGTCGGTTTGATTGAGTCCTTGCTTACTTTGAGCCTGATTGACGATATAACAGGCACCCGTGGTCGCGGTAATCGTGAGTGTGTTGGCCAGGGTATCGCAAATTCTGTTACCGGTATGTTTGGTGGCATGGGTGGTTGTGCCATGATCGGACAGAGCATGATCAATGTGAACTCAGGTGGTAGGCAGCGTCTATCGGGTGTGTCAGCGGCGCTGTTTCTACTGATGTTTATTATGTTTGCTTCTGACCTGATTGAACTGATTCCGATGGCGGCGTTAGTGGGCGTTATGTTCATCGTTGTATTTGGAACCTTTGAATGGTCGAGTTTGCGCATCATGGGAAAAATTCCTAAAACAGATGCATTTGTATTGATACTGGTTTCGGGTGTGACCGTATTTACCGATTTAGCTGTCGCTGTTGTCGTCGGTGTTATCGTCTCCGCTCTTTTCTTTGCCTGGGAACATGCCAGTCACATCAATGTAAAAAGTTATGACGATAAAGACGGTTCACGCGTTTATGAGCTAAATGGCCCCCTGTTTTTTGGTTCGGTGAAAAACTTCCTTGATTTGTTTACACCCGCAGAAGACCCTGATGATGTCATTATCGAATTCCAAAATTCACGTGTAGTCGATCATTCTGCTATCGAAGCCATTGATAATCTGGCTGATAAATATATTAAAGCGGGTAAGAAATTGCACCTACGTCACTTGAGCCCTGAGTGTGTAGAATTATTAACAAAAGCGGGTAATCTGGTCGAGGTTAACGTGATGGAAGACCCTGTATATCATGTTGCTGACGATAAATTGGCTTAATTGATTGTAAGAGCGCTTTTCAGGAAGCATCTTTTTCGTCATGGCAGCGTTAAAAATGGTCTCAAAATGCTCACTTAGTTTGTGTAAGCTGCGCTTTTTCGACAATTTTCGCCTTGCCCTGACGGAAAATCTACATCGTGCAAAGCACTCTGTGAATACTTAATTTAAAAATTTTAATCTTTTGAGAGTTGTTATGAAGAATATAGGTAGAGATATTAAAAAAATATTGCTTGGTTTAAGTTATCAGAATGCGGGTGATTTTTTATCGAGAAAAGAAAAGCTGGCGTTGTTGGGTCACAAGCCAGCGAGACAGACTAATCATGTTGTTGATTTGGAATTGCAGTCTCACATCGTTGACTCGCAGCCGTTTGAGGCACATGAAAAGTCTGCTGCTTGATCGTTTTTAGTTTTTTCAACTAGATATGAGTACAATTATGGCCTCTATTGATAGATTTTTATCTATCAATAGAGGATGATTTATTTATTGGTATAAAACCTTTCTATTTTCTAAGCTTGTGCGCTTGCATTTTTATGAGTGCGTTTAAGAGGTGTGCCTAATATTCTTCTATGTGTTTATCCCTCTTGAAAAAAGATAAGTACTAAATACAGGCTGGCAATCAAAAATATTATCATGGTCAAACTTAGAACGTATGTTTATATTGACTCTTTGCAACCTCAGCTTGCAGAGTATATTGCGTCCGTCTCGCAGGGTTTTCACCCGGTTCCTGGTAATTCATGTTTGTGGATAGAAGTGTCACCGGGTATGGCGATTCATCGTTATACCGATATTGCCTTAAAAGCCACGCGCGTTAATCTAGCGCAACAAGTTGTTGAGCGTGCATTTGGTTCCATGGTTATCCACCACCGTGACCAGGGTGATGTGCGTGAAGCAGGAAAAGTATTGCTATCGAGCTTCGAGGCAGAGCATCTAAAAGGCAGGCAAGACTGCAAGGTGACCTGGAGTGAAGTTATTACCGGTATGACATCTGATCATACTGTGCTCATAAATCGTCAAGATAGACGCGGCTCGATGATGCTGCCAGGGCAGAGCATGTTTATTCTTGAAACCGAGCCGGCTGGCTATATTGTTTATGCGGCTAATCAGGCTGAGAAAGCAGCAAGCATTACCCTTATCGATGTTAAAGCAATTGGTGCCTATGGCAGGCTTACCTTGTCGGGTAGCGAGGCAGATGTAGAGGAGGCAGCAGCGGCAGCGATGAGAGCGGTGCAAAATCCATCCACCCCGTCAGATCATGATAGCTGGTAACGGGTAACCGACGTATGCATCGCCAGCAATTACTGGATTTGTTAAAACGACATAGCGCTAAGTTTATGGATGAGGCGGCTTTTGTCTCACGTGCACTGCGTTT
This sequence comes from Thiotrichaceae bacterium, assembly GCA_002746365.1. Classification (GTDB taxonomy): domain Bacteria; phylum Pseudomonadota; class Gammaproteobacteria; order SZUA-229; family SZUA-229. The sequence continues at coordinate 49,381 of NVWZ01000014.1, forward strand.
TATTGAAGCGCATGAAGATTGCTTTTACCGAGAATTATGGCCAATACATGTTACCGGTTCAACCTGGGTGGTTAACGCGCGGCGTGATCGGGTTTTATTATTGCATCATCGCAAACTTGACCAGTGGTTTCAGCCTGGCGGGCACGCTGATGGTGATGCAGATATTTTACGCGTTGCACTGAAAGAGACGGTTGAAGAGACGGGTCTCGATGAAAACCAAATTAAATTAGTCGATCTGGATGTTTTCGATGTGGATATACATACCATCGAAGCCAATCASCGTGATCCTAAACACGAACATATTGATATTCGTTTTTTAGTCGAAATTGATGACTCGTTACCYGTACCGGGYAATGATGARTCACATGACRTTATTTGGGTGCCGTTGCATTTAGYRTCGCGCTACAAYAATAATCGATCGACTTACCGRATGRTTGAAAAAACRCGTCGGRTGCGAAATCATCTTTATGTGAAAGYATAAAATAAAGCTTGCTGTGTAACGGTTTTGAGCATAAGTTTGCTCAGCTGCGGCACAATTATCAACTTGTTATCTACAGYGTATTTGTAAGTTGATGTTTTANTTTAAKAAAACKNTATGTATAGATTTATGACTATGRATTATCAATGAAATTTTGATTGGAACTAATACMGTGCCAAGCCTATTATTCAGGCTGATTTTTAAAAGTCATAAAAGAATTTAATTTAATAGCCAGTCAACGAACGAAACAGGAGACTAAAATGGCAGAGAAATCCTATCAAGCRGGYGTGAARGAATACMGCGACAAATATTGGACGCCGGATTATGTACCACTTGATACAGACCTGTTGGCCTGTTTCAAGGTTACCGGTCAGCCCGGCGTACCAAACGAAGAAGTTGCTGCAGCAGTTGCTGCGGAAAGTTCAACAGGTACCTGGAGTACAGTGTGGTCAGAATTACTGACCGATCTAGAATTCTACAAAGGTCGCGCCTATCGCATCGAAGATGTGCCGGGTGACTCAGAATCTTTTTACACATTTATTGCTTACCCAATCGACTTGTTTGAGGAAGGTTCAATTGTAAATGTACTGACTTCTTTAGTGGGTAATGTATTTGGTTTCAAAGCGTTGAAGCATCTTCGTTTAGAAGATATTCGCTTCCCAATGGCATACATCAAAACCTGTGGTGGTCCACCAGCGGGTATTCAGGTTGAGCGTGATCGTTTAAGCAAATACGGTCGTCCAATGTTGGGTGCAACCATTAAGCCTAAATTAGGTTTATCTGCTAAAAACTACGGTCGTGCGGTATACGAATGTTTRCGCGGCGGTCTGGATTTAACAAAAGATGATGAGAACGTTAACTCTCAACCATTCATGCGCTGGCGTGATCGTTTYGACTTTGTTGCAGAAGCGATTGATAAAGCAGAGCGTGAAACAGGTGAGCGTAAAGGTCATTACCTAAACGTTACAGCAGCAACTCCTGAAGAAATGTACAAACGTGCAGAGTACGCAAAAGAAGTGGGTTGTCCAATCATTATGCATGACTTCCTTACTGGTGGTTTCACTGCTAATACAGGTCTTGCTAACTGGTGTCGTGAAAACGGTATGTTGTTGCACATCCATCGCGCGATGCATGCGGTAATCGATCGTCATCCTAAGCACGGTATTCACTTCCGCGTTTTAGCTAAATGTTTACGTTTATCTGGTGGTGACCATCTTCATACGGGWACTGTTGTSGGTAAACTTGAGGGTGATCGTAACTCTACATTAGGTTTCGTTGATCAACTACGTGAATCATTCGTACCTGAAGATCGTTCACGCGGCGTATTCTTYGATCAAGACTGGGGTTCTATGCCTGGTGTGTTCGCAGTAGCTTCTGGTGGTATTCATGTATGGCACATGCCTGCACTGGTTACTATCTTCGGYGACGATTCAGTTCTTCAGTTMGGTGGTGGTACACAGGGTCATCCTYGGGGTAACGCTGCWGGTGCGTGTGCTAACCGTGTTGCTCTTGAAGCATCGGTTAAAGCGCGTAAYGAAGGTCGTGAAATTGAGAAAGAAGCGCGTGATATTCTGACTGAAGCTGCAAGTCATAGTCCAGAATTGGCTATTGCGATGGAGACTTGGAAAGAAATCGTCTTCGAATTTGAAACAGTCGATAAACTGGACGTGTAATCCACGTTTTAGCTGACATTAACTAATTTTTAACGAGGAAAACCATGGCACTTACAAATGAAATGGGTAACTACAAAACGGTTCGTACGCTAGAAACTTTCAGCTTTTTGCCGAAAATGGACAGTAACGACATCCAGGCTCAAGTGGCTTACATCATTGCAAACGGTTGGGCGCCTGCTATTGAGCATGAGCATCCTTCTAACGACACGGATGTTTACTGGACAATGTGGAAACTACCGTTTTTCGGTGAAACCAACATGGCTAATGTACTTGATGAGCTTGAAGCTTGTCACCGTGCATTTCCAGATCACCACGTACGCCTTACTGGCTACGATAACTACACTCAATCTCAGGGTTCATGTTTCGTAGTATTTGAAGGGCGTTCTTAAGATTTTGTCTTAAGAGTGAAAAATATTGTTGCCCGCCAATGGTGGCGGGCAGTATTTAATTAGTAATTAAAGATAAAAACAATCGTTATAAATCTATTTCATGTAAATGTATAGAAGTGGCGTTATAACGGAAGTTTTGTAAGCAAAGCTTTATNAGCGTGATTACAGCAATCAGATGCAATTGGGGTTAACGATGGCACAACCAGCGACTACAAAAACGGCACGAGAATTAGTTCTCGAAAGACGTAAAGCAATGTCTACTACAGGTAAGGCGGCGCTAATGGCGAATGCAAGTAATACACCTGCGCGCCCATCTGCGCTTATGCGTCCAAAAGCGGTTGCAGCCGTTGCACCACGTGCAGCCGCACCGTCATCTGGCTTAACGGCTAGCATAAGACCTACAGGAAAAATAGCGGCTACGCCAGCGGTTGTTAGTCGCAATGCTTCATTGGTACGACGCGAAGCCATGTCATCAGGTGGTAAAGCGAAATTACAGGCTAAAGATCGTACCCGTGCTTCAGAAATAAAGGCTGCAGCAGTAGAAAAGACTGCTGTCGCTGCAGAGCAAGGTTGTGGCTGTGGTTGTGGCGGTAAAAAAGCAGAATGTAAAACTGAGATGAAACAAGCACCTCAGTTATCTTTATCTGCATCTGCGCCTAAAAAGGCAGTGCGTAACRGCAAGCAAACAATTAATCGTCCAGCAGCACGTTTAGCGTCATTGGCGCGTCGTGAGGCCATGTCAAAACGTGGWAAAGCGGGCATACCCAAGGGTGGAATGACCATCGCGCAAACTGCACGTGCAGGTAATCCAGACTTAACCGCGCGTGACCTTTCCAAAGCATTACGTGAACTTCGTAGTAAAAAAGGTGGTGCCGGTCAGAAACAATCTGGGCCTTGTGGTCAACGTCGTGCAAAAAGTGAAGCTAACCCAGCGGCGGCACAAGATGCACCGTGGAAAGTAGGCGCAAGTGAAACCATAGAAGGTCAAACAGTRACKGGMACSATGGTTGGTCGCAGTAAAAGTGTCACAGGTGATGAACCAAGTACTTGTCGTAGTGTGACTGGAACAGAGTATTTAGGTGCAGATATTTTCCGCAGCTTCTGCCAAAGCGATCCGGTTGCATCAGCAGCTAAGAAAGTATCGGTAACGAACACATCGCATGGTAACGCTGTTAGTGGTAGTCGTGTTGGTCGCGGTAAAAACGTGACAGGTGATGAGCCAGGTACGTGCAAGAATGTAACCGGTAATGAATATATTAGTGCCGAACAATCACAGGCTTACTGTGGTGAGCTTGCTCAAAAAACGCCACGAAAAAATTCCATGGCAGAAACCATGAAAGGCAAAACAGTCTCAGGTAATAATGTAGGGCGYTCTGAAAAAATGACGGGYGATGAGYCTGGCATGGGTCGTACATTAACCGGTACGCAGTACACCAAACCRGAAGAAATTGGCAACGCACCARCAAAAGTGGGTGTSAGTGCAACATTACGTGGTGGCAGCGTGACKGGYACKATGSTGGGTCGCCGYGAAAAYATGACAGGTGATGAAGCSGGCAGTTGCCGTAAYGTAACGGGYGATGAGTATRTYGGTCTAGAGCARTACAACGGTTTTTGCAGTACAACMGCAGARGCACCAACGGATCGAAAAGTTGGCGTTTCATCRACCGGTAARGGCTTGTCKGTTACCGGTACGATGACGGGTCGTTCTGATCAWGTRACAGGCAATGAGCCAGGTACTTGTAAATCAGTAACGGGTACACCGTACGCAGGTGGAGAACAATCAGGAAATTTTTGCCAGGCTGAAGACGCAGCGATGGTTAGTGCGCGCACCAGACAACAAAGAAGTACACCAGCAATGTCATTGACAGGTATCCAGCCAGGTATTGATGGYGTCATGACGGGTAATGCCAAAGGTGCTTGTGAAGCTGTTTCTGGTACACCTTATGTTGGTGCTGATCAGTTTGCATCAGCTTGCCCGGCAACCGCTGCGGATACAACTAGCCCTGATTATCCGCAACCTATTGCCGGTAATGCGCCAGCTCAACAGTTTACTGTTTCGACACCATCAGGTGGCGCTGCCGCTGCTAAAGGCTCGACCGGTGTGACGGGTAACCAGTGTGAACAAAGTATTATTACTGGTCCATTCGGTATGGCAGCGGGTGTATTGACGGGTACTGAAGAGGCTCGTTTTGGTAAGAAAAATATGAATGCAGCTGAAATGCGTCCAGAGCCTACTGCTGAAGTAGATGGCCGTGCCAAGTCACGCGTTTCTGGCGAAGGCCAGGATTCAGGKTTGAATATTACAGGWGATGACTGGGGTCGCGGTAAGCACGTGACAGGTACCGAAGGGCTGTCATCAACAAAACGCAATCCGACAATACGTGCAAAAGATTCAATGACTTCGATGGCTGAAATGGCAGCGATTGCGAAGAAACGTAATGAAGAAATCGCTGTGCCAAACAGCAAAGTAACRGGTGGCAGCGGTAATACWGATAARGGWTCYTTGATTACTTATTCAGGWGGTGCTCGCGGTTAATCTGAGGGRYYANCTTCGGTAATAGATYCNNNGAATAGYCCRATGATTAATTACAGCACAGCTAAGTCAGATGTTGAACGCACGCAATAAGCGAAATCGTTCAAGAAGTTTGAGCAGAATATCTGCTCCTCGTAGCCTTCCTCGTGATAACACGACGAACGCATCGATACAGGTAGAYATWAATCCRGTGAGTAATARCTCACCAGGTCTGCCGATGAAAACTTCTCATGTGCTGACTAATGCACAAGAAAATGCAAAGTTGTATGCGTACGAAAGCAGWGTAAGAGAATCTTTCGATACCATTGTTTCAACCTTGAAGAGTATCTCAGCGTTGCAACAYGAAGMAAATTTTGAGCAACAGGCACAGCAATTAGCTAGCAAGCATTTAGGTTATGAATTGCCAGCACTGTTATTGAGTGATGCCTGGGTTGACCAATTGGACATGCGTAGTTTATTCGCATGGTGTGTATTTGAAACTTATCGCCGCTTTTGCGATGAGGTATTTACACAAGATCCATTAGGTCACAACAGTAATGATGTAGCGTTTCAAACGTTTATTCAGGACTGTGGTTTTCACATGGTAGATGTATCACCGTGTGCAGACGGACGCTTAGCTCACGTGATTCGTTATGTRCTGCGGTTGCCGTACAAAGAAGTTCGTCGTCGCTCGTATGCTGGTGCGATGTTCGATATAGACGATAGCCTTGAAAAATGGGTTAAAACAGAATTAGTGCGTTACCGTGAAGGTAAGCCAAACACAGCAGATGCGCCAACGCGTTATTTGAAAACTGTGGTGTATCACCATAGCTCGGTCGATCCGGAACATCATGGTTGCGCGGCACATGGTTCAGATACACAAAAAGCAGCACAAGGTGGTTTAGATCGTTTGATGGAATTCCAGCARGCGGTACAAAATACACACTGTTGCGGTGCTTCTATCGATTGTTTGTTRATCGGTATGGACACAGATACAGACGGCATACGAATACATATGCCCAGTGTCAATGGCAACGAGACAAATGGAAGYATCGATTTAGAAAACTATATCGAYAGTTTGCAAGTATTTGACAGCACAGCAGCGATGAGYGCTAGCCAGGCAGAACAATGGATAGTGGATCATATTAGACAAAAAGGTGGCAATGGATTARCAGAAGGTATGGCRCGTTTTATGGCTTATCTACTGAAKAATAATATGTCACAGGTTGAGTACGTTCGCAGTTATTACGRTGGTTGCTATAGCGAYAYCGGACATGCAGAACGTTTTATWGGCGCKGGTATTGGTTTTGAAGAAATACAGCTACGCAACCTGATGTTTTTTGCTTACCTCAATACGGTTGAGGAAGCCGCCACAGATTTAGATGTRGGAATAAGTATTTTTACTGGTTTGAATGTTTCGCACGGATTACCAGTWCCGATAGTCGTACGTTTTGACTATCACGGCGATGTCCCTGGTGCACGTRAACGTGCARAAGAGCGTTGCCAACGTGTAGCAGGTGCCTTTCATGATCGTTATAGTGATTTGAAAGAKCGTGGTTNGYTACACACATTACAAGTTGTGCGGGATATTAATGGAACAGGTCAAATAGAGATACTTGACTGTTCTGTGARAATAAAAGCAGCAGGTGGACATTAATGAAAATCTGTCAGATAGTGAAACCGCTGGTTGCGACAAATCGCATACCAGGTATGGAACATAAACATTTACAGGTCGTACAAGACGGAAGTGTACAGGTCGTTGCGGTCGATGCAGTCGGCTGTATTCCAGGTGACTGGGTGATTTGTGTGGGAAGCTCAGCGGCGCGTGAAGCAGCGGGAAGCCCGAAATATCCGAGTGATCTGACCATTGTTGGCATCATTGATCACTGGGAGCCGGAAGCTTCGGCTTAGGCGCAGACGATGGAAATTATGCAGGTTGAAGGACCGATGGTATGCACACGTCGTGTCGATGGATTAAGAGATATTGGTATGCGTGTTTTGAGAGATTCAGCAGGCAACCAGGTGGTAGCGGTTGACCCCGTAGGTGCGAGACCAGGTAACTGGGTATTTACCTCAAGTGGTTCTGCTGCAAGATATGCTGCAGGTGATTTTCGAATCCTAACCGATTTGACTGTCGCAGGCATAATAGATTTTTGGGATGCTGACACAGGTCAGTAAACCGAGAAAACGGTTACAGCTACTTAGGTGAAAAACCTGATTAAGTAACTTATTTAATGATTTGAACAACCAAGTCTACAACTTAAAACTTAGGAGTATGTAAAGATGGCTAATGACAATTACGGTATTGCCTTAGGTATGATCGAAACACGCGGCTTAGTGCCTGCAATTGAAGCGGCTGACGCGATGACTAAAGCAGCAGAAGTACGTCTAATCGGACGTGAATTTGTTGGCGGTGGTTACGTAACAGTATTAGTACGTGGCGAAACAGGTGCGGTTAACGCAGCAGTTCGTGCGGGTGCAGATGCTTGTGAACGCGTTGGTGACGGTTTAGTAGCAGCTCACATTATTGCTCGTCCACACAAAGAAGTTGAACCTGTATTACCTGCAGGCGACGKYAAAAAATCTTAAGGTAATTTWAWTACCCWWYAWAATWTWTAGGAGAYACNGRCCATGGCCAACGAAAAATAYGGYATTGCKCTSGGMATGATTGAAACACGCGGMCTAGTACCCGCYATTGAAGCAGCTGATGCSATGACWAAAGCKGCWGAAGTMCAYYTWATWGGACGTGARTWYGTCGGCGGCGGTTATGTAACAGTATTGGTTCGTGGTGAAACGGGTGCGGTTAATGCTGCAGTTCGCGCTGGAGCGGATGCTTGTGAACGCGTTGGTGACGGTCTGGTAGCAGCGCACATTATTGCTCGTCCACACAATGAAGTTGAAGGTGTGCTAGACGGTTCAAATGGCGCGTCGCGTAGTTAATGACTGGTTGTTAAACGGCTAGTAATACTAACGTATGTTTCATATCAACGCAGACGAGCGCGTACTGGGTTACCTCGGTCGTGCCCTGAGTCTTGAACTCTCTGCGGTACAACTTTACAGTACTCAGGCAATGTTAGTCGCATCCTGGGGACTGACCGATGTAGCAGATAAATTTCGCGCTGAATCCAGCGAAGAAATGGGACATGCTGAACGTATTATTAGCCGAATGCTAGCCCTGGGGGTGGCACCGAACGCATCACAATTGCGTCCAGTGGCTCTGAGGCAAACATTAGTTGAACTATTACATTACGACCTGGCATTTGAAAGGGAATTAATCGGTTTATATGAGGCGGCAACCTCGCATTGCATGCAAACGGGTGACAAAGATAGTCGTCTATTTTTTGACGCCTTGTTAAGTGAAGAACGCACTCATGAAAAAGATTTGTTACAATGGATTGAAAAGCTGTAACAACCTATCTTTTAGGGACATTGTTATCAATTGTGACTAAACTGAATAACAAATGTGGAGATGAGCAATGAGTCAACAATGGCAAGAACGTAAGCGACCAGTAAGACTCGAAAGACGTTACGAATTTCAGGATTACAACACATTACGTGATTTCCTGGATAAAGCGGCTGAAATCTCTGAAAAAGAAGGCTTATACCCTGACATGGGTTTTGGAAAAACGTATGTCAATATGACTATTCATCTTGAAGAAGATGATGAAATGCTACGCGATATGCATCATCAATTCGCTGCGCAATTAGATGTCCTCGCTGAACAAATTACCCACTGAGAACCAATACTATGCCCATTATTGCCGTCGTAGGTAACAAAGGTGGTGCAGGTAAAACCACACTCAGTGTTAATCYTGCAGCCGGAATCTCACAAAATTCAAGCATCGCCGTTATTGATGCTGACCCCCAGGGTTCTTCCCTACAATGGCGTGCAATAGCCGGGGATAACGTTAATTTTCCTGTGTATGCCCCCACTTTCTCGTTAAAACAACAGGCGCAATCGTACGTTAGTAAAAAAGACCACGTACTGATAGATTGCCCACCTTCCGTTAAATCCCCAGAAACACTTGCCGTGTTAGAGTTTGCCGACATTGCCTTAATTCCTGTACAGCCGTCACCCATTGATTTATGGGCAACCGTGCATATAGAAAAGGCAATAAAGGAGGCTAGAGAAGTTAATCCTGAATTACGCGCATTGCTTGTGATCAATCAGCTGGAATCTCGCACTACATTATCGAAACTGGTACGCGACGTTCTCAGTGAAATTGATTTACCTGTCGCAGATACTGCAATCCGCCGCCGGGCTATTTATCGWAATAGCGCATTGGAAGGMRAAAGTRTYTATGGYRTWGGYARACGTGGYGCGGATGCGGCASAAGARCTTAATTCACTTTTAGAAGAGGTAATATAAATGTCAAATTCWGATMARGCTAAGAGCAAGTTACTCGATTCCATGCGCMTGAGYAAGCAGGGCTCGACTAACCCCGCAKCTGCTAACAACCCGGCAGCGACTCAAGCGGCTGCGACTAAACCAGCTGTGACTAAACCGAACCCAGCAAAAACAGGTAATAAGCCTGCAGCTAAATCTGTAAGCACGGCTAAAAAGTCAAAATCAACGGCTAAAATAAAAACACCTGATAATTTTCAGCAGACACGACGTGTTTGGCCTGACTAACACATTGGTTTCGATTGCTCTGTAACGGGTAAGCTCCTGGGAGTTGTCAAACCTGGGGCAATCTACTTGCTGAYTCCTCCTGRGTGCGGCCCCCTCGGTTTKGACAATTGTTTCAGCCNNTACCTCCCCATCCAGGGGCGTTTYNCCCCTCWCTACAGATTGCTTAAGTCAGACAAATGCGCTAGCTCTTGTCCTTACTAGTGGCATTTTCATAATGCCTGGTCAGTGCTAACAGCGCCTCACCCTTGGAACGAAAGATATTATCCTCACCGATGAGGGTATCTAACTCACTGCGCTCGAAAGCGTGCCTAACCTGCCGCTTAAGGCTGCTGAAAGCCAGGGTAAGTCCCGCATTACGCAGGGTCAGAGCCATCTCACGAATCTTTTCTTCGCCACTGGCATCAATCCAGTTTATGCCGCCACCGACAATGAGTATGGTTCGTGCCTCGGGATAGTTGTTGTGTGCTTCTGTGATGGCACGTTCAAAGTAGGCTACATTAGCAAACATGATTGCACCATCGAAGCGTATGGGCACAAAGTTCTCACTAACGGGCGGTAAATTTTGTGCTTTTATGCCTGTTAGTATGCCATCCGAACCAAGTCCCAGCACCTCTGAACGGGGTTTCATCACGCGTAACACGAAGGCTACCATGGTCAGTACAATTCCCACCATGATGCCGTTGGCAATCGCTGGCGCCATGGCCAGGGTTGCAATGAAAGTAATAAGTCCAATGACAGCACCGGCACGATCTACACGCCAGGCATGAATCAGTGGTTGTACGCGAACCAGACCGAATACAGCCATCATGACGATGACGGCTAGCACYGCTTGCGGCAGGTGATAGAGCAGTGGGGTAAGAAATAATAATACGATGACTACTGCCAGAGCACTGATAATGGAAAACAGACCGGTGCGGGCGCCGATTTTTGCGGCAACCGCAGAGCGGGAGAACGAGCCGCTAACGGTGAAGGAATTGAAAAAACTGCCAGCTACATTCGCTAGACCTTGCCCCACCAGTTCTTTATTAACATCTGTTTTTTGTTTGGTTTTAATTGCGATTGCGCGGGAGATAGATGTCGCCTCCATAAAACCAATCAGCGCCATAATAAAGGCAGCGGGCAATAGCATCAGCATAATGCCAAAATCAAGCACGGGTACAGAGAACTGTGGCAGTCCTTTTGGAATGCTACCTACCACAGCACCGCCCGCAGAGAAAACAATATGGCCATTGGTAACTGAGGCGAATCGCCAGTTGAGACCATCAGATGTCATGCCTATGGGTAAATGATCTCGTTCATAATAGCGTGCACTGTTGTCTTTTCCGGCTACTCGAACAAACTCTATACGGTTTAAATCGATTCGACGTTGATTATATTGATGCTTTAAAGTACTAAGCTTGAGTTGCATAGTCAGCCTTTCACCTTCTAATTCGGCTATTTGCACATATTGACCCGTTTCCTGGTTTAGCTTATGGATGGCGTGGTTATTGTCCGCAATGGCACCCGTCATTTCATTCATGGTTGTCTTTGTTTCAATATAACTGTGGATGAGTTCTGACTGAGTTTTAGCCAGTACTGCATCAAACGTTACTTTTTCTTTGTGTTCAAAACCTATAAAGGCACTGACTGCAGTAGTGATGACAACGGCCATCAGAACGCCCGGTAGTCGTTTTATATAAAGATCACTAATGCGAATGATGGCATAAGCACCGACGGCGAAAGCAAGTGTTAACCAGTGCGTCTCGCCGATCTGTAGCACCACCGCCCACAGGTCAATAATATAAGCATCGGTGCGCGGAAAAGGCACGCCGATTATTTTGCTGAGTTGCGATAAACCAATAATGAGCGCGGCGGCATTGGTAAAACCAACTAGTACTGGATTGGAGATAAAGTTGACCAGAAAGCCAAGACGCGCCAGCCCCAGCGTCATGCGTAATACACCCACCATAAGCCCTAGCATGATGGCTAATTCAATGAACTTATCGGTTCCCATCACGGCAAAGGGAATCAGCGCTGCCGCTGACATCATCGATAGCAAGGCTACGGGTGCGGTGTGTAGCTGATTGCACGAGCCCCACATGGATGCGATGATGACGGGCACAATAGAAGCGTAAAGACCATAAACCACGGGTAAACCGGCGAGCTGAGCGTAAGCCATGCTTTGCGGTACCAGCAACAAAGCCACGGTAATGCCGGCAATCGCATCCGCACGTAGGGTCTCCTGCGTCATGGGAAACCAGCGTAGAAAAGGCAGCCAGGTGTGTAATAACGATGTTTCGGTTTTCATTTTTTGCTTTCCAGGTAATTGCGGCTAGTCGCGCATAATTCAATGATATTGAATTGTCTATAATGAATTGGTGGGATTATAAAGAAAAGATAATATAAATAAAAGTAGATAGTTTCTATTGCTAAAATAGGCAATTATCTATGAGTAATTTAACGTCTGTAATAGCGGCATCTTGAGAATAGAGGCGCCCTTAAGGGTAGTCAGTGATTTCGTGTGGCATAGAAAGACCCCGTTTTTTCGTTTAGACTCATTTCATATTGGCTGAGGCTCTGAGTATCAAATAAATTCATAGCAGTGTAATATGCTGGATTAAAAATTCTGCTTAGAAATCTGGTAGTTACTGCTATGTATTATAGTTTGATAATAAACAGGATGGTTTTCAGCAAACCCCTGAAAATGAAGCATAAAAGTGGCGAGAAACATGTCGAAATCCAGTGAAAATAGTTACACTCCGCCGTCTGCTATTCCCGACCACCTGATACGTTACACCACACTGCGTCAGTTTCAGGTGTTTGAAGCTATTTATCGACTGGGTAGCTTTACCCGCGCTGCGGAAGAGTTGTTTTTGACGCAGCCGACCGTTTCCATGCAGATCCGCAAATTAACCGATGCTATTGGTGTGCCTCTATTCGAGCGTGTCGGGCGTAATGTGAAATCAACTGAAGCTGGCACCGAACTTTATGAAGCATGTCGCGATATCTTCGCAACCTTAACCAATTTTGAGATGAAAATCTCTGATATGAAGGGCTTAAAGCGCGGTCGTTTGAATATGTGTGTTATTACCACAGCGAAATATCTAGCGCCAGAAATGTTAGGTGAATTCAGTCGCGATTATCATGGGATTGACCTCTCTCTTAAGATAATGAATCGCGATACAGTTATTGAGCGTATGCATTCGAATGAGGATGATCTTTATATTATGGGGCAGGTTCCCGAAGATCAGATAGACGTTGTCTCTTATCCATTTGGACCTAACCCCTTAGTCGTTTTAGCGCCACGCAATCATCCCTTAGTCGGTAAGAAAAATATTAAACTGGAAGAACTCGCAGAAGAGCCTTTTATCATCCGCGAGCCAGGCTCAGGTATACGTGATGCCACGTTTAAAGTATTTGAAAGTAAAGGTTTAAAGCCTAATATTTGCATGGAGCTAGGTGATACAGAAGCCATCAAACACGCCATTGTTGGTGGTCTTGGCATTTCAGTCATGTCCCTGCATACACTGGCAATTGTCGGTACAGATGGACCACTCGCAGTGCTGGATGTAGAAGGTTTCCCTATTTTACGTAGCTGGTATCTGGTGCATCTTAAAGGCAAAGAATTATCGTTAGTTGCTAAAACGTTTCTTGAATTTGCAATTGAATATGAGCCAATTATTCGCAAACGTATGGAAGATATGTGGCCTGCTTTAAAAGATTTAATAACTGAACATGAAGCAATCGAGAAAATAAGTAAAGAGCAGATAAATAATAAAAAGAAAGTTACAGAAAAAATATGATTAAAAAAAGTCAACGAAAAAGATAGGGAATGGATAAGTATTTTTTCATATATTATTCCTGTAATTTGTGGGATAGGTAAGGAGTTTAACGATGCGGTATTTTAACGAAATAAACTTACACAATTTACACGGTGATGTTTTTGGTGGTGTTACTGCCGCTGTCATTGCATTACCTATGGCATTGGCATTTGGTGTTGCGTCAGGCGCAGGTGCCGAAGCTGGTTTGTATGGAGCTATTCTAGTTGGTTTATTCGCTGCCTTATTTGGTGGTACACCAACGTTGATTTCAGAACCGACAGGGCCAATGACTGTTGTCTTTACAGCGGTTATTGCAACGCTCATTGCGTCTAATCCTGACAATGGCATGGCGATGGCATTTACCGTCGTCATGATGGCTGGCGTATTTCAAATTATATTTGGTTTAATGCGTTTGGGGAAATACGTCACCCTGATGCCATATACGGTTATATCAGGCTTCATGTCTGGTATTGGCATCATATTAATTATACTGCAAATTGCGCCACTATTAGGGCAGGCAACACCCGCTGGTGGTGTTCTTCCGATTTTGCAGAATATTCCTCAGCTTTTTACCTCAATAAAGATAGAAGAAGCGGCATTAGCATTGTTGACTATTGCGATTTTATATTTTTTGCCGAGTAAGGTTAAACGTTATCTTCCGCCACAACTTGTGGCTCTTATTGTGTGTACGGTTATAGCAATACTCTTTTTAAAATCATACGATATACGTCTCATTGGTGAGATTCCAACGGGTTTGCCGCAGCTGCAGTTACCGGTTTTTAGTGCGCAGCAGTGGCAGGTTATGTTACTTAATGCGATGGTTCTTGGTTTGCTGGGTTGTATTGATGCTTTACTTACATCAGTTATTGCGGACAGCCTGACACAAAAGCAACACAATTCAAACAAAGAGTTAATTGGTCAGGGAATCGGTAATATGATGTCTGGCTTATTTGGTGGTTTACCTGGTGCTGGCGCAACCATGGGTACCGTTGTAAGTATTCAGGCTGGTGCCCGTAGCGCATTAGCAGGTTTAGTAAGGGTAGGTATTCTTCTTATTGTTATCCTATGGGCGGCTCAATTAACCGCTGTGATTCCACTTGCTGTGCTGGCAGGTATTGCGTTTAAAGTGGGCATAGATATTATCGACTGGGGGTTTCTGAAGCGCATACATTTGATTTCGGCTAAAGGTGCAATTATTACCTATAGTGTTATCGTTTTAACCGTATTCGTTGATTTAATTATAGCGGTAGGAATTGGTTTGTTTGTTGCTAATATTATGACCGTGACACGCCTGTCAGAATTRCAYTCAGAGGATGTTAAAGCGATYACCAAAAAGAATAAAATAGATTTAGAACCARAACCATCTGAGCGTGAATCYGAGTTATTAGASATYATCGGARATAAATTGTTATTGTTRCATCTTAAAGGCACGATGGTTTTTGCTGCTTCAAAAGAAATAACACGTAAGAATTCTAATACACATGATTACAGCACATTAATAGTCGACATTACGGATGTTTTACATCTTGGCGTTTCTTCCTCACTAGCATTAGAAGACACGATTGTTGAGATGGTTAACACCGATCATAATGTATATATTGTTGGTRAAGATGAACAACCGATGARACGTTTAAGAAAGCTMGGTTTACTTGAKCATATTCCASCAGAAAATATTGTTGAGCAACGTGAAGTAGCAATGGAGTTAGCGATACAGGAACACCTGGCGCAGRAAAAGTTGATTTAGTTTCAATACGTTCAATTTGAAAWTTAGTCAGAGCGGCCTTAAKKKMTGTTTTAGTGAAAAGTATAATAGAGCTTTGCATGAAGCATCTTTTCCATCATGGCAGTGTTAAAAATGGTCTAAAAATGCGAGGGCATGTTGTGTGAACCACGATTTTTCGACAGTTTTCGTCTTGCCTTGATGAAAAAATGCTACATCGTGTCAGGCTCTCTATTAATATTTAATTTAAAAGTTTGAACCGCCAAGCACGCAAATAAAACGGATACGATATTTGCTTTTCTCTGCGTCCCTGGCGATTAAATGCCCTTAAGTCATTGCAAAAATAATCATATTAATTGTCAGCTTGTAACCAGGACAGTGCTGCGTCTTCATCTTCAAAATATTTTACTTCACCCGAAATAAACCATGAACCGACTTTAGCSGTATATTCCTGCCATTTTTTATTGCCAAAGATGGCGATTTTTTCAAATTGGGAGCCGTGTTTTAAGCCAAATTTGAAGTCATCCCAGGCTGCTCTAGCTTCCCAGCCTTCGAGTTCAGAACCGTCAATATAAGCTTTAATTTTTGGGTCTTTTATCCCTTCGAGCGCCGCATCGACCATTGGATTKATTTTGTTRTAATCCTCATGTGTRAGTTTCCCGCATGCTTTTAATGTCAGGAAAAACTCATTGTTCATTCTTTCGATGCCGATGGAAAGACCGTGTCTGATTATGCTCATTTTCATTCCTCCTCTGTTGWTTTCAGCTTAACTATAACTTTTTTACCATRCGRTAATGTTGTATTAGGTCAAATAAAAGGTAACTTTTTCCTATTAGTTCGTATCCCGTTTTTTGATAAAACCCAATAGCAGATTCTCTTGCGTCAAGAATAATGTTTGTATGAGAGGTTTTTTTTGCCTGTCGCTCCATAGTTGCAACCAGTTCACGCCCCAGTCCTTTATGTTCAAACAATTTATCTACCGCCATGTAGCGAATCTGTGCTTCAGATTCGTCATTGTATTGCAGGCGAGCCACGCCGATGACGATACTATCCGGGGTCAGCGCCGAGGTAATCGCCATGACATGGGAGCACTGGTGCTCTATGTCATCTTTTTCAGACCCTTCAGCTTGTTCCCAGGGTGCGCGAAGTATCTTCCAACGTAGATGATAGTAGTGTTTAAACTCTTCTGCAGTAGAGGGTTGTTGTATATGAAAATGCACGGTTATAGTGAAATTAAATAGTGTTATATAAAATATTTTTCTGCATTCAAGCGACCCGTTTCTGCACAGAACATTGAAGCGAAATCATCTCGAACAATCAAGCAAATACGACCCAGGTTGTCGCAATATATTTAACCCCGTGTTCAAGTGTTACCCCACGATGCTCATGAGTCCAGAAGGGTGGAAATAAACAGAGTTTTCCCGCCTCAGGTTTTACTTTGACACCTTGATAGGAAAATTCTGTTTCGCCGCCGGGACCTTCAACATCGTTTAGATACCAGATTGCTACAAGTTGGCGCTGGGCGAATTCATGGCTACCTCCATCAATGTGCCAGTGGTAAAATTCACCGGCATTGGTGCGTTGTATTGCATAACCGTTGTCTTTGAACGGCCCTTTGAAAAAGGGATATTGTTCGCGAAATTCCTGTAGCGCAATGCCCAGTGAGCGAAAAAGTTCTTTATCCAGATCTTGCCAGTTTTCTTTACCGCTGGTGACCAGATCGGTTGAACGTTTAATGCTTGTTTCTTCACTAAGCGTTTGGCCGATACGTCCCTGATATTGGTTGTCGGTGTCCTGCTCAAAACGTCGCA
The DNA here is from genome assembly GCA_002746365.1 of Thiotrichaceae bacterium. GTDB lineage: Bacteria > Pseudomonadota > Gammaproteobacteria > SZUA-229 > SZUA-229. The sequence continues at coordinate 66,397 of NVWZ01000014.1, forward strand.
TCATTTCCTGACAAATATCCAGAGCCAGGGCATTTTGTTTTTCAAAGATGAAGGTGTTGGGTTTTACTTCGTGAATGGTATTTTGTGGTTTATTCATTGTGTCTAAATCTATTTGCATTGATGTATGTCGTCATCGCCACGCTTCGCTCGCAATGACAGCGTTCTTATCTATGGTTATTATTCACCAAAGTCTCGATTCTACCACTACATTGCTGTTTATCCTGTTGATGTAAAGCAAGCATCTGCTGCGCAATATCACGCCAGTGGTTTACTGCGTGTGTGATGGTTTGTTCAATAGCACGGCTATTATTGCTCTCAGACCATTGCTCATAAGCTTTCATCAATGATGGAAAAATATGTTTACGCATATTAGTCAGATTTGCAAAATAAAAATGAATGGAAGCCTGATTATTATTTTCAATTAAAGTCGGTAGTGTCTGCAAGGTGTCAGCGTAATGGTCGCGTACCGCACGCGCCATAATCTCGGCCTGGGTAAAGCTGATATCGGACATCATCTGGTGCCAGCCATGCAGTGATTCACCTGCCTGTATCTCACCGATTTCATGCAGCACTGCTGCATCCAGTTCATTACGGGTCATGCTGTTTAGCGCCTGTTCCAGATCATTATCAAAATCATAACAACGGATGGCACGTGCCATGGCATTTTCCGGTTTGTTCCAGCGCCATTCATCGGTTCGTTCCCAGATTAAACGTTTAAACGATTCGCCACGAATGAAGATGGTTTTGTCGTGACTCATTGCCGGCGGTGAGGTCAGATCGCGGGCGAATTCTTTTCCACTGATATAGATTGTGTAATGGTTTATTGTTTTTGTATTTTCGAGCTCTGCGATGAAAAAGTGCGGTTTATTTTTGATGCCATATCCACCGCTGTATATCAGCTTGTTATCGATTAGTTTGGTATTGATTGCTGGTGAATCAAAGGGTGAATATTCAGATTGTCCGATGGTTAATGTGTGGTAGTCCTCATCGTCAATTTCATCCCACAAAGCCTCACGGCGGGTCAGCCAGTTTCCAACATCATCAGTAGACAATTTTTCAGTGAAGTTATATTGGTGTTCCCAGCGGTAGAATTCACGCATTTTTAATAGATACACACAAAGCGTGTAATTGCCCGCATGTCTGGCATCAGAGATGTGGCAGTTAAGTTGAACACGATTGATTAGTTGCGGTATATCCATTCTGGGAACGTAGTTTATAAGTGACTGTATTAGTATACTATTCTCTGCATTGCAGTTCATATACGAACGCTGAGGTTATTATGAAAATCCGGATAAAAAATAAGTGGAATGATAAAAACAAAGAACGCACGCCAGAAGATACGGGTAGCGTTTTAAGTTTTAATTTCTGGAAAATCGCCAGTGCTAATGTCATGCATATCGAAAATGAAGGGTTTCAGACCGATAGTCATTTTATGCGTCTCGATGTCATTGCTGAAATAACCGCATTTTTAGTGCATGTGGTTGATCGAGTCATCTCGTCTAAAGACTTCTCTGCAGACGATCGTAAGGCGCTGATTACGGCTTTGGCGTTAAATTTAGCGAAAACCATGCATGATAATCGTCAGGATGTGTCGGGTGACAAAGAGACCGATTTTCGTAATGACTATATCGCCTTAATGAATGAGCGTATGAGTGAATACAGCAACTTTACTTTTGAAGAAGGTAATCAGCCAGGTTTTCAGGTGCGTCGTTGTGTCGGTGAGCACGTGCGTGATGTGATGGGGGAGAAGGATAACAAGTGGATTCCTGATCAGGTTATGGATATTGAAATACCCGACGCGATGAAAGCGTTTAAGCGTGTTACGCGTGGGGTGATTTAATTAAAAGTTAGAAGTTAGAACCGCAGAGAAAAATAAATATAGTTGTAAAAGTTTCGTCATTCCGGCTAAAAACATGCCGGTATGACGAGGTTTTTTACGCATCAACAATAATTTTTTTCTTTGCGGATAAGGCTTTTACTTTTTGACCACAGACGCACCGCCGTCCCTGGCTCTTTGCGACATACCGTCCATCCATGGACACAAAAAAAGCCGGTACAGGTTTAAACCCGTACCGGCTTTTTTGCGGAAATAAGTATTACTTACTTAGTCCAGTTGCTGAAGTTATCAGCATTTTTTTCTTTACCGTCTTCGTAGCCAGCTTCATACGCTTCGGTAACACGTTGCTCTTCACGTGGTGGATTTAAAACATAACCGCCTTCCCAGCCTACGATGTACTCTGGATCGACACCCGCTTCTTCCATTTTAGTTACAGCATTGTAGTAATCTTGATTCATCTTAGTATCCTCTCGTGCTTCTAATCTTAGTCGCTAGACCTGTTTATACGTATCGTTGAAACCATCGTGGTAACAACATTGAATTTCTTTCAGCTAGTCTATGAAACTCAGCCTTTAATTGGACGCAGATTATACCTAGTGTGAGCCGATTTTGGAATGCGTGCCGACTATCTCTTTAGAGGGGGAATAGGGGCGCTTAATAAGTGGATTCTCCGCCACAATATCGTTAACCAATTGATTGTACGAAATATAATTATATATTTGTAAGGTTTGGTGAGCAGTTGTTAGCCATATTGCCAGGTGCTATATGTGTTTGTAGAAAGCAAATTGTTCTTATTGACAACCTGAAGGGGTAAATAAACACTTTTAGAATGTGGGGTTTTGTTTATCAGGCGTATAGCTATCTGGTGGTATATGCCACAGTGGTAGCCGTGATAAACTTATTTTTTTGTTTTGAGTAAAAAACTATGTCTGAGCAACCAACTAATCCAGATAATAATGAAACCATTGATATCAGTGATACCGATGCCAGTTTCGCCAGTGGTATCGCCGCGTTTGAAGCCAAGAACTTTAAACAATCATTGCAATTTTTAGCGCCGCTGGCTGAGAGTGGTGATGCCGAATCACAACATCGTTGCGCCATTATGTATCAAAATGGTTYAGGCATTGTTGCCAATGATAGTAAAGCGGCAGAGATGATGACGGCGGCGGCCGAGCAAGGCCACGCCATTGCGCAACATGGCCTGGGTTTTATGTATATGGAAGGCGAATGTGTTGAGAAAAATGCACAGCTTGCTGTTAAGTGGTTTACCAAAGCGGGCGAGCAGGGACTAGCGGGTTCGTTAACAACGCTGGCGATGATGTATCAGGAAGGCAACGGTGTCGAAAAAAATCCAAAAGAAGCGACCCGACTTTATAAGCTCGCAGGATTTGACGATATGGTCGTTGAATAACAAATTTATCTATCAACGCTGTCATATTGAGTGAATGCGAAAGATTTTTAGCTCAGGTGTTATTAGATTTTTCCCTCTGCTCGAAATGACAATAATAATATAATTAAGAAGAAGCAAAATAATGCGTCCTRCCCATCTATTAACCGTAGTCGAAAAAGAATTCACCAGTACACAAAGTGGTTACCATACACCGGTGATGYTGTGGGGAGCGCCCGGTGTGGGTAAATCACAGATGGTTGCACAGGTTGCAAGCAAGCAGAATACGCCATTAATTGACATTCGCTTATCACAGATGGAACCGAGTGATTTGCGTGGTATTCCATTTAAATCGGGTCATGTTGTCGAGTGGGCCACCCCTTCTATGTTGCCAGATGCTGAACGACATGGTGAGAACGGCATTTTATTTCTGGATGAAATCACCTCGGCACCACCCAGCGTTTCCGCCGCCGCCTATCAATTGATTCTGGACAGAAAACTGGGCGATTACGAAGTGCCTTCTGGCTGGGCGATTATCGCTGCCGGTAATCGACAGGGCGACCGCGGTGTGACTTACAGTATGCCAGCACCGCTGGCGAACCGATTTTCGCATTATGAAGTGGATATTAATCTGGATGACTGGGTCGCCTGGGCGTATGCTAATGGCATTGACGAACGTGTCATCGCCTTTTTACGTTTCCGTCAGGATCTTTTATTTGAATTTGATGCATCGCAAAATCCCATTGCGTTTCCATCACCTCGTTCATGGGAATTTGCACATCGCGCATTGCATAAATTTGAAGACCATCCCGAACTGTTCTCCGGTGCATTGCAGGCTTGTGTTGGAAAAGCGGCGGGTATCGAACTGGCAGCCTTCATAGCAAGTCTCGATCAAATGCCAGATTTAGATGCCATTATTAACGGTGAAGAAGTTGCAGCACCTAAAGAAATTGATTTGCAGTACGCAGTAGCAACCGCACTAGTGGGTCGAGCCATTCGTGCCAAAGAGACAAATGATGCGATGAAAATCCACGGCAATATTTTGAATTATGCCAATCGATTCCCACAACGTGAAATGGGAGTAATGATGGTTTCAGACATGCATCGTGCTATTGGGCAAGATATTTTCGCTGTGCCAGAGTTTGCTAGCTGGGCAGATAAGATTGCTGATTTAATGCTGTATTAACAAAGTGAATAGTTAACAGTTAATAGTGAATAGTCAAAAACAAAATAATGTTGTATCACACTATTCGTTATTCACTATTAACTGATTAATATGAGTTATCCCGACGTTGAAAACAAACTGGCTGCAGCGAGAACACACTTAATTTTAGATAAGCCATTTCTCGGTGCCCTGGTTTTACGGCTGCCAATGGTGGCCGGTGACCCAAAGTGGTGTGAGACGACTTTTAGTGACGGTAAAACCTTCTATTACAACAGCGATTACATCGATGCGCTGGATGCAGAACAAACACAATTTGCACTTTCTCATGAAGCCCTGCATTGTGCGCTTTCACATTTTCATCGACGTGGACATCGGGTAAAACATCGCTGGGACCTTGCCTGTGATTACGCCATTAACCCACTATTAATGAAGGATGGCTTAAAACCCACACCCGATGCCATGCACCTTCTTGAATACGAAGGCATGACGGCAGAAGAAATTTATCCCTGCCTTGAAGATAATGATAACGGTGGTGAGCGTGATTTAGAAGATAATAAATCTGATGAATCGGACAATGATAAACAACAGTCACGTCAGGGTTCGGGTGGCAATCAAAAAGAGAAAGAAAAAAGCGAACAGAGTGAAGGTCAGGGTGAGCCGGATAAAGATCAGGATGATGAGGGTCAAGGCGGGCAGGCAGTACAGCCAACGGGTATGACACAACAGGAAGAAGATGAACTAAGTCTGCAGTGGGAGGCGAGACTAGCCGGTGCCGCGCAGCAGGCTTTGCAATCTGGAAAATTAGAGGGTGAGATGGCGAGGATGGTCGACCACCTGTTGCAACCGAAACTGCCGTGGCGGATGCTGCTTGCGCGCTACATGTCAGCCACAGCACGTGAAGATTACAGTTATTCACGGCCATCATCACGACGGGGTGATCCCGCGGTGTATCCTAGTATGCGCAGTAATGAAACCAATATTGTTGTTGCGGTTGACACCAGTGGTTCGATTTCTCAGGAAGAAATTCAGGAATTTATTTCAGAAATTGACGCCATTAAAAGTCAGGTGCGTGCCAGTGTGACTTTGCTTACCTGTGATCAAAAATTAAACTATGGCTGCCCGTGGCGATTTGAAGCATGGGATCAGTTTAAGTTTGATGTCGAAATTCGTGGCGGTGGCGGCACCAATTTTAAACCCGTTTTTGAATGGGTTGAACAACAGGATAGCGCACCAGACCTGCTTGTTTATTTTACCGATGCTGACGGAATTTTTCCTGAAATGGAACCCTTTTTTCCTGTGACCTGGCTGGTTAAGGGGAAATCAAAAGTGCCGTTTGGTGTCAGGGTTCAATTAAATTAATTTTGGTTATAATAAATACAGTTAAATTATATGACACTTTCGGCAGAAGACAATCTACGTCTAAACGTTTTGCTCGCACAGGAGCTTTTTGCTGTGCGCATCGATGAATCAAAAATGTGCGTATTTGCCCTGACTGCGAAAGGTGAAGCGAAAGTTCCTTTGAATGCTATTGGTAAAGATGAGCCATACATCAAAGAAGTAAAAGCTTTATTCAGTACCCACGTTATGGGTTCGCCGGGTGGTTATCCTGTTTACCTCAAGCGTTGGACGAGAATGGGGCAGGCGCGAGATGAAAGTCTTGCGCAATTATTATTGCTCGGCGAGTCAGAAGCCGTCGTCGCTGCAGTACATGCAGTCGGACTGACAGATGAATTAGCGGCGCGTGCCTGGTGGGCAATGCCTACAGCAGAAAATGCACGACGTATGTTAGAGAAGCAAGCTGTGGTTGAAGGTGAAACGGGTAAAGTATTGGCAGAGTTCTTACTTGAGTTTTTACCTTTTGAAGAAGAACAAAGCGATATGATTGAGTCGGTCAGATTAGTATTACAGCCGGGATTGATTTCGCAACAGGAAAAGGAAAAACTCTGGGCAAAAACAAAAACGAAAAAAAGTTTTTATGTTGGTTTTTTACATGCCACACCTAATGACCTACCAGTCAGCATTGAAGCGCATAACGATCATGATAATGTAAAAATCTCATTGCGACCCTTGATGGACAAAAAAAATAAATATGCATTATTGTTGGAAAAAATACTCAGTGAAAAAGGGCAGGCATTTATAAAAACAAGCGAAGATGCCCTAAAAAAACCAGGCAATCAAGATGTGGTTATTTTGTTACTGGACGCTATTTCAAAATATTTTAAAACCATAGTGCCAGAGCAATATACAGAAGATGATATCGAAATGATTGGCAGTGAAGCTAAATCGTCTTGTTGTGCTGAAAATGATGAATTAAATAAGGTTGTTATGGCATTAGATGGAATAGTTAATGATGCGCAAAAATACCTTTGTGCGATGACAGTGTTATCGTGTTTGAGCGTCAAGCTGGTCAATCCTATTTTTTCTCGTAGCGACGCTATTGGTACAGTCATGCGTAAAAAAATAAAACCCGTGACCGATCCCATTGTCGAACAATTGCAAATATTGCGTTACTGAAAAATAACCTGGGGCCCCCTGATAAATTATGAATGAAGGTGATTGTAAGCTGAATGATTCAGATTCAAGGCGTAAAGCGCACGTAATAGCTGGCTATTGCGAAGCTTTACAACGCCGAAGATGGATTATTCAGCTTGCAAGATACGATTTCACTCATTGATCCGAGGGTCCCTTTATGCGATTTGATAAAGTATTGGTGACGATAGATGTTGAGTTGAAAGCAGAAAGTTTGCAGCAACATCTGCCTTGTTCAGTTGATATTATTGGTTCAACACTGGCATCGATTGCGGTCGATTATTGCCATCAATATAAAACCGGTTATTTTCCCGCTATCGATTTTTTTAAAACGCTCGATACCGTTGATTCAGATCTTATTGCTTCAGCTGAACAAGTTGCATGGCTGGTATCTAAGCTGGCRCGTGAGACGATTCAGTCAAGATTGTCACCTATTTTYTCATCTGTAAAATTTCAATCAATACAAACACATGCTTTTGCTTTACCGAAAATCAGGCCCGGTAAAAAGGATGCTGAGCAGCGATTAGCAAAGTTTTACACGCCAAATAGCGTGAAAATTGAGTTGGTTCTAACGATGATGAGACGTGATAGTGATGTTGAAGATAGCAGAGCAGAGCCTTATGCCAGAAAAATGATGTTTAGATGGTTGGAGTCTGAGTTTGAATCGATTGAAATCACGAACTCTATTGCATTGTAAGGAACAATGTTTTTCTCTTAAGTTCTTTCTCTTTAGAGAGTGGGTAGCCTAGACTAACGTTCTGTATTCTTCTTCTTTAAAGCCAACCAGTAATTTTTTTCCGCTCTCAAGAATCGGTCGTTTGATTGCGCTGGGGTTATCCAGCATAACCTGAATGGCAGAGTTTTCATCTATATTTACTTTTATGCTGTCATCAAGCTTACGCCAGGTTGTGCCGCGTTTGTTTAATACGGTATCCCAACCCGCATGCTTAACCCATTTTTTTAACTGATGCTCTGGCACGCCCTGTTTTTTGTAATCATGAAATTCATATTTCAGATTATTATTATCAAGCCACTTGCGAGCCTTTTTCATCGTGTCGCAGTTTGGAATACCGTAGATTTTTATCATGATTAAAAACCTTAAAAGCTATTTACCACAGAGGCACAGAGAGCACAGAGAAAAACGTTTATTGTCCCAGAACGCTAGTAAAAACGATGCGCTTTCAGTGCAAGACTTTAGTTATTAATTTTGTCATCCTGAACGATAGTGAAGGATCTTATACACTGGCATTTAAGATCCTTCACTATCGTTCAGGATGACAGCGATTTAAATAATGTTGCTGTTTTTTTAAAAGTGATGTCAGCTTTTTATAGTAAAAACAATTTTAATCGTTCTGAAGCAACCTATGGCCTTTCAGGGAACCTCTATTAATTGACTGCAATCAGTGGTTCTAATTTAACGGTGACTTGATTGTTTTGTTGTGCAGAAAAATTCCATAATTCTGCTTTTGTTTGAAATTCATTCACAGGATAAGCGACAATATCAAAAATTCTAGATAAGTTATCGACTTCAACTAAAATACCTTGCTCACTTAATTCGGCAACATCTAAAAAATAATTTGCAAAACTAAGAGACTGGTGAGTAGAAGCCGCATCATTGGGCTGAACATCATTGCCAATATATTCACATTCCGTTACAGGCAACTCATTTTTAGCTAAAACATACTCGCCAACCAGATTGCGACTAAGGCAGAATTTTCCGACATGTGTTTGCAGAATGATTTTGCCACGATAGCCTACTTCTTGTGCTCGATTAATAACTTCTTCGACATCAGCAATACGCGTGTTATTTAGCGCCAATTCATCAAACGGATATTCGATTACACGACCGTGCGCCCAAAGAATAAAACCCAGTCTGGATTTTTGAGCCGCTGCTAAATCAGATGCAGATACTATTAATTTCTCAGTTATGGCTTGTTGTTCACTCAGTATTTCATAATTTTTATTCAAACTGGAGAAATTCTTTTCTAACTGGATATTTTTGATATATAAATTAATACCTGCTAATACTGATACAAACAATAGAAAACAAACAAGATAAAAAGGCCAGGACAATGATTGCTTTTCAAGATTGTCCTGTTGATCATTTTCAAATTGTTCCTTTCGTTCTGCTTTTAACTTGTTAAATATTTCATTGCTGACTGACTCTATCCCCAACCACATACTTTTGTGTAGTTCAATCGTCTGATCATCCATCAAACGTTGCAAATCTTGTATATGGACGTCACGCTCGTTCTTTTTGTCCAGAACACTGGTTGCGAGCATTTGTGTACTGACAGAAAAATCCTCAGAAGCACCTTCCACCAGAGTAGATTTGATACGACGATCATCTACCAACCCTAATTTGAACAGTGATTCCTTCAAACCAACAGGTGAGATAGTTTTAGAAATGATGCCCACTGCACCAAGTTCACGTGCCTGACTAAGATAAACATCGCCCCCTTTCGAGGTGTACATCATAATAGGAATGACATGGGTTTTGGGGTTATCTTTAATACGTTTCACTGCCTCAAAGCCATCCATTTCAGGCATCATGTGATCCATGAAAATCACATCAGGACTATGTTTCACCAAATACTCGATAGCATCAGCGGCAGACTCAACCGTATCCACTTCTAGCGAAAGATTAATGAGCATACGTTTCAATACCGCACGTGCGGATTTTGAATCATCGACAATGAGTGCTTTTTTTGCTGTCATAGTTCTTAGTTAAACAGTACTTATATCAATAATTATAATGGTGTACATATAAACAGTGCCACTGCTGAACCTTGTGACAATACAATTGATGCACCCAATAATAACAACATTATAATAACAGGTGTAGGAGCTTGTCCAAAAATAGAGAACCTGTTGCAAATCACAAAAAGGTCATGATCCGGGCTTATTGAACTCGTTTAATAGCGATGCGATTCTGTGACTTTCGCTAAGGCTTCTATTCTCGAACAAGCTCCTGGCCAGGTTTTTTAAGGGCTTTCATAAAACTTCATAAGTCATTGCGTTAAAACAGCCTGTATGATATGAATATTAAATAACATTACTCGTCATCGCGCAACACCACTATTTCATTTAGCCCTTCAATATCAACTTTTAATAAAAGGCGAATTGGACGACAACAAACAGAACAGTCTTCATAATAATCTTGCTCACCCATAGAATCGTCTATCTGGATTTCAATGGTTTCACCACAGTACGGACAACCGATAGTTTTGTTCAATACTTCCATTGTCCTAATTATTTTTTATATCTAGTAATGACATGGTCAACGCCGGCCAATAAGTAATAATTAACACGGCTACAAACAAAATCAGCATGAATGGAATAGTTGCATAGTACAATTCCGTTATCGGTTTATTAAACCGGTAACTGGCTATAAAGAGATTCATACCAACAGGCGGTGTGAAATATCCGATTTGCATATTGGCTAAAAAGATAATCCCGAAATGAATCGGGTGTATGCCATAACCAACAGCAATCGGCAATGTTAATGGTACGATGATAACAAGTGCAGAGAACACATCGAGTGTCATGCCTAACAGAAGAAAAAAGATATTGAGCAATAGTAAAAAAGTAAGTTTGCTATCAATGTGCTCACGTATAAAATCAAACAGTTTTGTTGGTATTTCAGCATCAATCAAATAATTTGTCGACGCTAATGAAACACTTAATATAATTAGCACGCCACCAACTAGCACCATTGACTCACGCATAATAGAGGGCAATTGTTTAACTTTTATCTCTCGCAGTATAAGCACATCAACAATAAGTACATATAACACTGCGACCGCTGCTGCCTCAGATACAGCGATATAACCGCCATAGATACCGCCAACTAGAAGTATGGGCAGTGGTATCTCCCACATTGATTCGCGTAAGGCACTGACCAATTCTTTTGTATCAAATTCTGTTGTAGGGATTTTATCACCAACACTTTTATACATACTCCATGCTATCAATAAAGCCAGCATTAGAAGACCAGGCAGCAAACCAGCAATAAATAAATCATTTATAGCAACCGATTGCTCAAGATCCATCTGTTGCGCAATAACACCATAAAGTATTAAAGCAATGGATGGCGGGAACAGTAATCCCAGACTTCCCGATGATGTAATCAGTCCCAGATTAAAACGTTCGGAATAACCGGCTTGCTTCATCGCTGGGTACAAGATTGCACCTAGTGCGATAATGGTCGCACCAGACGCACCCGTTAACGCAGTAAAAAATGCACAGGCAAAAAGAGAGACCACTGCCAGACCACCCGGCATCCAGCCAAGTATGGCGTTGGTTACTCTTACCAGTCGTTTCGAAGCATTACTCTCGCCTAATACATACCCGGCAAAAGTAAAAAGAGGRATCGCTAATARTACRGGGGTATCAACGATACGATATATTTCAATAGCAACAACGGACAAATCAATATCTGCGCCATAAAAACCGATTAAAGCACTRGTGGCAATAATGGCAAACAGTGGCGCACCTAGAAGAACCAATATAATTAGTGCAATAGCGCCAACCATWTTTATGTATCCTTCGATTCYGTTGATTTAAATGCAGCCAACTGACTTTGCGGAGTCAATATCAATATCCCATAACGTACCGCTATAAGACAAAAACTGACAGGAATAATGATGGCTGTCAGCCATGCAGGAATACCAGAAAAAGCAATGGTGCCATATTCATATTCGCTCATAACAAACCGAGTTGCATGCCAACTAATTAGCACGCAGACCAGCAGTGTAAAAAAATACACACTGCGCTGGATAAGTGGCAATAATTTAACCGGTAAATATTTTACTAACACGTCAATTTTTATGTGTTTATCTGTGCGAGTAGCAACCACAGCCCCTGCTAGACCAATCCATAAAACCAGTGTTCGYAACAAGGGGTCAATCCACACAACCCCYTCTGATAATATATTTCTAGAAAATATTTGATAYACCGCAAGTATGATCATACTCGACAGAATAATAACCAATAAACTATCTTCAATATAATTGATGAATTTTATTATTCTATTAATAATCGTTACACCCTTCTATTACGAGCATTTAATTGAGTTTTGGCGCGTCTGACTTATTTGCAGTGACTGCATTGTATAGAGCTTTGTTATAGTTGTATTTATGAATCATTTTTTTAAAGACAAAGTCATCAATTTTTTCCCATTCCACCTTCTCTGCATCACTTAATTTAATAAACTCCACACCCTGATTCTTCAATGCCTTTCGTGCAGCGATATTATCCAGTCTATTTTGTTGATCAATTTTTTTATAAACATTGCTCATAACCTCACGAATAATGTTTTGATCCGCTTTATTTATTTTATTAAATACTTTTTTATCGATTATTAACATTGCCGCTATATAATTTAGTGGTTGGTCGGTGACATACTTTATATGCGTATGCCACTGCAAAGCCAGGGCGCCAATAGGCGACGTTACAACCGTATTTATCAAACCTGTCTGTAAGCCTGTTAATACATCAGATAAGGGCAGTGCAATAGGGCTAACACCAACATATTCATAAACAGACAAGCCAACATCGCTCTTTTCTGGTATCCATGATCTTCTCTTTCGTAAATCATCTAGATTTCGAATTGGCTCACTTGACATCAAATAAGTAAATCCGCCTTGAGCAAAACCAAAATTTACAAAGCCATTATCTTCAACCTCGCGACTTAACATCGGATCAGTTATTTTTCTTATTTCTGCAGCATCATCCAGACTGGAAAACAAATACGGTAAACCATATAACGTTATATCCGGTGAAGATTGCGCTAGCGTGCCGATAGTAACGGCACCTCCGTGTAATTGTCCAATACGTATTTTCCTAAGAACATTCTCATCATTACCCATCACGCCACCGGGGTAAAACTTAAACTTTACCCGACCCTCTGTGCGTTTTTTAACTTCTTTAGCACCGATTCGCATCTGTTTCATCCAGAAGGTTCCATCAGGAGATAAAGTCGCAACCTTTAGTGTTTTAGATAAAACGGCAGGTGAACCAATAGTCAGCATTGCTGTTATACCGCATAGCGTTATCATTTTTAATAAGTTTTTCATTTTTTACCTTTTCGTACCATCAATTAGAGTGTATACAGGAATGCTCAATACGATCTTACGTATTTTTTATCTGCGGATTATGAACACATCAGAAATATTCATCACCATCCAGCAACAGTTCTTTAGCTCTTTGTTTAGCTATAACATTCATCAGCACTTGTTCTGATGACCCACTATCTGATTCAATGACTTCCTGCAATAGTGTRTCGTGTAACTCACGATCAAATRTCATGCGTGCATATTTTTCTGCATATAAAACTTTTGCCATTAAGTTCTGCCCATTTGACAATGCTATGGCTCGATCAAAATGTTTTTTTGCTAACTCAGGCTTGCCRCCCAGYGTGGCAGGTAAAAGCGATTCCATTACAGCCATATAAAGATGAGCATTGCCGTTACTCACAGTTTCATCTACTTCAAGTACATGCTGAATGCCTGCTTTAACTTTWGGTAGTTCGGCTATCGCATTCCAGTCAGAACTATTGGCTTCAATATACCCTGCCCAACTGCTTACAAAAATAAATAATGACTTTGCCTGTGCTTTTTCTACTTYATCGAGGCGTTTTTCAAATTCGAAGTAAGAGATAGTTYGTACATCACAGAAGTTTTCATCTCGRATACATATAGCGTGGCTAGCATAACGAAACGCACGGCCTGCCAATGCTTTCTTGCTTGTTTCAGTATCCGTAAARCTTGARGCATAAGCACCGTACARTTGYGCACCGGAYTCCAGAAGATCCGGGTTGTCTGGATCACCTTTTATCATGCTACTCATCAATATCAGATAGGCAGGTACACCTCTTTTGATCGTTTCAGGATCATCAAATTCTAAAATAGTTGCTGATAAGTCCTGAGCAAATTCTTTTTTAGCATTAGCAATAAATTGACCACATGATGTGATACTCACGGTTATACCAATGAATAGCAGTAGTTTTGAAAATTGAATTATTTTTCTTTTTCGATCCATAGACTTTTCATCCTATGGAATGGGTCAGGCAGAACCAAACGTAAAATATTCTGCGAAGCCACAAACCACAGCTGTAACTTATAAAATTGGACAGATACTACCTTAATTTAGTTGCAAGGTCTGCCTACTTTTCAGTCAATCAGTGATACCACGGAATATCTGATTGAGTAGATTAATTCATTAACAACTCTTAGTTTGCAGACATAAAAAAAGGCCGGATATCCGGCCTTTTTT
>NVWZ01000015.1 GCA_002746365.1 Thiotrichaceae bacterium
TTTCGCGTCTTTTGCGTTATTCGCGGACTAACCGTTTTTAATCTTTTAGATGTCGGCTAAGAGTCGAAACACGCCATCCAGCGCTAGACAGCATCCATATAAACAAAAATAACACCTCTCACGCCCTTGCCAGCCATACCTTTCTCCGTTAGAATTGCCGGCTCAATTTTCAGAGGTCTCGCACTTTGTCGAGATCTCATATTTATTAATATAACTGGTTTATTAGTAACTAGTTGGTTTGGAGTAATTACAATGTCTAGAGTATGTCAGGTCACTGGAAAACGCCCAGTCGCCGGTAACAACGTATCTCATGCTCACAATAAGACAAGACGTCGTTTCTTGCCTAATTTGCATACTCACCGTTTTTGGGTAGAGAGCGAAAACCGCCACATTAAACTTCGTGTCACCGCTAACGGCATGCGCATTATCGATAAGAAAGGTATCGATTCTGTTTTATCTGAAATGCGCGCACGCGGCGAAAAGGTATAAGGAGAAGATTATGCGCGAAAAAATCAAAATGGTTTCATCTGCGAAAACCGGTCACTTTTACACAACAACTAAAAATAAACGCACCATGCCAGAAAAGCTGGAAATGAAAAAGTTTGACCCCGTTGTTCGTAAATATGTGATGTACAAAGAAGCTAAGATTAAATAAAGTTAAGGTTAACTAATTTAGCGATTATTTAATTCTTCNAAAAAACSCGGCCTATGAATATGACATAGGCCGGGTTTTTTATTGCCTGCACTTTATTGTGAAAAATCAGGCTATTTTATTCACCCGAAACACACCCACATCTACAGAAACCACGACCACACGCTCACCTTTCACCAGCTCAGTAGCCTCGCAACTCGCATCTATTTCAACTTTCCAGTCGACACCTGAATAACGATAACTGCCCGTTGACGTGAGACTAGTATCTTCTGTCAGCACAAACTCCAGCCCGACGATATCACTGATCGGTTTCTGTGGCGGCACAGATTTATCCTGCAACGCTTTTAGTGGTTTCCATAAAACAGCACTGCTAATACCAGTRGCAATACCAAAACAGGCCGTACCCGCAACCCAGGTTTCAGGAATGACACCGAAACTCATCAATAAACCCGATATTAATGCACCCAGACCGGCAAACAGAAAGATTATTGTGGTAAAACCAAATAATAAAACTTCCGCAGCCAGCATGACAAAACCCAATGCTATCCAGAASCCGGACATATTATTGTTAATATAGTCCATCATTATTAACTTACCCCAGTGYCGGGATTACTTTCATTATCATTCTTGTTGATAGCATTWATAATAGTCATGGCTTCAGCCACCATATTAGACGCACTGGTTTTATCATCATTGAGCAAAACTATTGARGACTTTCTAGCTATTGCCTCTTTCGCTTTGATGGCACTTTCAGCCAAATCCAGTTGAATAGCTTTTTGACCTTTCTCTTCGATAGCGACTGCGCCAATAACTTCTAACGCTTTTGCTCGTGCATCTGMCACCGCAATAATCGCCTGCGCTTCACCTTGCGCGCGCAATATTTGCTCTTCCTTATCGGCTTCTGCTGCCAGTACAATTGAACGTTTCTGACCCTCGGCCACATTAATAGCGGACTGACGCTCACCTTCCGATTCCAGAATAACAGCACGCTTTTCACGCTCTGCTTTCATCTGTCGCTCCATTGCATCCAGAACAGTACGAGGCGGTTCAATATCTTTAATCTCGTAGCGCAGCACCTGCACACCCCATGGCGCTGACGCTTCATTAATTTGTGAAACAATATTGACGTTTAGCACTTCACGATCCTCGAATGTTTTATCCAGTTCGATTTTACCAATCTCACTACGCATGGTTGTTTGTGCCAGCTGCGTGACGGCATACACATAATCATCGATACCGTATGAAGCTTTATACGGATCGAGTACTTTAAGATAAAGCACGCCATCGACAATGAGCGATATATTGTCACGTGTGATTGCACTCTGGCTTGGCACGTCAACGGCCTGCTCTTTAAGAGAGCGATCGTAAGCCACTTTATCGATAAAAGGCACTAAAAAATTCAGCCCGGCTTCCATACTCTTGTTGAATTTGCCAAAACGTTCCACCACATAGGCTCTATTCTGCGGTACAAACTTGATAGATGACTTCACTAGCACGATGGCGAATATCGCAAAACCCACCCAGAAGTTAAAAATTAAATCAAAAATATCGTTTTCATTCACGGCGCTTTTCCTTATTAATTAGGTTAACTGATAATGACGACAATCCAGCAAATGTTCAAGCCCTCGATACAAGTAATGTTTAGTTTCAGAACCTTGCATTTAACACCCCAAAAATGATATATGTCAATTTCGCGACAAGGTCTTATTTGCTACACTGTTAGTTTTCCCATTCAAGACTCAGCGGTAGCATTATGGATACGAAAACCACCAAAACCACAAAAGCCAAAACCACTGAAAAACGGACTAAAAAAGACCTCAAAGACATTCTTGCAGAAATGTCCGACCCAGAAAAAGTATTGGCATCACCCGACATTACATCTGCTGATGAATTACTGGAAGTCGGTTATGAGTTAGGCATCTATCCCTATCCAGAAAAATTAAGCAAAAAAGAATACGAGCATGAAAAACAATTACTGCAGGCTGAATTACTCAAAGTTCAGGTATGGGTGAAAGAGAAACAAAAGCGCATTATAGGTTTTTTTGAAGGTCGTGATGCTGCGGGTAAGGGTGGCGCTATCAAACGTTTTATGGAACACCTTAATCCTCGATCTGCTCATGTGGTTGCACTGGAAAAACCCACTAACAAGGAACTGGGACAGTGGTATTTTCAGCGTTATATCGAACAACTGCCAACCAATGGCGAAATCGTGTTTTTTGACCGCTCCTGGTATAACCGAGCAGGTGTCGAGCGGGTAATGCATTTTTGCTCACCCGAAGAACACCTTGAATTCTTACGTACCGCACCTGAGCTTGAACGCATGTTAGTACACTCAGGTTTGATTATGCGTAAATATTGGTTCTCAGTCAGCCGCCACGAGCAGTTACGGCGCTTTCATTCCCGGTCACACGATCCTTTAAAACACTGGAAACTCAGCCCCATCGATCTAGAGTCTTTAGATAAATGGGATGATTACACAGAAGCGAGACGCAGCATGTTTTTTCATACGGATACCGCAGACGCGCCGTGGGTGGTGGTGAAATCAGACGATAAAAAACGCGCGAGAATAAACTGCATGCGACATTTTTTATACAGTCTGGACTATCCAGCGAAAGACCCGACGATTGCTTATAAGCCTGATGAGAAGATTGTGGGAACGGTGGACTCGCTGTATCCGAAGAAATTAGCTAAATATGTATAAATCGTAGTGTTAAGTCGTAAGTTAAAAAGAAAAAGACTTAAAATTTGCTACTTATAACGACCAAGCTGTGCGACATAAACGGAACGTAGCTTACGTCCAAACGAATGCTCCCGTGTTATATTTTTGTTGTCGCGTCATTCAGGTAACACTACGTTAAGACTATTTAGCAAGTAGTAATAAGAAAATACAGTTAACACACCAAGTCCCAGGACAAGAATCATACGATATGTCAAGCCATGACTATGGCTTATCTTCCTTTGGCTGTGAGAAGTCACATCCATCATTTCATCACCAAAAAATATTGATAGAAAAGTTCCTAATGCACTTATTATCAAAATACTCCAATAAGGATAGGGCTCGGTTAAAATATGTTTTAATAATCTAGTTAAGAAACTCAACTCATATGTACCAGGTGATGCTGCCAGCATAAATACGTTTATCCCTACCGCGACAAACCACAAAACAACCTGTGTAATAGACATTTTAATCTTAAATAACAATCGAACCGGAAAGGCAAAAATAAATCCGCCATCAGCAACAGGCGTACATAATACAAAAAAGCTCCACGTTAAAAGAGCCAACCCAAAACCTGTTGATGCRTCGTACTTCCAACTCATGAATCCAAAGTAAGTGACAAAARTTAGCAGTAAAACAACAAACTTTAATAAGGCTTCTAAGTGTGTCTCATTTTTGTGGTTAAAATCGATAGAATTATGTCTAAAGTTAAACATTAAATGTGCCTATRTAATCTRCAGTGAAGCCGGATAAAAATATAACTGGTTTTTATGCCGCATAACCCYGCGACAACGCCGCATATACATCATCTTGAAAAGTTAGACTATCAGTATTCAGCTGTTTCAAAATATCCGCTAGATATTCATTATCCTCGCGACCATTCCATATCTTCTTGTAGGTTCCTTCTTTATAGCCATTATCCTGACGAAACATATTCAGCACGTTTTTACCAACGTAAATCTCATACAATTCATCAAATGGCATATCAAGCTGTTTCATAATGCCCGCTATAAAAGTGAAGTGCGCGCCCTGATCGGTCAAGGTCAGTAAAGCCAGGCATTCGATAGACTTTTTAATATCTTCTGCCTGCATCGAATTTTCAAATTCACYGGCAATCAAGGCTGCCGTCTCATCTAACGATTTATTTTGTTGCAACCGGATACTCAAGGCAAAGTGCACAATATCCACCACTTCCAGCTTCACCTGCATGACTTCGGGCTCCTGCTTCTTCCACCACTTCCAGCCATAGTGCTCAAGCATCTCCGAGGCTTCCATCCAGATGGCGCGATACCACTCATTACCGGCAGCGCGCCAGTCGGCATTAACTTTAGTATTCATTGCGTCCTGCAACTCAAGCATGGTGATGATTTTTTGTTTCATATCGATTTCAGCGTAATTGATTAGTTCGCTAATACTAAATTCATTGCTGTCTCGAATCAAACACTTCTGCCTGTAATCTTTTCATTAATAAACAAGAAAAGCTCTATTCTAATTAATCGGTCGATTTTTCAACTATTTCAATCGACACCCCGTTTTATTCTCCCTTTTTTTGATTTTTCTTTCGAAATATCCCCATAACCTGTGAACCACTTCAAACTTCTATCGCAAATTCACAATACCCCACCAAAAACGTGAACCCGTTCAAATCGAAATGTCATTTTTTCGACTTTAATCAATATCAACAAAAGCGAAAARCATTAATTAATAACTTGGGGAACAATATGAACACACTTACATCATTAAAACAGAACATATCGAAAATCGCAGCCATCCTATTAGTCCTGACACAACTGGTAGGCTGCTATGCAGAAACTGGTGCGGATTCTAAAGATCGTACTACAGCCTTTGACAACGAGATTGTTAATATTGATGACAACACAACTATCGTTTCAGACGCGAAAATATTCAGCTGGACCGCTCCTGTAGCTCGTGAAGATGAATCACCCATTGCGATGTCTGAAATAGCAGGTTACCGTATTTACTTTGGTACTGAGACAGGTAACTACTCACAAAGTATTGAAGTAGACGATGCTTATATTGATGTCATCACCCTGGATGCGTTAAACACAGCGGGCACTTACTACATTGTAATAACTACGGTTGACACTGATGGTCGTGAAAGTACTTACTCAGAAGAAATCGTATTAAACGTATAAATTAAAATCAAATAAAGACAAAATGGAAGAAACATTTTACGGACATCATCACGCCACACTCTATCTAACCCTCAGCTTTAAACCCACTTCAACTTAAATACATCCGCCTCAGGATGAAAGACATACCAGACATCCTACACCACCGGCACCCTCTTACCTTCGCCATGGGCTAATAGCTACAGTATTGAGAAATAGACTTACACAAACGCTTCTCACTTTTAGCACGTTGTTTAGCTGAGTAATATTTCCGCTCACCCTTAGAATCAACCTTATAGGTCGCACTAGCCCTCAGATGTTGATTCTGGCGTTTTTTGGTATCCAATGGACAAACGGCATATAATATATGTCTTATACCTACTTACGGATCCATCATCAATGAGCAACCCTTTTCAAGATCAACTTCTTAAAGCTGGCCTGGTCAATAAAAAACAGGTTAATAAGGCCAATCAAGAAAAAGCCCGAAATAATAAGAAACAGCGACATTCAAAAGAAACAGTCGTTGATGAGGTCAAATTAAAAATCCAGCTAGCCGCACAAGAGAAAGCAAAACGAGATAAGGCGCTAAATCAGAAAAAACAAGCACAAGTAAAAAACAAAGCCATCTCTGCCGAAATCAATCAGCTGATTTCAAATAACTGCATCAAACGCGAGGAAAACTGCGATATTCAATATAACTTCGAACACCGTAAAAAAGTCAATCGCATCTACGTCAACGCTGAGATGAAGCAACAAATTGTACTTGGCAAAATCGGTATTGCCCGTATCGACGGTCGATACGAGCTAGTCCCATTGAGCATCGCTGAGAAAATCAGGCAACGAAATGAAAAACGTATTATCATCTTCGAAAAAGAACCAGAAAATTTGCACACGGATGAAAACGACCCTTATTCCGATTATCAGATTCCAGATGACTTAACATGGTAACTTCGAACTAATACTTACAAATATGCCTGCTACTGAACATCATTCAATTATCATTATTGGCGCAGGTTTAAGCGGTCTCTTTACCGCGTGGAAACTTCAACAAAATAAATATGATGCCATCGTTCTTGAAGCAAGAGATCGAACAGGTGGTCGAATATTATCACCTCAAATCAATGGCAATAAAGATGGATGTATCGATATGGGTCCTGCCTGGGTCTGGCCCGAATTTCAACCTAGACTGCAGCGACTGCTTTCAGACATACATATCGAGTTATTCAAACAAAATACTAACGGTGATATGTTATATGAAATGGATGCCAATACCGTTGAACGGTATAGCGATCAATCATCACATGAAATGTCTTACCGTATCGCAGGCGGTGCCAACAAAGTAATAAAAACACTACAAAGCGAACTACCCCATAATTCGGTACACCTAAATACACGGGTAAGCTCGATAGAGAAAACCGAACCTGCTGCTAGCGCACAATTACAGGTTCACGCAGTAAAAGATGAAGAGTCTATTATCTACTCTGCTGACAAAATTGTCCTTGCCCTGCCCCCTCGTTTAACAAAATCATCGATAAGTTTTCATCCTACACTGCCTGCAGACGTTCTTCAGGCATGGGAGAACACACCGACATGGATGGCAGGGCATTGTAAAATTGTGTTCATATATGACAAACCTTTTTGGCGAGAGAATAATTTGTCTGGTGAAGTATTCAGTCGCCAGGGTCCGTTAACAGAAATCTATGATGGGTCGCCTGCCGACGAGAGTAGTTACGCCCTTACTTCATTTGTCGGATTAAATGCACAGCAAAGAAAACAGATGAATACTGAGCAATTATTAGAAATGTGCCTGGCACAGTTATACCGTTTATTTGGCGAAGAAAGTAAAATTGTAAAAGATATACAAATAAAAGACTGGAGCCTGGAACAATACACGACAACGGAAACAGACCTCAGCACTACACCACAGCACCCACAGTATCCGGCAGATATGTCGCGCACACTTTGGAACAATCAGATAATACTGGCAGGCACTGAAGTCGCCCGCGAACATGGCGGCTACATTGAAGGGGCACTAGAGAGTGCGGAAGAGGCCCTTACGCTATTAAATCCTTAGCAATAGAAACGAACTGTTTGTAATAAATAGCGTCTGAACACAAACCAATGCCATTCTATTACGTAATAAAAATATGATTAATCACCGTCTACTTTTCTTTTTCATACTCCTGACGCAAACCACACAGACGTTGTATGCAGATACAGATGATGAAGATGACCTGCCTTTTGTACAAATTTCATCATTAAGAGACTTTTCAGCCCTTAGTAAAGACGCCGCTCGCAACAATAAAATTATAATGCTGGAGGTATCGGCAAGCTACTGCGATTATTGCCGCGTTCTTGAAGAAGAAATCATTAAGCCCATGCTTCGTAGTGGAGACTACACGAAAAATGTTTTGATTCGCCAACTTGAAATCGACGATATTTATTTAATAAGAACGATATCAGGTAGTAAAATCACGCCCTCGGAACTTGCTGAAAAATATAAAATTAAAATAACACCTACACTGCTTTTTCTTGATAGCGATGGCCATGAAGTGAGTAAACGAATTCTTGGGGTGTATTCCTTAGATTTTTACGGTGGTTACGTTGACGAGGCAATTATCAACGGATTAAAAACGATTAACCGCAGAAACACAGAGATCACAGAGATCACAGAGCTTTAGCATTGTTTAACGCGCACACGCAATTCACAAAGCAACATAGTTAGCTGAGCCTCAGTGTAAAGTTTTTTCTATGGCGCCTTCGAATAAAACGACAGCTAATGTAATATATTTTCAAAATTCCACCGCTAGTGCCTTTTTACCATCAAGATAAAATTCACCAAGGTGTCCTGAATATACCGATGTTGTTACTTTACTTTCCAGATACAATCGACATTTAAAAGTGAGTTTATAGCCTTTGTAATGAATACTTTTTTCTTTTGGTTTGAACACAGTAAAAAATCCCAGACGCATTTCCAGTATCTGATAATCATCGAATTTTATTGTGAGAAAATCTGAAACTTGCCCAGGTTTTACCGTAAGTAGAACCTGTGTTGAAACACCATCGGGAAGCCGCAGGTAGAACACTTCAGACACATGACCAGATTGCGTTTTTCCTGAGGCCAAAATTATAGAACTGTCACACTTAACCCTACTCGATGGTTTTTTCTTAACCTCAATTTTTTTAACAACAGCAGGTTTTATTTTTTCAGGCAGATGATCATCCCTGGCACTACTGTTATCATTTTTCGCATCTACATTTTTTAGCAGTTTGAATTCAACCTTATTCGCACCTAAAAACTCGAATAATTTTTCCATTGTCAGATAATGTTTGTAATCAGGCCAACCACCAAACCCTGCCGTTGAACTTGCATTAAAATATAATACGCAGAGGCCCTGTTCGTTGGTGATTTTTACTGGGAAAAATCGTTTATCGATAATAAACTCTTTTAACTCCTCATCAAGATCACAACCCGTGATTGCTGAAATTTTTTCTATGAAGAATATTTTTGCTTTTATAGCATCCAGATCAATCCCGTTTTTTTCACTGGAAAATTTTGAGGTGATACTATCAAATGCCTCAACGAGCTCATCCTGATTCTCAAGGTCATCACATTTAAAACTGATAGCAAATGTAAACTCACTCATTTTAGGGCACCTCTATTAATTACTTATATCCTCTGCGTGAACTGAAGCATGTAGCTGCAAGGCGTGAGCCGCAGCAGAAGGGTTATTTCATTCTCAAACACAGCAGATGCATGCTTCAGGTCGCGCCTTACGGGGCGTTATGACTCGCCCAGACTTTGTGTTGTGCTTTTTCGATATGCCCATGTATTAATAACTACGGGCATGCTTCAAAAGCACGCCTTGATTATGAACGGGTCGTAAAGCCAGAGGGCACAAGCAATGAATAGAGATGCCCTTTAATTCATATTTTATTAACGACGTCTCGAATCTCTATAATCATGATTTTCCAGTTCAAGGTCATCCTTCACCTGCTCACTACTGTGCTCATACACAATTTCACGTCCCATGGCGGAACCAACGTAAGCCATACCATTGGCTGTAGGTATTAATTCACATTTAACGCTATGCACGCCCGCACCTAAAACAACCTCTATTTTGTCTAACCGTTTACTATAAACGACGACATCCATTAACTGATCGGTCTCGGTGACCCGTACCTGTATTTTTTGTTCACTCATAAAGACTACCCAAGATTGCTGTTTTGACAGCCTACCACAAACGAATGGCGGGGTTGGTCAAGATAACTTTTATGCAAAATCATACAATTTATTTTATTAATTGTAACTAAATTTGAACGAGTCCTGTGATAACCTTATCTATACGTTATTGCTGATTGTTTAACTTATCAACATTTATGGACACAGCAAATGATTAAATACGGTGAATTACATCAAGCGCTCGCACGTTACACTTGCGACGACATTCATGAAAATATACCTGTAGATTTCTATCGGCGGGTTATAAAAGCCTGTTTTCGAGCAAATAATAAAGGCCTCACCTGGGATGTAAACCAGGCTGCCTCAATTTTGCTATATTTAGCGTTTAATGAAGGGCACATACAACCCAACCAGCTCAATAGTATCGGACTTAAAACACTCGATTGGGCAGAAATTTTTCTAGAACAAATCAACACTGGACCCAACAAAGATGTGGTTCGCGCACTGGTTTCCGTTTAAGGGCACCTCTATTAATTACTTGTGCCCTTAACTAAAATATCCATTTTTTTAAGCTTGAGTTAGCACATAATTATAACGCGACGACCTTTTGCTTACTGCATCGCTTACACTGATATACGGTAACCAACTTTCCCTGCTTAACATCAAAATTTTTTTCAGTCAGTACCTGCCATTTATGAAATCCACTTCTGCACAATGACTTACCTTTGTGTTTTTCTGATGGTGTCTTTTTCTTAAAAACCAGAATATCGCCCATAACGTAATTAATTCCCCCGTTAACCATTCTATAATACGAATCTACTTACATGACACACCACCAAAAAGCTTGTTTAATCACTAGCAATATTTTCCGCATGGTTTTGCATACTCTGCACGCCAGTACGCACACCCATTAACGCACTTTGAAACCCGCCTGAAACGTTCATCAAATTCACTCCGAAAATAGCTTGCCTATACGTTATTGGCGACAATTCACCATGTTTTAGTTTTTTAACAAAAAAACGGCGATAATGTTACTGCTTTAGACGATAGCCTGTTTTAAACATCCAACCGATAATCATCAAACAGAGGATTAAAAACAATATTACTACAGCAAGACTCACTTCAACACTTACATCAGCTACCTCAAAAAAACTCCAGCGAAAGCCACTAATTAAATAAACGATCGGGTTAAACAAAGTGACGGTCTGCCATACAGGCGGCAACATACTTACTGAATAAAAACTACCCCCTAGAAAGACTAACGGTGTAATGATCAACATTGGAATCAGCTGTAGCTTTTCAAAGTTATCAGCCCATAAACCTATAATGAACCCGAATAAACTAAATGTGATACAGGTAAGAATTAAAAAGCTGAGCATCCATATCGGATGCGCAATTTCCAATGGCACAAAAAAACCTGCCGTACCTAAAATAATAAAACCTATAATTATCGATTTTGTTGCTGCAGCGCCAACATAACCAATAAGAATTTCAACATATGAAATTGGCGCTGACATCACCTCATAAATAGTCCCGGTGAACTTAGGAAAAAAAATACCAAATGAAGCGTTAGCGATGCTCTGCGTTAATAATGCCAGCATCATCAAACCTGGAACAATAAACAAACCATACGGCACYCCTTCRATTTCCTGAATACGCGARCCAATTGCTGAACCGAACACAACAAAATATAACGCCGTCGAGATAACKGGCGAGACAAAACTTTGCARCATRGTTTCCCAGGCGCGCAACATTTCATACTTATAAATAACTTTTATTGCTTGTATRTTTATGCTCAYGRTTTTTTCTTAACCAAACTAACAAATATTTCTTCAAGGGAAGTTTGCGAAGTATTAATGTCTTTCAATGAYAAAYYCGCYTGTTTAATCGCATCRAGCAATCCTGTGATATCTGCATTGGAATTAAGTGGGTCATACGTATAGGTTAACTGATTACCAGTATCTGACAATACCAACAACCAGTTAGATAACGAATCTGGAATAGCAGTAATACTTTTTTCAAGTTCAATGCATATTTGTTTTTTACCCAACTTATGCATTATGCTTTGCTTGTCATCGAGTAATAACAATTCACCGTCACTTATCACACCCACACGATCAGCAATTTCTTCAGCTTCTTCTATATAGTGCGTTGTTAGAATTATGGTGACACCCGATTCACGTAGTTTTTTTACCAGCGTCCACATATCTTTACGCAACTCGACATCGACACCCGCCGTCGGCTCATCCAGAAACAAAATATTGGGTTCATGCGCCAGCGCTTTACCAATAAGAACGCGACGTTTCATACCGCCAGATAGTGCAAGAATTTCACTATTGCGCTTATCCCAAAGTGACAAATCTTTTAGCAACTGCTCCAGATAGGCCTGGTCAGGTTTTTTACCAAAAAGACCACGGCTAAATTTAAGGGTATTAATGACTTTGTCAAAAGCACCCAGGGTAAGTTCCTGAGGAACCAGCCCAATAGTGCTGCGTGTTTTTCGAAAGTCAGATACATTATCAAATCCATCGACTGTTACCGTACCCGTAGTCGCTTTAACCAGCCCACAAATTATCGAAATAAGTGTGGTTTTACCCGCTCCGTTAGGACCCAGTAACGCAAGGATTTCGCCACGCTTAATATCCAGGTTTAAATTTTTTAACGCCTGATGGCCACCAGCGTAAGTCTTGGATAAATTGGATACTGAAATGATTGTTTGCATTATCATTAGTTTACGCTATCGATGATGGTTTCGGTTAAACAATCAATAGATACCGACTCAAAGTTGATTTTAAAACATTAATGATGATTCACCACAGAGGCACAGAGTTAAGATCATGAATATTGGCAGTACGATACCTGAAGTTAGTGTTTCACAACAAACTGACTTAGCACCTCTGAGAAATTATAAGATTAAACCACAGTGGCTCTGAGTATTTTATTGTTTTTCGTAGCCAAAGCGTGGTTAAAAATAATATTATTTACAAAGTAAAGTCCAGCTCCTCACTGTTTCTATCCACCACTTCCAATTCATAAGCAGCATGATGCAATTTCAGCACTTGATGCAGCTCCCTTACTAATAATTCGGTATCAATGCCCTTTGTTTTTAATTTAACCACCACTGCCATATCCATTTCTGTATTCGCTAATAAATCTATCTTGTGACCTTTCCCTGATACCAGCAACGCCTGTATCTCGCCCCAATTAGCAATTCGTTTGTTGGGGTCTTTGACTAATGCACGTTTTATAAATTCAGCTAAACCATCAGGCACGTCGGGCACCAATGTTTTTATATCTGCAGCTTCATCATTAATGATTTTTTGCATAATGCCTAGCATGGTCGGCGCTCTGAATGGTGTTTTACCCGTTAACATGGCATAAGCTGTAACAGCTAAAGCATATACATCAATGCGATAATCAAATGCTTTTTTCTGCAACACCTCTGGTGCAGTGTATAGAATTGTGCCTTCGAAATTTTTATTGCTATCTTCACTAGTGGTAGCAATACCAAAATCCATTAGTTTCACATTACCCTGATAATCAAGCACGATATTTGCCGGTTTAATATCTCGGTGAATAATGCCACCGTTGTGTTTACTGCCTGCATATTCTAATGCCTGTGCCAGCTGACTGATAATATCGCAGGTTTGTTTACCACTAAAAACACCCTGCTCCTGAAGGTAATATTTTAGATCATAACCATCGAGTTTTTCCATAATGATAAACGATGTCGAATAATCATCAATGGTTCCTATAACGTGCAGTATATTGGGATGAGTCAGGTTAGCTATAGTGACTGCCTCCTGTTTAAAACGTTTTTTGAAATCTTCCTTTGAAGCTATTTCATATTTCAACATTTTGATCGCCACCTCACGACCAAGTACCGTATCCTTAGCGTTGTAAACGATGGACATACCGCCTTCACCTAGCTGACTAAGGATTTTATATTTACCCAGCCGATTAATGCCCCCCTTACCAAACATCCGACTCTTCATCAGATTAGTCATCACCGTTGCCAACTCAGTGTGCCGCTCCATCAATACCTGGAATTCAACTCGATACAAAGCTAACACTTCGGTATCGGCCAGTGCTATTACATCGGCTTTACTTGGCGTGCCTGATAACAGTGACATCTCACCAAGCACATCACCCTTACCCAATTCAACATCCTTTTCGTCCAGACTAACCTTGACCTTTCCTGCTTTTATGATGAGCATGTGCTCACCGGGCTCACCTTTTTTAATGAGACTCTCACCTGCCTGGTAGCGATGCATGCTCATGTGTTTGGCAACATCACTGATAACGACATTACCTAACTGGATAAATAGCTTTACGCCCGGCAAAAATATAAGCGCATCTTTTTGATCAATATTAATTTGTTTTAACATGGGCCTGATTCTGGTGAAGGCGTATTGTGATGTACGCTAAAAGTTTATTTAGGGCACCTCTATTAATTGATATTAGCAGGTTTAATGCTACGACTAAATAATGGATAAAGCTGCGCTAAGCAATATTGACTCAATCCCTCTAAAAAGCACATAACATTAAAGATTACTACCATGTCGCCGACAATTATTACATCTGGGTCGTAAATATTGTTACAGCCCACCATCTACTATAAGTAACAGAGGCTCGTCACATGAATTCTGCTAACCCAGAGGTTAATCACGGTCTTATTTTTGTTTCCGACCTGGCATCCGATTTAAACAATGGCACACTGAAGTTACCTGCCTTTCCAGAAGTCGCTCTGCGCATTAAATCCGCATTGGAAGATGAAGAAATTACTGCTGAACAAGTCGCAACGTTAATTAGCGCTGACCCCGTATTCTCAGGAAAAATTCTTAAGTTAGCCAACTCTGTTATGTTTAACCCCGCTGGACATAAAATTAATGATATTCGCACTGGCATTACCCGCATGGGTTTTAAAGTGGCATACAATACCGCTATGTCGATTGCTCTCGAGCAACTGAAATCAACCAGTGCACCTCCCCATATCATGGCATACCTGCATGAGTGCTGGCACCACAGCGTTCAAGTCGCGGCTTATTCCTACGTCATCGCAAAAAAACAAACCAGAATAAACCCCGATACCGCTCTGCTCGCAGGCTTATTACATGACATTGGCAAATATTACATCCTCTCAAGGGCAGAAGACTATCCAGAATTAATCGACTCACCTGAAATACTTGAAGAAGTMCTCGATGAATGGCATACCGGTATCGGCAAAGCTATTCTTGAATCMTGGAAYTTARGYGCAGAGTTATGCACCGTAGCTGACGAACACGAAGAACATGGTCGTCACAGCACCGATGTTGATTTAACTGACGTCGTCATGGTCGCCAATCTATTCTCACATCGAGAYGAAAAAGRTGCCGCACCTGATTTACAGTGGGACGATATCCATGCAACTTGCCAACTCAWGTTAAGTGAAGAAAGTGCAATTGAAGTCATCCATGAAGCAGAGGAAGAAATAAACTCGATTATCAATGCCCTTGAAAGCTAGGGTATCTCTTAAAACGTATCATAAGTTCGCGGGCTTTTAAGCGCACCTATTCAAGGCATGTTTCGCGCAAATCTAGCTATATCTATATAATCAGACCTGAGCCACTACACATCAATAAATCTTTACTGTGATGCGCAGTAGCCAGACTGCGCACTGGCATTAGCTTCTATAGTTTCAGCTATGCTATCCCATAAGCGTATTCTTTTAGTTAAAGCTTCCTTTGATACCTGAATACACTCCTTCCATTTATTTTCGTCATCACCACATAATTCTTTTATCATGTTTGTGGCCATTGGCCCATGTTCACCGCTATCGATTTCTATGTGCCTTTCCAGATAATAAACTAGCTTAGAATATTTTTTGCTTGATGCATTATTGATCTTTTTCACTATTTCAATAAACATATCGGGTATTAAATTTTCTCTTCCGAAGGTAAAGCTCGAGGCAATTAAATGCGGCTTTTTAGTCGCAATAATCTGAAAGGTAAAATCAGTAAAYGCTTTGCTTGCCTTAGATGGGAATATATTTTCATCAATATCACTATATTCATTATTCATTGAAAAATAGTTTACCAACTCATCAATCTTTGTAGTACCTGCCCCAACTTCGCGCATTGCATCAACATACATCTCAAAATGACTCATAGGTACTTTAGCCTCATTTAAATCACTTTCTTCCGCAAGAACGATTTCGTTAATAAATCGACTTAGCAGTGGGCTACCTTTAGGAACCCAGGGAATAGCTGTTGTTGTTAGTTCTATCTGAAGCGCTTTTAGCAGCGACATAAAATCCCACACGGCAAAAACATGACTTTCCATAAATACCTGTAGATCTTCTATGGAATTTATATTTTGGTACAGCTTATGTTTTAATAAATCATTTCGTAAAGACGATAATTCTTCTTCTAATGTTTCTATCTGCATAATAATACTTAACACATGAGCTAATTGACCGCCAATTGTATACAATTGGCCTATATTATCAATACACTAAAATACATACTTATTTAAAAAATATCGGCACGGCTATCTCTTTAGTAACATTCTTCATTGCTGTTCCGCTAACCCTGAAACCATGAATTGCAAGCGGTTATTGATGCCGCTATATAAGCAGCATTTCAACYMGTCRCGTTAAAGTTAACRGRACAGCAGYGAACCTANTTAGTCTTTTGTTAAYCTCAAATTYCCCACCTCRTCAACTTCAGATARCCAACCYTCAGCAAGCCAGGTTGTAGAATTCGCTTCYACAATTAAAGCTGGCCCATTAATTTTTTCACCCACCTCTAATCCTGACCTATTTATTATAGAAATATTTTTTTTGATATTGGGCATGGAAATAAATTCTTGTTTTAACTCGGTTTCAACTGCCCATTTTGGCAACACGAATGATTGTTTCTTTTCTATAACTCGAACCCGCAAATTCACCACTTCAATTTCCATTTCAAGACAATGCCCATAACAGTCTTTATGTTTTTTATGAAACGATTTTTCGACATTGTCTCGTCCGTCCCACACCAAATTTAGTGCGTGACTTTGACCTATATAACGAACATCAATTGTGCAATAAGTTTTTATCGTGTTAGAAGCTTTTTTATTTTCTGAATAAATATTGTGAACAATTAATTCTTCTTTAGCCTGACAAACAAGTGACTCAAAACTATTTTCAAGTTCGTTCAAATCACATTGTTTTAAATTTTTATTTATTGTGCGTGAACGCTCACGACTTGCATCTGCAGCTAACATGCCTAATGCGGAGAGCACACCGGCATTGACTGGTACCAGTGCATTGTTCATTTCCATCTCTTCCGCCAGGGCGCAAACATGCAAGCCACCCGCACCACCAAATGAAACCAATGTAAAATCTTTCGGGTCTTCACCACGCTCAACAGACATAATTCTTAAAGCACGCACCATGTGGTCATTAACGACATCAATGATGCCCTGAGCTGCTTGCTCGATCGAGACAGGGCTATCCTTTGTAGACAGTGCGTCAGCGATGGCCTGTACGGCTTCGCTAGCCGCCGATTTATTTAGCGGCATATTACCGCCGAGAAATGAATGGGGTAGTAACCGTCCCAATACAACATTCGCATCGGTGACGGTTGCTTGCTTTCCACCTTTTCCATAACATGCCGGACCGGGGTCAGCGCCCGCCGACTCTGGCCCAACAAGCAGTCGCCCACCCGCATCAACCTGGGCAATTGAACCACCGCCCGCTCCAATGGTATGCATATCAACCATTGGCACCGCCACTGGATGACCTCCAATTTTTGCCCCCGTAGTCAATCCAATTTCCTTATCGATGATTGATACATCGGTCGATGTGCCACCCATATCAAATGACAGTAGCTGGTCAATACCCGAAACACCGGCTACCGTTTGCGCACCTTTAAGCCCACCCGCTGGCCCGGACAATAATAAATTAACCGGATAGCGTCCTGCTTGCTCAGCACTGGTGGTACCACCTGAACTCTGCATAATAGAAAGTAATCCACTTTGACTACCCAGCGACTGCTCCAGTAATTTCAGATAACCCTGCATCAATGGTCCGACTTTGGCGTTCAGCATTGTTGTCATGCCACGTTCAAATTCTTTATATTCTGGTAGTACGTCGGATGAGCGGCTGATGAAAATATTTTTTAATGAACCGTGATTGAGAATAGCCTGTTCTATCTTCAACTCTTCACTATTATCAAAAAATGAAAATAACAGATTGATGGCGACAGCCTGTGGCGACAGCGCTTCCAGCTCTTTTGTCAACGCCGTCAGGTCATCTTCTGTAAGCTGCCGCAGATGCTCCGCTTGTGCTGATAAACGTGAATCCACCTCAACACACATATCACGCTCAATCAAAGGTGGCTTTTTAATCGGCGTCAGATTATACAATTCCTCGCGCGCCTGCCGACCAATACTGAGCACATCAGCCAGTCCTTTATTGGTGATATATACCGTCCGCACACCTTTACCTTCGAGCACCGCATTGGTGGC
Organism: Thiotrichaceae bacterium; assembly: GCA_002746365.1. Lineage (GTDB taxonomy): Bacteria > Pseudomonadota > Gammaproteobacteria > SZUA-229 > SZUA-229. Next base: position 18,174 of record NVWZ01000015.1, read on the forward strand.
TACGGTTGAACCATGAATGACTGTCAGGCTTGAAGTATCAACCCCCATGTCTGAAATACCCTGCATAATGGCTTTTTCAGGTGCCTGCGGACTAGAAAGGACTTTATGAATTTGAACCGTTTTGGACGCATCATCAAACAGGATGAAATCAGTGAATGTGCCGCCCGTATCGACGCCGAGAAATTTAGCCATAGGCAGTATTATAAATGAAGCTTATTTTAAGTTGTCAGTAATAATCTTCTAACTTGAACTTATTACTTGCAAGCTACCGTAAATCAGTAATAATATCGCCCCATGTCCTCCCTTATATCAGTTAACAACCTAACACGCCGCTATGGTGATTTCTGCGCGGTAAATAACATCAGTTTTAAACTCGCCGCTGGTGACATTCTGGGTTTTCTTGGCCCTAATGGTGCTGGCAAGTCATCCACCATGCAGATGTTAACAGGCAATCTGGCGCCTACTTTTGGCGAGATTGAGATTAATGGTGTCGATTTACTGGAAAACCCAAAAGCGGCAAAAGCATCACTAGGCTACCTGCCGGAGAATCCACCACTCTATAAGGAAATGACCGTACTTGAGTACCTCACGTTTTGTGCTCGTATTCATGGCGTAGTTAAACAAAAAATTAACACGATTAGTCAATCATCAATCGATGCCTGCGGGCTCGGTGAGGTACGCAATCGTTTAATAAAAAATCTGTCAAAAGGCTACCAACAACGAGTGGGTATCGCTCAAGCCATTTTGCATTCGCCTCCTGTCATCGTTCTTGATGAACCCACCGTTGGACTGGATCCGATTCAAATACTGGAAATTCGCCGGTTAATTAAAACACTGGGTGAGAACCACGGTATTATTTTATGCACGCATATTCTGCCTGAGGTTCAGGCGGTGTGTAACCGTGTGCAAATTATAAATAAAGGCGAACTGATCTATAGCGCTGGCATTGATGAAATACTCAACCAGGAATCGACCCGCTTCGAGATTTCATTTGCATCGGAAATATCACCTGATATTCTTTCCAGTCACTCTGTTTTTACTTCAATAAAAAAAGCAGACAACAACCATTTTATTGTTGAGAGTGACTTAAATGCCGATAAACTCATCGAATATATTGTGCAACAACAATGGGGATTAAATCAGTTTACTCAGCAGCAGGCTTCGCTGGAACAAATTTTTATAAATTTAACTCTGGCTGATGCCAATACAGTCGACCCCAATACAATGAATGCCAGCTCAACTGAACAGGAGAAAGTCGCATGATACTGGCAATCGCCAACCGCGAATTTCGCAGCCTGTTTATATCACCACTGGCATGGGTCATACTAGCTGTAGTACAAATAATACTGGCATGGTCTTTTTTTACTTCACTGGATGTTTTTTTCAATATCCAAAGTGAACTCAGCACACTGAAAAATGCACCGGGTGTGACCGATCTTGTTATTTCACCCCTGTACGAAGTTGCTAGTATTGTCTTACTCATGATTACGCCACTATTAACCATGCGCGTAATTAGCGAAGAAAAACGAAACCATACAATCAGCTTGTTATACAGCGCACCCATCAGTCTCACTGAAATTGTTCTCGGAAAGTACCTGGGGCTTTTAGCTTTTAACTTTGTACTTTTAGCGTTGATAATGTTGATGCCACTATCTTTACAAATAGGTACCGATCTAGATATGGCAAAACTTTTTTCTGGTGCGCTCGGGCTATTTCTCGTGCTTGCCTCATTTAGTGCAGCTGGCCTGTTTATGTCATCGCTAACCGACAACCCGATGATCGCCGCAATCAGCACTTTCGGATTACTACTTTTATTATGGATGTTAAATGCCAGCACCAATGTGACAACAGATGGTACAAATGTTTTAAGTTACCTGTCTTTACATACTCATTTCATCACACTGTTACGAGGCATTTTAAATACACGTGACATCGCATTTTTTATTTTATTTATTACAGGTTTTATTGTATTAACAATAAGACAACTTGAAACCCAGCGTTTGCAGTCATAAACGATTAATTTACAATGAAACTATCCAGGCAGTCACGCTTACAATTAACTATCCAGAAATTTATATTTCTACTACTCTTTATTAGTTGCTTAGGCATGCTTGCGTGGATTAGTAATAATTACTCATACCAATTTGACCTCACCGCCAACAAACGTCATTCACTATCAACCAACAGTCTAGACCTGCTAAACACCCTCAATAAGCCKGTTATTGTCAATGCCTATACTAAYGATGATATAACCAGAAAAGCGATTATTGARGTAATTAATCGTTACCARCAAATAAAACCCRACTTTAACCTCARCCTTCTTAACCCTGATATCGAYATAGAACAAGTAAAACAAGACGGCATAATAATGAAYAAACCCTTTGCTTTTGTYATTCACTATGACAATCGCATGGAGCAYATCAACTCRCTRAGCGAACACACGATAAGTAAYGCTTTACTTCGTYTAAAGCGCAGAGATAATCAACAAGTTGTRTTTTTAAGCGGYCACGGTGARCGTGAYATTGACGGCAACGATACCCGCGCTTACTCTRYTTTAAAACAACAATTAACTGAAACAGGATTTAACTTACAAACCGTTAAYCTGTTACAGAATACAATACCGGAACAMACCAAATTACTCATTATCGCTGCRCCAGATAAAACCTATTTAGATGGCGAACTTACGCGCATCAACACCTATTTAAATCAGGGCGGAAATTTACTATGGTTAACCGACCCCGATAAAATATCAGACAAAGCATACGGTTTGAAACCTTTAGCAACTTCACTAGGACTACAACTACAGGCCGGCGTCATTGTTGATAATAATACCGATTTGAGACAAACCTTAAATATTCAGCACCCTGCCATTATCCCAGTCACTGAATACTTTCCTCACATCATAACCAATACCATTCGTTACAACACTCTRTTCCCRCTRTCTCGCGGCATAAGCCCATTAACGAATGAGACCACCATCAATAACTGGCAAGCTGAAGCACTGTTTAGTTCTTTTGGAAAAAGYTGGGTTGAAACGGGAAGCTTAGACGAAGCCATCGTTTTTAATTCAAGTGCCGGCGATATAGCGGGRCCCATTACWATTGCYGTTGCACTACATCGTCGMACCAACGATTCATCGCAACGCGTTGTTGTTATTGGTGACAGTGATTTTCTTTCTAACACTTACATTGGKACTGGCGCTAACTTAAACCTTGGGCTAAATATTTTCAACTGGYTAATAGGTGATGAYGATTTAATYTCAGTTGAAGTMAGACCTTCACCTGACACCAARTTAGAATTAAATGACACGCAACTCGCCTTCATCGGATTTGGTTTCTTTCTGGTAATGCCCCTATTTTTATTACTAATGGGATTMGGCATCTGGTACAAACGAAAAAAYAAATAAAGCHYATGTCYARRAARAACRTMCTCAATCTTTTTCTTTTTATTATATTYTTCGCATTAGCGAGCCTTATTTATTTCAGCAAAMCWGAMGTCACKAAACTTGATGTATTATCTGATTTAGATATCTCATCTATTAATATAATAACGATTCAGCACAACAACGCTAAAACCATTATCGAAAAGCAAAACAATAACCAATGGGTTATAACCAAACCCGTCAATATTGATGCCAATAATTTTCGAATAAATTCAATATTAAAACTCATTAACGCACCMGTACATAGTCRCTATKCGCYAACTGAAATAGATCTTAGCCGTATTRACCTGGACACCCCAGTCACCTCGATTTCATTTAACAATGACCGTRTTTTATTTGGCAGCATTAATCCWGCAAYCGGTTTACGTTATGTGCAATATAAAAATACTATTTACACCCTGGAGGATGTGTACTTCCCCTTTATAAGTTCACACTTCAGCACTTTAGTCTCACTCAACTTAATCCCTACGGGCAATAAAGTAAGCAAACTCATTTTACTAAACCAGATTATCAGTAAAAACAAAAAAGACTTATGGCAGAGTAATATTTCGATTACGGCAGACAATGTGGCGAAAGCCATAGACAGCTGGCAGACCACACAAGCATTTGGCATACACCAATATTTAGAACGCAAGGCACTAGGTGATGTTTTTGTGTACACAGAGAACCAACCCAGCCCCATTAACTACCAAATAACCGATGTTGACCCATGGCTAATTATTGCCCGGCCTGAATTAGGATTGGAGTACCACCTGAATTTGGAAGTATATGACCAATTAATCACCCCTCAATAGACACAATGAGAGCTTTGCACGAAGTATATTTTACATCCTGTCAACATTCTATTCTTCTGACAGGACTGATTTACACGTATAATAGTCACTCACAAACATTCATCAGGAGACAATAATGGCATCTAAAAACAAATTCGGCTGGGACGGATTTTTACTTCGTTTTGTTTTTGCCATCATTGTTGTTTTTGCCACCTACAACCCCGAAGGCGTTTCATATTATCACTGGGTTTCTGAAAACCTTGCTGAATTCACTGTACTCAAAGCTTTTATTGGCGTCATTCTTCTCATTGCCTGGATCATTTTAATACGCGCCACCCTGGGTTCACTGGGTACGTTTGGCATACTGCTCGCTGCAGCATTTTTTGGTCTGGCTATATGGCTAGTCATTGATGTATTAGGCCTGTCAACCGATAACTTCCGTGTCATCAGTTACATCATAGAGGTTATGCTAGCCAGTGTTTTAAGTATTGGCGTCTCCTGGTCACATGTCCGTCGCCGTATTAGTGGCCAGGTCGATACTGACGAACTTGAACGCGACTAATCTCAATAGGCCAATCACATGCCAGAATTACCTGAAGTTGAGACCAGTCGTCGCGGTATTGAACCACACCTGCTCAACAAAAAAATAAAATGCATAACCATTAGACAACATAAGTTACGCTGGCCGATTCCAAAAAACCTTCCTCAGCTCGCTATCAATAAAACAGTTCGTGCTGTCTCTCGACGCGCTAAATACATTTATCTCGAACTTGATAACGGCACAATTATTATTCATCTTGGCATGTCTGGCAGCCTGCGGATATGCACCGATAAAACATTGCCCGAAAAACATGATCATGTTGATATCCAGGTATCAAATGGAAAAATTCTTCGCTTACGTGACCCCCGTAAATTCGGTTGCGTTTTATGGGCGGATAACCCAGTTAGTGAGCATAAATTAATAAAACTTTTAGGCCCCGAACCGCTGGATGATAGCTTCACCGCAAACTATCTACACGATAAAGCTAAAAAAAGACAATGTTCAATAAAATCTTTTATTATGAATAGCCATATTGTTGTTGGTGTCGGCAACATCTACGCCAGCGAAACATTATTTAGAGCGGGCATAAATCCTAAACGCAAAGCCGGCAACATCTCACTGTCACGATTTGAAAAACTTGTATCAGCCATTAAATTAACATTAAATCTCGCTATAAAAGAAGGCGGCACGACGCTGCGTGACTTTACCGGCATCAGTGGTCAACCCGGATATTTTGCACAAAAACTTTTGGTTTATGGACGAAAGGGTGAAACCTGTACTCAATGTGGGGAGCATATAAAACAGTTTACTCAACAGGCACGCTCCACTTTTTATTGTACGGCGTGTCAACGTTAAAGACATCATTAATTGTTACAGATATACTTACCGGTATTAATTTTCGAGAAAACAAATGACATCAATCGGCACACCCTTATCTCCTACTGCCACCAAAGTATTACTCTGCGGCGGTGGCGAACTTGGCAAAGAAGTAGTTATTGAGTTACAACGATACGGTGTTGAAGTCATCGTTGTCGATCGTTATAAAAACTCTCCGGCAATGCAGGTGGCTCATCGTAGTCATACGATTTCCATGCTTGACGGTACCGCTTTAAGAAAACTAATTGAGTCAGAAAAACCCGATTACATCATTCCTGAAATTGAAGCGATTGCCACAGATACATTAGTTGAACTCGAAGAACAAGGTTTCACTGTTATTCCCACAGCACGCGCCGCTAAACTCACCATGAATCGCGAAGGCATTCGCCGCCTTGCTGCTGAAGAGCTGGGACTTAACACTTCGCCTTATCAGTTTGCCTCGACTCGCGAAGAATTTGATGAGGCGGTTAATACTATCGGTATGCCTTGTGTTATCAAACCCATCATGAGCTCCTCTGGAAAAGGTCAAAGCACAATAAAAACACCCTCTGATATTGATAAGGCATGGGAATATGCACAGGAAGGCGGCCGCACTGGCGCGGGCAAGGTTATCGTTGAGGGTTTTGTAGACTTTGATTATGAAATTACGCAATTAACCGTACGCCACATTGACGGTACTAGCTTTTGCGAACCGATAGGACATGTACAGGTAGACGGTGACTATCGTCAATCGTGGCAACCGCAACCCATGTCAGACAAGGCTTTAACAAACGCTCGCGATATGGCAATAAAAATCACAGATGCACTCGGCGGTCGCGGTATTTTCGGTGTTGAATTATTTATTAAAGACGACGAAGTCATTTTTAGTGAGGTATCTCCTCGCCCACATGATACGGGTATGGTCACTATGATTTCTCAGGACTTATCACAATTCTCGCTACATGTGCGCGCAGTCCTCGGCTTGCCCATTCCCGAAATACATTTTCACGGTCCGAGTGCAAGCAGCGTTATTTTGGTCAATGGTGATTCCGAACAGGTAACCTTTAACAAGCTATGCGATGCCATGAAAGAACCTGACACACAGATACGTCTATTCGGCAAACCAGACGTTAAAGGACAACGTCGCATGGGTGTGGCACTTGCAAGAGCTGAGTCAGTCGAAGCGGCTAAAAATAAAGCTATAAAAGCTTCATCAACGATTACAACAAGCTTATAAACATCGTACGGAGACTCTAATTTTAATGAATATTTTTAAACCTATTTTACTCCTGACACTCCTTTCATTTAGCCCTATCAGTTATTCAATCGAAATTACCCCGCTTGCAGGTCTACGTGGCGGCGGTGATTTTGTCGATACTGCAACAAATAATAACCATACCGTGGAAGCCTCAGATTCATTTGGCGTTATCGTTGGTTTTCCCTATGAAAAAGGAAAAATGATCGAAATCTATTACAGTCGTCAATCATCCGATATTAATTCAGTCGATGTAAACCTGGAATCTATCACAGGTAGAGTTGATATCCCGTTAGTCATTAATTACCTACACATCGGCGGCACAACACCTATCAGTGAAGATAGCGGCTTAGATACCTTTGTTAGTGGCGGATTGGGCTTTACTTATTTAAGTCCTGACTTAGATGGTTTGCAATCTGATCTTCGTGCTTCTTTCAGTATTGGCGTAGGATTAAAATGGCCGGTTACTGACAACGTGTCTCTACGAGTGGAAACACGTGCATTAGCCACACTTTACAATAGTAATTCTGCTTTATTTTGTAATGGTGGCTGCTCTTTAACAGTGAATGGTAGTTTATTTGTACAGGTCGAAATATTTGCCGGTGTTGCTATTAAGTTTTAAGCGCAACCACCTAAAACTTGTCATCTCGACCATAGGGAGAGATCTTGTAGGTAACGATTAAGATCTCTCCCTATGGTCGAGATGACAGAGCGCTAGTCTGTATTACTGTGATGAGAGAATACTAGTCTGCATTCTTGCCCGGGCATAAAAAAAGCACTCTTATTAAAGAGTGCTTTTTCTCTTACAAACCAACCTTGTTTAGTAGGTATATACCAAAGTCATCGCTAACTCTGTATCCGTCTTTTCTGTATTAACTGGCACTTCAGATTTATTTCTTATGGTATAAGTAAATTTTAATGCCAGCGTACTGTTTATATTTGCCTGAATACCGGTGATCGACTCAGTTGAAGTAATGTCCCCACCAATATCAACGCTTAAATCTTGCGTGAACTTAGAGTTAGGTGAAATCTGCCACCAGTATTTTCCCGCCAGTCTTAATAATGATTCATCATCAGACTCACCGCCATCAATTTTAAAAAATCTTATGCCAGGGCCAATCTCCAGGTCCAACTCCATCTCTTCCTGCTTGATTACCTTGCGCCCATAACCAGCTGAAACTTTATGCTCGTATTCAAAACCGCTAAATCGATCTTTATTTAATTCAACTAGCCCAAAAATATAATCAAACTCGTTAAATTTATAATCAGATTTACCCGATAACTGATAACGTTCCGCTGATACAATATTGTTACCGGCAGTATCTTCCGACTCTGTTCCATAACCTTCAGCATGACCAGTATGGCGCCATTTATCAACTTCATAAACAACATCAGCTTTCAATGCTGATGTCTGTGTTTCGGTATTACCTGTAGTACGGATAAAGCCTAATTCGACCGCACTGGTCCACGGCGATTTCTCTTCTGCTTTTTTATCTTCTGCCAGCACATTGCCTGACACCAGCAGTGCACTTGCAAGCCATATGGCATTACAACTCATTTTCATTACGTTTTCCTTTATTAAATTTATATAAATAAAAAACCTTCACGCAACAAACTAAATTTATCACGGGAAGGTTTTTAAAATAATTTTATGCCGCTTTATCCTGATGGATATCCATTTGAGGATAAGGAATAGAGATTCCTTCTGCATCAAATGTTAGCTTCACTTTTTCATGTGTATCAAAATACACAGCCCAATAGTCAGCTGTTGCACACCATGGACGAACGTTAAAGTTTACACTGCTGTCTGCTAGTTCAGCAACGGCAACTAACGGCGCAGGGTCTTTCAAAATTCGATCATCTTCGCTTAAAATACGAATAAGAATTTCTTTCGCCTTTTTAAGGTCGTCATCATAACCAATACCAAAAACCATATCCACTCGACGAGTTGAGCGCCTTGAGTTATTGGTAATGGTGCCACCATAAATCGCACCATTAGGAACAATGACTTCACGGTTATCGCCTGTTCGCATTGTAATGCTAAATATTCCTATTTCCTCAACCACACCCGACACACCGCCTGCTTCAATAAAATCGCCATCACTGAACGGACGAAAAATAATTAACATCACACCCGATGCTAAATTTTGCAGTGTACCTTGTAACGCTAAACCTATTGCTAAACCGGCAGCACCTATTAAAGCTATCATCGATGTGGTATCCACACCTAACTGATCAAGTGAAGCAACAACGACGAACAACAACAGTACCGTCTTAATTATTGAACCGATAAAATTGACTAAAATGCTATCAACTTTGCCTTTAACCATGAGTTTTTTAACCAGCTTCACCAAAACACCGACCACAAACTTACCGATAATAAATATGGCTAGTGCCATAACAATGTTTATCCCCCACGGCAAAACGTAGGTTTCTATTATTTGCTGGATATCTATATTTTCAGGCATCTCAATTCTTCCTTTTAAGTATTTATATGAAACCAACCAAACGACTGGCTATTTATTTTTAGCATTTCGATACTATATTTTGTAACTTTTTGTATTCAACTGTTTATAAAAACCACCATAACTGTTGCTAACATTATGATGAAGACGCGAGATACTAGCATATTAGACTCAAAACAAACCCTTCAACAAACCCGCAAATGTTAACTTTTTGTTACTTTTTGGCGACAAAATACTGAAATTTATACGAATTTTCTTGATTTTTGCCCTGTTGTACTACAATTATTAGYAACTATTGTAAAACTTTGTAAAATCATGATCCTAGATATCCCCGGCGTTTCTGAAAGAAGACAGTCTCCGCGCTATGAAATTGAGCTCGCAATAGACATGATTCTGGTTGACGGCAGCATTCTTTCCGTCAATACACGTAATGTCTCCAGCAGCGGAATTCAAATTTTATGTGATAGTTGGGTCACAGATGAAATTGAACCTCGTGGCATTCAAAACCATGCAATCAACCACCTTCGTTTAAAAATAGTGACTGAACTGCCAATAGCTAATCAATCGAAAAAACTTTACGCTGACTGCCGCATTATGTCTGTACAAAGAATCTCACAARGTGAATACATGTTAAACCTTGCTTTTATTGATTTTGAGAATGGAACCGAAAGTATCCTTAACGAATTTTTGGATCAGTACAAACAAAATAAGATTACGCTAGACTCGATGGCGTAAAAAAATGGATACAATAAAAAATCGATATTAACTATCAATTTTTTATTGTATCCATTTTTAGTCTCACCCTTTAGCGTTACCCTAAGGAAGCAATGTATCACCCATCAGGAAATTATCAATTTCACGCGCAGCCTCWCGCCCTTCATTGATACCCCAAACCACCAACGACTGACCGCGTCGGCAATCTCCCGCAGCAAACACCCCGTCAATATTGGTTGTGTATTTACCATGTTCCGCCTGGTAATTTGATCGTGCATCGTAATTCAGATTAATTTGATCACTGACATAATGTTCTGGCCCCAGGAAACCCATTGATAGCAATACAAGTTCTGCTTGCCAAACTTTTTCTGTGCCTTCGACTTCCGTCATTTTCCACTGACCATCAACTTTTGCCCATTGCACTTCGACGATTTTTACGCCAGCAACATTGCCATTGCCATCATCAATAAATTCTTTGGTTAAAATTTTGTATTCACGAGGATCTCGACCAAAACGGTCCGCACTCTCTTCATGCCCATAGTCAATACGATGAATCAACGGCCATAAAGGCCATGGATTATCTTCTGCGCGTTGTGCCGGTGATTGCGGCAGCAACTCAAAGTTAACCATTGAYTTACAACCGTGACGCAAAGAGGTRCCAATRCAATCCGTACCCGTATCCCCGCCGCCRATTACGATRACATTTTTATCTTTTGCAGATATATAGTTACCGTCATTTAAATCTAAATCCAGAGAACCCGAATCTAACAGAGCACGGGTATTGGCAGCTAAAAACTCCATAGCAAGATGAACACCTTTTAACTCACGTCCCGGTATTTCCAAATCTCTAGCTTTCGTTGCACCTGTGGCAAATAACACCGCATCGTTTTCATTCTGTAATGTTTTAACAGCAACGGCATTATCACCTTTACCGCCGACATCTGCGTTAACAACAAAAACAACGCCTTCTTCAGTCAGTAAATCTACGCGTCGTTGTACGACATTTTTGCCTAACTTCATATTAGGAATGCCGTACATCAACAGGCCACCAATTCTATCCGCACGTTCGTAAACGGTTACATTATGACCCGCTTTATTTAACTGCGCAGCAGCCGCCAGACCAGCTGGCCCTGAACCCACTACTGCAATTTTTTTATCGCTACGATTTTCCGGAACACTGGCTTTAATCCAGCCTTCTGCAAAACCTTTATCAACAATGGCATTTTCAATATTTTTGATGGTAACAGCAGGATCAGTAATACCTAACACACAGGAGCCTTCACATGGTGCCGGGCAGACACGACCCGTAAACTCAGGAAAATTATTGGTTTTATGGAGACGATCTAAAGCCGTTTCCCATTTATTTGTATAAACCAGATGATTCCATTCAGGTATAAGATTATCAACCGGGCAACCATTTTCAGACTGACAGAATGGAACACCACAATCCATGCAACGCGCACCCTGGGTTTTCAGCTGTTCAATATCATGCGTGCCAGTAAAGATTTCACCATAATCTTTTACCCGCAAACTCACTTCACGATAACTTTCTGTCTTGCGTTTAAATTCTTTAAAACCGGTAGGCTTTCCCATACTGTTCTCTTTTCAATCGAAAATGAAAAATGAAAAATGAAAAGTGAAAAATTTAAAAACTTCGCTTTGCATTATCACAATCCATGAAATACTTATTGTTTGTTATAAATAGGAACGTCGATATATTTCAAAAGTCGCTCACATAATAAGTGAAGTAATGAATAATTTTTCACTTTTCACTTTTCATTGCGTGTTTACGCAACCTCTTGCTGCTGCGCCATCTCAGCCAAAACGCGCTTGTAGTCCGTTGGCATAACCTTAACAAACTGTTTTACTGTCACAGCCCAGTTATCAAGCACTTCTTTAGCAACACTCGAGCCGGTATAGTTAAGGTGGTTTTCAATCAATGTTTTCAGCTCATTGATATCTTCTTCAACTTCAAGACCCTCCAGTGCGACCATTCCCATATTACATAATGAAGCGAAGGTATTATTTTTATCCCATACATACGCGATACCACCACTCATTCCAGCGGCAAAATTTCGTCCGGTTTCACCAAGCACGACAACTCTACCGCCCGTCATGTATTCGCAACCATGATCGCCCACGCCTTCGACTACCGTTTTAGCGCCGCTGTTACGCACACAGAAACGTTCTGCTGCAATCCCTCTGAAATAAGCTTCGCCTGTTGTCGCCCCATATAAAACGGTATTGCCAACGATGATGCTTTCTTCAGCAACAATGCTRCTGTTTTTAGCGGGATACATTATTATACGACCACCAGACAATCCTTTGCCGGCATAATCATTTGCATCACCTTCAAGTTCAATAGTTACACCTTCGTATAACCATGCGCCCAGACTTTGGCCCGCCGAGCCATTAAGTTTGATATGCAATGTATCATCAGCAAGTGGTTTACCCTGTCGTGCTTTTGCTAAYTCATGCGACAACATGGTACCSACTACGCGATTGGTATTMACCACYGGTAATTCCATAGAAAYTTTTTCACCGYATTCTATGGTTGCTTTTGCACGTTTRATAATCTCATTATCCAATGCTTTTTCAAGGCCRTGATTCTGTGCCATGGTGCGATACACTTCGACGTTTTCATGTGGTTTGATAGCCGGAGATAACAGTGCMGTTAAGTCRATACCATTGGCTTTCCAGTGATCGATTGCGCTATCYGCTTCTAACACATCAACCCGACCAATCATTTCRTTTACCGTACGAAAACCTAATGACGCCATATGCTCACGCATATCTTCAGCCACCATAAATAGATAATTAACAACGTGCTCYGGYTTACCTTTGAACTTTTTACGCAAYTCTTTATCTTGTGTTGCGATGCCAACCGGGCAAGTATTTAAATGACACTTACGCATCATGATACAACCCAGTGTGATTAACGGCGCTGTCGAGAAACCAAATTCCTCTGCACCTAATAATGCTGCAATGGTAATATCTCGACCCGTYTTTAACTGACCATCYGTCTGAATGGTCACCCGCGAACGCAGATTATTCATTACCAATGTTTGATGTGTTTCTGCCACACCTAATTCCCAGGGCAGCCCCGCATGTTTAACCGATGTTAATGGTGATGCACCCGTACCACCATCATGACCGGCGATAACGATATGATCAGAGAACGCTTTTGTTACCCCGGAGGCAATCGTGCCAACACCGATTTCAGCAACCAGTTTTACACTGATGCGGGCTGATGGATTGGCGTTTTTCAAATCATGGATTAATTGCGCGAGATCTTCAATTGAATAAATATCATGATGTGGCGGCGGACTAATCAAACCTACGCCTGGGGTTGAATGACGAATACGTGCAATATTTTCATCTACTTTCGCACCCGGAAGTTCACCGCCTTCTCCCGGTTTAGCGCCTTGTGAAACTTTAATCTGTAATTCATCTGCGTTTGTCAGATACCAGTTAGTCACACCAAAACGACCTGATGCAACCTGTTTAATGGCTGAACGTTTTGAATCACCATTTTCCATTGGTGTAAAACGTGAAGCATCTTCGCCGCCTTCACCGGTATTCGATTTGCCACCAAGTCGATTCATGGCGATGGCTAATGCCTCATGACTCTCTGCAGAGATCGAGCCAAAACTCATGGCTCCGGTCACAAACCGTTTAACAATTTCTTTTGCTGATTCGACTTCATCAAGTGGAATCGCACCGCCGTTGGCACCGTCTTTAAACTTCAATAATCCACGCAAAGTGGCACGACGTGTTGAGTCATCATCAGAAACTTTAGCAAACTGCATGTACGCTTCTTTGCTGTTGGTACGTGCAGCCAACTGAATACTTGCCAATGTTTTCGGGTTCCACATATGGACTTCGCCACCGCTGCGCCAGTGGAAATCACCTGGATTATCTAGCACAGGCAAACGCACCACATCACGAGACGGATAAGCTTTTTCATGACGACGCAAAGATTCTTCTGCTAACACTTCGAGGTTAACACCTTTAATTCGGCTGGCTGTACCTTTAAAGCAACGTGCAATGACATCTTCACCCAAACCCACTGCTTCAAAAATCTGCGCACCTTTATATGAATGCAAAGTAGAAATGCCGATTTTCGCCATCACTTTCAACATGCCTTTCGCCACGCCTTTACGGTATACCGCAACAATCTTATCGTCACTGTATTCTTCCTTATCAAGCAGACCATCACGCTGTGACTGGAATAGAGATTCAAATGCAAGATAAGGGTTGATTGCATCTGCACCATACCCGATCAACAAACAAYGCTGATGCACTTCACGGGCTTCACCGGTTTCCAGAACAATACCGATACGGGTACGCTCCTGMTTTCCCACCAGRTGATGATGCACCGCGCCCGTCGCTAACAAAGTACTGACWGGAATACGRTYTGCTGAAATATTTCGATCACTTAATACAAGCAAACTATAACCGTCTTTGATTGCTGCACTGGCTTCRGTACAAATYACATCCAGGCGTTTGGCYAAACCACTCACACCTTCWGATTTTTCATAGGTGATATCAATGGTTTTTGTTTTCCAGCCACGGTGATCCAAATGCTTGAGCGCTGCCAGTTCTTCATTAGTCAAAATTGGATGCGGCACACGCAGACGATGYGCATGTTGCTCGGTTGTTTCCAGCAAATTACCTTCCGGACCGATRTAACATTCCAGTGACATCACYACTTCTTCACGAATGGAATCGATAGCAGGGTTGGTYACCTGAGCGAATAGCTGTTTRAAATAATCATARATCATACGTGGCTTATCMGAYAGACAAGCTAACGCYGAGTCATTWCCCATCGAGCCRACYGGRTCACGTAATTCACGCACCARYGGYAACAACATAAATTGCATGGTTTCAACGGTGTAACCAAATGCCTGCATACGCGGRATAATCGTTTCCGGTTCAAAACCATGYGACTCTTTGTCACARYCYAAATCAGCCAGTTTTATTTCCTGGTTCTTTAACCACTCGCCGTAAGGGCGTTGGCTAGCGAAGTCCTTTTTTAATGCTTCGTCAGCGATCAACTCGCCTTTGTCAAAGTCGATGAGGAACATTTTTCCCGGTTGCAAACGACCTTTAAATTTAACATCGGCAGGATCAACATCAACCACGCCAACTTCAGAAGCCATAATGACACGGTCATCGTTAGTCAAATAATAACGACTGGGGCGAAGACCATTACGATCTAGCACTGCACCGATAACGTGTCCATCAGTAAAAGCAATGGATGCTGGACCATCCCAGGGTTCCATCATCGCTGAGTTAAAACGATAAAAATCTTTTTTCGCCTGATCCATATTTTCATCAGACTGCCAGGCTTCGGGTACCATCAACATCACAGCTTCTTGCAGACTGCGACCTGACATTAATAAAAACTCTAATACGTTGTCGAAATTACCAGAGTCGGAGCAATCATTTTCAGCAATAGGAAACAGCTTATCAATTTCACAACTGAACTCATCACACTTCACCATACCCTGACGGGCAGTCATCCAGTTTCGATTACCCAATAATGTATTAATYTCRCCGTTRTGRCTCATGTAACGATTSGGYTGCGCACGATCCCAYGACGGGAAAGTRTTRGTRSWAAAACGTGARTGCACCATGGCRAKRTGTGASGYGTARTCRSTRTCYTGCAGRTCSAGATAAAARGTTTTTACCTGCAGCGCATTCAGCATACCCTTATAGATGATRATGCTCGGAGATAACGAGCAGATRTAGAATATTTTTCTTTGCTCTAARGATTTRTCGTAGCGCAAYARRTGTGTRCTRCGCTTGCGAATAACATAMARCGCACGYTCAAAAGCWCGACCYTCTACGCCAACAGCTGCRATRTAGAGCTGAAGAATAACAGGCTGAGAGGCACGTGCAGTTGGACCGATATCGGCACCCTCCGTATCGACTGGCACTTCACGCCAGCCCAGACATTTTAGYCCCTGCTCTTCAATTAATTTTTCAACACCGCTTATACATTTCTGGCGTTGCTCATCATCRGTGGGTAAAAAYACGTTACCRGCTGCRTACAAACCAACCGCTGGYAAATCRAYRCCYARATCYTGYTTAGCCACTTTCACGCARAAATYATGYGGCATMCCCGTCAAAATGCCCGMGCCATCACCTGTATTYGGCTCACAGCCACAGCCACCGCGATGYTCCATACGCTGCAGCATAATCTCAGCATCARYCACAATTTGATGRCTMGCCTTACCTTTTATATTTGCAACAAAACCCACACCGCAGCTGTCTTTTTCAAACGTGGGATCATAYAAACCCTGTTTGTCCGGCAATGCYCCAGGCAGTCCCATTTTTGTTTGTTTTTGTAAGGTTGAGCTCATATTTGACCCGTAACTATCCGTGCAGCCATGACTGCAAWATATTTTTNAATAAAATCAAGTAATTAGCGCTGAAATAGGTARGCGCMCAAGTTTTTACCGACTAGCCCCRTCACAATAATACRAACCACTTGGAAGTCAGGCACAAATTACCGACAGGGTCGCCTATTTTAGCGAAAATATGCTTTGTTGGAAAGGTTATANNGAGTGTAATAAGACCATTAGCCYACTCGACTAACCTTATTAAACCAGCTATTAAAAAATAATTCCCCCTGCACTTCCAGGCGATTTGCATATTGATGCGTATCRCGYCTCAACTGMTCAACACTCACGCCTYCGGTCTGCAKGATTTCACCRATGTGACCGATAAACCATTTCTCCATATCRCGCTGCGTCACTTCCGGGTGAAATTGCAGTGCAAGAATATTATTACGATAAGAAAAAGCCTGGTTCACGCAGYYATCTGTTGATGCCAATAAAAYCGCGCCGYCTGGCAAATCAAACGTTTCTCCATGCCAGTGCAACATSGAACAATGCTCACCACTTAAGTAACGTAATGCTGATTGCGCACCTTCTTTTGTCAGTTTCAATTTTTGCCAGCCAATCTCTTTGACYCCRCCCRRATARACCCTTGCYCCCAAYGCRCGAGCAATNAGCTGCGCACCCAGRCAAATRCCTAAAGTKGGTTTATCCGCTGCRATACGRCGCTTTAGCATCGCTATTTCTAGCGCAAGAAAAGGAAACATTGCTTCGTCATTCACACTGATAGGGCCGCCTAGAACAATCAACAATTCATCCGACARCGCRTCTATTTGAGACAAGTCGTCATAACCCGCTTCAATATAATTAATATTGATATTTTTAGCCTGAAATAAAGTGGTAAAACTGGCCAGGTCTTCAAAAGCCAAATGACGGATAACATTGACTGTTTTATTGTTTCCCATATCTTCAACCATTGGCGTAAAATGCCCCTGAAGTTTAACCCACAAATAGAATCATGCCTGCTACTTTACATACCAGTCACATAAAATCCCTGCCATTACTGCACAATGGAAAAGTTCGCGATATCTATGATATTGATGATCAATATATGTTGATTGTAACCACCGACCGAATCTCAGCTTTTGATGTCATTATGCCCACACCTGTGGCGGGTAAAGGCATAATATTAAATCAGCTTACCCAGTTCTGGATGGATAAATTATCACACATCATCCCGAATCAAATGTGCTCAGTAAAACTCGAAGACGTACTGCCTAATGCTGCAGAACGCGCTGAAGTGGCAAACCATGCGCTTATCGTCAAAAAACTTAAAGCACTGCCTGTTGAAGCGATCGTTCGCGGCTATATAATCGGCTCAGGCTGGAAGGATTATCAACAAACTGGTGCCATCTGCGGCATACAACTACCTGATAACCTTAACATTGCTGACAAATTACCAGAAGCCATATTTACTCCGTCTACAAAGGCGGCTGTGGGCGCACATGATGAAAACATCGACTATACTCAATCAAAGGAATTGTTAGGTGACGACATCGCCCAACAGGTCCGCGATATCAGTTTACAGCTATATCAGGAAGCCGCTGATTTTGCACTGGAACGCGGCATTATCATCGCCGACACCAAGTTCGAATTCGGACTTGATAACGACGGCCAGTTAACCCTGATCGACGAGGTCTTAACACCAGATTCATCACGATTCTGGCCCAAAGACCAATACCAACCTGGTAGCAGCCCGGTCAGTTTCGATAAGCAATTCGTTCGCGATTACCTCGAAACACTAGACTGGAACAAAACCGCCCCAGGCCCGGAACTGCCGGACTCAATTGTGACAAAAACAGCCGAAAAATATAAATATGCAAAAAAATTGCTCATGGGTCAATAAACCCAAAGCAATAAAGGAGGACATGTCGCATGCAAGGTGTTTTTATCACAGGAACCAGTACAGAGGTGGGCAAAACCTTTGTTGGCGTTAAGATTGCCAAACAACTGACCCAAAAAGCAATAACGGTTATCCCCAGAAAACCGATTGAATCGGGTTGCGCCAGACAAAATAACGAACTTATTCCGAAAGACGCCACCGCTTTAAAAGAAGCAGCGAATTATCAGGGGCTGTTATCTGAAGTTTGCCCATACCGTTTTGAACCCCCCATATCACCGGTTCGCGCGGCACACCTTGCTAATAAAGTCTTAACCACAGAGCAATTAGTTAACATTTGCCTACAGGGCAGCGAAGAGGGTTTTTTACTGGTAGAAGGCGCAGGCGGATTTTATTCGCCGCTGGCAGAAAACGGTCTTAATGCTGATCTTGCTGTCGCTTTACAGTTACCCATTTTACTGGTTGCCGACGATAGACTCGGTGCAATCAGCCAGGTATTGCTCAGTGTCGAAGCTATTCAGATGCGAGGCTTGCACCTGGCCGGCGTCATTTTAAATGCCGTTACTAACACTCAAAATGACCAGATGAATAATTCAGCCGACTTACGTGAACGCCTGAACTGTCCGGTATTTGCCAACCCTTATAACGAAGACGGCTGCAGTCAAATACCAGACGCTTTAATTGAATCGCTAATCAATACTTCTGGCTCAAATGGTAAACTCGTTAGAGCGGTAGGGTAAATTTGTAATAAAACAAAACCTGCCATCTTCCACCCCAGCCACACTTTGTCATCCCCGAACGTTTTTATCGGGGATCCAGCCCAGACTAAAAATCACTAGATCCCCGATAAAAACATTCGGGGATGACAGAGAATAAATCCGTATTTAACTCAACCCCATCAACTCAACCTTAAATACCAGTGTCGCATCAGGTGGAATCACACCGCCCGCACCACGTTCACCGTAACCCATTTCAGGTGGAATAGTTAGTTTACGCGCACCACCTATTTTCATACCGGCAACACCTTGATCCCATCCCGCGATAACCTGACCCGCACCCAGTTTAAAACTAAACGTTTGATCACGATCAAGACTGGAATCAAATTTAGTGCCGTCGGTTAACCAACCAGTGTAATGTACTTCTACCGTTTGACCTGCAACCGCTTCATCTCCTTCACCGATTATTTGATCTTCAATTTCTAATTCAGCCATAATTTTTTACCTCTAAATAAATAGGGGTCAGAGAGCAACTGCACTCTGACCCCGGRTTACAAAACAAAATTAATTACTTGTAATAATTGATCATACCTTCAAGTGAAACAGGCGTAATCTTTGATGCATTACCCGCACTACCAAAAGATTCATAACGTGCTTTACAAATCTCTTTCATCGCTGCTGTAGATTCTTTAAGGAATTTACGTGGATCAAAGTTTGATGTGTTTTCAGATAAGTGCTTACGGATAGAACCAGTCGATGCCATACGCAAGTCAGTATCGATGTTAACTTTTGCCACACCGTTTTTAATACCTTCCTGAATTTCTGAAACAGGTACACCGTATGTTTGCCCCATATCGCCACCGTAGCTATTGATGATACTCAGCCATTCCTGTGGAACAGATGAAGAACCATGCATAACAAGGTGAGTGTTAGGCAGCTTAGCGTGAATTTCTTTAATACGATCGATACGTAAAATCTCACCCGTAGGTTCTTGTGTAAACTTGTAAGCCCCGTGTGAAGTACCGATAGCAATTGCTAGTGCATCAACATTTGTTTGCTCAACAAAATCAGCGGCTTCGTCAACAGAGGTTAACAACAGATCAAGGTCGAGCTTACCTTCAGCACCGTGACCGTCTTCTTCACCCATCTCACCTGTCTCAAGCGAACCCAGACAACCTAGCTCGCCCTCAACAGAAACACCACCAGCATGAGCCATTTTTACAACTTCTTTCGTTACTGCAACGTTGTACTCAAAACTAGAAGGGGTTTTCATGTCCGCTTCTAAAGAGCCATCCATCATTACAGAACTAAAGCCAGACTGAATAGAACGCAAACATACAGCAGGTTCACTACCGTGATCCTGATGCATGACGACAGGAATATGCGGATACATTTCGATAGCCGCAGAAATCAAATGACGCAAGAAAGGTTCGCCCGCATAAGAACGCGCACCAGCAGAACCCTGCATAATAACAGGACTGCCAGTCTCATCGGCAGCTTGCATGATAGCGTGGACTTGCTCCATGTTATTAACGTTAAACGCTGGCATACCGTAACCGTTTTCGGCAGCATGATCCAGTAATTGTCTCAATGAAATTAAAGCCATTTCAGCTCTCCTCTATAATTAATTATTCTAAAATTTAAAAAATAAAACCTAAAAATATAAAACTGTTACAAATTCTTTTTTTGCGCCACACTCTAAGCTATGGAACGCTCACGATCTTCATAATATTACTACCACCTTGATCGCCTAACATATCTCCTCGCGTTAGCACGATACGATCACCGCTATCAACTATGCCTTTACCTTTCAATAAGTCAATCACACCCAAAGTAACATCCATTGGCGCTAGCTCACTAAAGTCAGCACGAACCGGGTACACACCGCGATACATCGTTACTTTATTCAAAGTACGGGGTCTTGGTGTCAATGCATAGATCGGTATACCGGAACTAATACGTGACATCCACAAAACGGTGGCACCCGATTCAGTCAATGAGGCAATCGCATTCATCTTAAGATGGTTTGCGGTGTACATTGTAGCCATTGCAATCGCTTCATCAACCCTACCAAACACAAGGTCTACACGGTGATCAGAAACCAGTGCGACACGTTGCTGCTCAGCATGTTCACAGATGCGACCCATCGCTGCAACCGTTTTAGCCGGATAGCGACCAACCGCTGTTTCACCCGATAACATCACAGCATCAGTACCATCTAATACTGAGTTTGCCACATCAAAAACTTCGGCACGGGTTGGAATCGGGCTTTCTATCATCGATTCCATCATCTGCGTCGCTGTAATAACCACTTTATTCATGCTGCGTGCTTTTTTGATCAGGCTTTTTTGCAGGGCAGGTAACTCGGCATCACCCATCTCTACACCTAAATCGCCACGCGCAACCATAATAACGTCTGAAGCGGCAATAATCTCATCGATATTTTTGATGGCTTCAGCACGCTCGACTTTTGTTACGATACTTGCGTCACTGCCTTCAGCTTCTACTAACTCACGGCACTGAATAACATCAGCGGCAGTACAGGCAAAAGACAAGGCCATGAAATCAACATCCATGGCGCAGGCTGCTTTCAAATCTTCCTTATCTTTATCTGTTAATGCAGGCGCCGATAACCCACCGCCTTTTAGATTGATACCCTTATTGTTTGACAATTCACAGGTATAAACAACCTTACATCTAATTTCTTCGTCGACAACTTCAATAACTTCTAGCTCTACTCGACCATCATCAAGCAACAGGACGTCACCACTCTTAACATCTTTGGGCAAATCCTTATAAGTTAAACCCACTCGCTCAGAGGTACCTTCATCTTTACCCAGCGCCGCATCTAAAATAAATGTTTCACCATGTATTAACTGCACGCGACCGTCTTTAAACTTATGCGTACGAATTTTTGGCCCCTGTAAATCTGCAAGAATACCTACGATACGCCCGACTTTCTCACTGCACTCTCGCACGAGATTAGCGCGTTGCCCCTGCTCTTCATGTGAACCATGCGAAAAGTTTAAACGAAATACATCGACACCTGCACGAATCATCTCAGTAATAACTTCAGATGAACTCGAACCCGGCCCTAGCGTGGCGACAATTTTAGTTCTTCGCATTGAGTTTTCTTTATTCTCTCATTATAATTCTGGACAATTAAATCTGTACAGTTAATTTGTTAGTGAAAAACAGGACAATCTTTTGCCCTGCGTTAAAATTTTTATTTATTCGCTGCTTCTTCTAACATCGCAACGGCGGGTAAAGTTTTTCCTTCCAGATACTCAAGGAAAGCGCCGCCCGCTGTAGAAATGTAAGTCACCTTGTCGTAGATATCGTATTTTTGAATAGCAGCAATGGTATCGCCGCCGCCAGCAAGACTAAAACCAGGAGAGTTAGCAATCGCCATTGCGACCGTCTTCGTGCCTTCGCCAAACTGATCAAACTCAAACACACCAACCGGGCCATTCCAGATAATAGTGCCCGCTTTCTCTATAATTTCTGCCAGCTCTTTTGCTGAATCAGGGCCGATATCAAAAATCATATCATCATCTAAAACTTCAGATGCATCTTTTAAAGTCGCTTGTGCATCTTCTGCAAATTCTTTTGCACAAACAACATCAGTGGCAATAGGAATACTCGCACCACGTGCTTTCATTTTTTCAATTAATGCTTTAGCTGTATCAACTAAATCTTCTTCGTATAAAGATTTACCCACATTATGGCCCATAGCCGCTAAAAATGTATTTGCGATACCGCCGCCAACAACCATCTGATCCACTTTTTCAGATAATGCTTCTAACACGGTTAGCTTGGTAGACACTTTAGAGCCACCAACGATGGCAACCATCGGACGAGCAGGGTTAGCTAATGCTTTAGCCAGRCTGTCTAATTCACCAGAAAGCAAAATACCGGCACATGCCGTCGSTGCAWAWKTRCCMGCRCCRTGTGTRGAAGCTTGYGCRCGATGCGCTGTACCAAATGCRTCCATAACAAATACGTCACACAGTGAAGCGTATTTCTTTGATAATGTTTCGTCGTCTTTTTTCTCGCCCCTGTTAAAACGAACATTTTCCAATAACACACATTCACCCGCAGCAACGGTTGGTGCATTATCTAAATAATCTTTAACCAGACGAATCTCAGTACCTAGCTTTTCAGTCATTACTTCAGCGATAGGCGCCATAGAATTTTCRTCATCAACCTTACCCTCTTCCGGGCGGCCGCGATGAGACATAACCATGACAGAAGCACCSGCTTTCATRCAGTGCTCTACAGTAGGCATAGATGCAGTAATACGCGCATCCGATGTTACCTTGCCATCTTTAACAGGCACGTTAAGGTCAGCACGAATCAACACGCGCTTACCCGCTAAAYCTAAATCAGTCAGCTTRATAAAAGCCATGRTAAAACTCCAAAAAATTATTTCTTAAAAATTAAAAAGGCTAAATACAGTTTGTTAAATAATCATTACGAAAAAAACAATTAGCTTAACAAACAATACTTCTCATACTAAAAACAAAACTTAAATATTATCCGCGAAGAACGCAAAAGACGCAAATAAAAGAAAAATCACAATGCTTTTATTTTGTTAAATAATCATTACGAAAAAAAACAATTAGCTTAACAAACAATACTTCTCACACTAAAAACAAAAACTTAAATATTATCCGCGAAGAACGCAAAAGACGCAAATAAAAGAAAAATCACAATGCTTTTATAAAGACACCAGCCCGGTTCAATATAACCGGGCTGATTATCATCTAAATCTCGATATCTTTTATAGGCTTTATCGCGGAATGAATAAAATCCGCTCCTACAAGAGATTAAATGAGGAGATTTTGTTCGCGAGCAAGGCGCGGTTCGGATTTAAAAACGGAGCGCACACAAAGTGCGTGAGTATTTTAAATCCGGATCGCAACGCCGCTCCCGGACAAAAGATCCTTATTTAGAGACGTGCTCTACGAAACGAAGCATATTACATGTATAACCGTACTCGTTGTCGTACCATGAAACCAGTTTCACGAACGTACTATCAAGCGCAATACCTGCTTCTGAATCGAAGATAGAAGAGTAACTACAACCACGGAAGTCTGTAGAAACAACTTTCTCATCGGTGTAACCCAGAGTTTTGCTCATATCACCAGACTCTGAAGCTGCCTTCAGTTCAGCACAAATTTCTTCGTATGTTGCTTCTTTTTCCAGCTCGATTGTTAAATCRACAACCGATACGTCTGAAGTKGGTACGCGGAAAGCCATACCAGTCAGTTTGCCGTTAAGCTCTGGAAGAACGATACCMACCGCTTTAGCCGCACCAGTAGAAGACGGGATGATGTTTTCTAAAATACCACGACCACCGCGCCAGTCTTTCATTGAAGGRCCATCAACTGTTTTCTGYGTCGCWGTAGCAGCATGCACAGTYGTCATAAGGCCACGTTTGATGCCCCACTTGTCATTGATAACTTTAGCAACAGGCGCTAAACAGTTMGTTGTACAAGAAGCKGCTGAAACRATTGCCTGACCCGCATATTCGTTGTGGTTAACACCGTATACRAACATTGGYGTGCYGTCTTTAGAAGGTGCMGATTGAACCACTTTCTTAGCACCTGCATCGATGTGTGGCTGACARCTTTCTTCTGTCAGGAAGAAACCKGTACATTCRATGATAAGGTCAGCRCCGATGTCGCCCCAAGCTAAATCTGCAGGGTTACGCTCAGCAGTCAAACGGATAGTTTTACCGTTTACAAYMAGGTTSYYACCTTCAACAGAAATTTCACCGTCAAAGTTACCRTGWACTGAATCGTACTTAAGCATGTATGCYARGTAATCAGCATCCAATAAATCGTTAATACCTACAACTTCAATATCTGAGAAGTCTTTTGCAATCGCACGAAAAGCCATGCGYCCAATACGGCCAAAACCGTTAATACCGACTTTAATAGTCATAATAATTTCTCCAAATCTAAAAAATAAAAAATAAAATCTAAACCAAAAACTGAAAAACTGGTCCGCGAAGAACGCRAAGAACGCAAAGAAACATTTTATTTGTTTTTATTTCGCGTCTTTCGCGTTATTTGCGGACTAAAGCTTGTATCTTTTTAAGCTACGCTATCAATTGTTTTAACAACGTTATCAACAGTGAAACCAAAGTGYTCRAATAACTGTGGCGCTGGCGCTGATTCACCGAATGTAGTCATACCGATAACCGCACCGTCCATACCAACATACTTCCACCATGCATCCATGATTGCCGCTTCAACAGCAACACGAGCCTTAACCGCTTTAGGCAATACAGACTCTTTRTATGCATCATCCTGYGCTTCAAAAATTTCAACACATGGCATAGAAACMACACGAACTTTTTTAGCAGATGCTTCAGCTGCTTTCATCGCAAGATCAACTTCCGAACCCGTCGCCATAACAATTACGTCAGGTGTACCGTCGGTGTCTTTTAAGATGTAACCGCCTTTTGCAATGTTTGCAATAGTCGCRTCATCACGTTTTTGGAAGGCAAGATTCTGACGAGAGAAAATCAATACAGAAGGACACGATGACTCAACCGCAGAYTTCCATGAAACYGCTGTTTCAACAGTGTCACAAGGACGCCATACAGACATGTTAGGAATCATACGCAATGTCGGAATTTGCTCAACAGCCTGGTGAGTCGGACCATCTTCACCCAGACCGATAGAGTCGTGTGTGTAAACAAAAATACTACGAATCTTCATCAGAGCAGCCATACGTAAAGCATTACGCGCGTACTCAGAGAACATTAAGAAGGTTGCACCATAAGGCAATAAACCACCGTGAAGGGTGACACCATTCATGATTGCGCTCATGCCAAATTCACGTACACCGTATGATAAGTAGTTACCGCTAAAGTCCATTACGTCTGAACCATTATTATCATTAATACGGACGCTATTTTTGTTAAACGTATTATTAGAAGGCGTTAAGTCAGCCGAGCCGCCTAAGAACTCAGGCAAGTATTCTGAAAGACCGTCCAATGCACCTTTAGATGCAACACGTGTTGCTGGTGATTCTTCTTTAACATTAACTTCAGCAATAAACTTGTCCGCATTTGCTGAGAAATCTGCAGGCAGTTCACCCGCCATACGACGTGTAAACTCAGCCGCTTCAGCAGGGAAAGCCGCAGCATAAGCCGCAAATTTCTCATCCCATGCAGATTCAGCTGCTTTACCCGCATCTTTCGCATCCCAACCCGCATATACATCATCAGGAATAACAAATGGCTCATGATTCCAGCCCAGGTTTTCACGTGTTGCTGCAATTTCATCCGCACCTAAGGCTTCACCGTGTACGTGATGACCACCCCCTTTGTTAGGTGCGCCTTTACCAATAACTGTCTTACAACAAATCAGTGAAGGCTTATCAGAAGCAATCGCTTCTTCCGTTGCTTTTTTGATTGCGTCCGCATCGTGACCATCAACATTAGCCACCACGTGCCAGCCGTAAGCTTCGAAACGCTTAGGCGTATCATCACCAAACCAGCCATCAACGTTACCATCGATAGAAATATTATTATCATCGTAGAAACAAATCAGTTTACCTAAACCGAAAGAACCGGCTAGCGAACAGGCCTCATGAGAAATACCTTCCATCAAACAGCCATCACCTAAAAACACGTAAGTGTTGTGATCTACAATTTCATGGCCATCTTTATTAAACTGCGCTGCCATGACTTTTTCAGCTAGCGCCATACCAACCGCATTCGTCACACCCTGGCCTAAAGGACCCGTTGTTGTTTCGATACCAGCMGTGTAGCCATACTCAGGATGACCCGGTGTTTTAGAATGCAACTGACGGAATTTTTTCAGGTCTTCAATAGCTAAATCATAGCCAGTTAGATGCAATACTGAATAAGGCATCATTGAAGCATGGCCATTAGACATAACGAAACGGTCACGATCAGCCCATTTAGGGTTAGTCGGGTTATGTTTCATAAAGTCATTCCAAAGGACTTCAGCGATATCTGCCATACCCATTGGTGCGCCTGGATGACCCGAATTTGGGATTTGAACCGCATCCATTGTCAGGGCGCGAATTGCATTTGCTAGCTCATTACGTGAAGCCATTGTGCTCTCCGATTAAGTTTTGTAATTGAAAAAGCCGCCTCGCACGCCCATTGGAAAACCCCAATTTAACGCTTACGAAACAACGAAAATTTCTTTGAAATCAATGAGTAAAAAACACATAGAAGCATATAAAACTTTGTGCTCGACAGCATCGAAAGGCGCGTATTTTCCCTTAATTCAGCACAATGAGCAAGCCACACTAAAGATAGTTGCAAGCGACCATTAAAGATCAGCACTTTTTAACCATGAGCAAGGCAAAAAGACAAAATAAACTAAAGTGGTAACACCATTGTCAATAATCAGTTATTTCAACAACTTAGACCTGAATCACGGGAATGCAAGCACCCTAACCAGGCAAACCTGCACCATAAATTTCATACAAAACCCTCTATACCAGCATAAAAAATACTTGCCCTAAAAAACAAAAAATATAGAGAAAACGTTAACAACAGCTACTATATCAAATATACCTCTATAAAGAACACAGACCAAACACATGCTAACAAGGAAAACAGCTCTACTCTTCAGCGTTTTTTTACTGTTCTCGACCGCAAATTATGCTGCCGAATACTCACTAGCGATACAACCTATTCTTCCACAAAAGCAACTTAAGGAAAATTTTCAACCGCTAGCTGATTACTTATCGAAGGCAAGCGGACACACCATAACCATAACCACACAGCGCAAYTTCCTTTTCTACTGGACTAAAATGCGCAAGAAAAAAACCGGCTTTGAYCTGGTATTAGACGCCGCGCACTTCACTGACTATCGCGTTAAAACACAGGGTTATACTGTATTAGCCAAACTGCCAGACACYGTTAGCTTTTCGATTGTCACCAATGAAGAYAGCTTTGTTCTCGATGYYGACGAACTCATCGGYCTGCGCGTAGCCACCATGCCCTCACCCAGCCTTGGCTCATTAAGACTTGAAGARCTGTTTTCCAACCCGATGCGCATCCCACATTATGTCTGGCAAACCAATACCGCTGTGGTCATTGAAGAATTAACCGCAGGCAACATCGACGCCGCCATCATACCGACACGGTTAGCTTCTACCTATGACAATTTAAATACAGTCATGACGACGGATCCGGTGCCCCATATGGCCTTATCTGCTTCACCCGATATCCCTGCCGACGTGGTAGAAACGATTCGCGCCGCACTAGTGAATGCGCACTTGCATCCTGATGGGCAGCAGATGTTAGCCCGCTTAAAAGTCGATAATTTTGAAGCCGCTGACAACGCCACTTATGATGACTACGCTTTTCTACTCCATGAAGTGTTTGGCTATAACGGYCCCACACCCCCTACTGAGCAGTAATATTTTTCYAAACYTAGCGGTTTAATTCAAGCCGCTTTCCACTTTATCGAGCACCCCATACTGGGAATTTGATCAACCGGCCCCTGACCACTTTGCGCCACCTGCTTCATCGCATCAAATAAATCACGTTTCACATTCTCCGCCGCCGCTTGCTTACGGCTCTCATCCAGACGCCCGCGATATTGCAGTTGCATATTGCCGTTATAGCCAAAAAAGTCTGGCGTACAGACTGCGCCATAAGCCTTTGCCACTTGCTGGGTTTCATCCATAACATACGGAAAAGGAAAATCAAACTCATCAGAAATTTTTTGCATATTTTCAAATGAATCCTCATCGTATTCGGCAGGATCATTCGACATAATCGCAATGCTATTCACACCATACTGCATCAACTCTTTGCTATCACGAACCATTCGATCACGAATCGATTTCACATACGGACAATGGTTACAGATAAACATGACCAGCAAACCATTTTCACCGCGAGCGGTTTCCGGTGTCCAGACTTTTCCATCGACACTGGGTAAAGAAAAGTCGATTACCGGTGCATCAAATTCACAAACAGGGGTTTCTAGCGATACCATAATGCTCTCTCTTATAAATAATTAAGATACATTCACCTGAACGTATCGTATTAAAACCTATCTAAATATAGATAAATAAACAGTCAACTCTGAAATATACGGAGAAAATCATGCCAACTCCGACTCGCATACCGCCTACATTAGCCCTTGAAAATGTAGAATCAGCCGCCATATACTGGTAAAATGGTGGATTCCGCCCAGTATTAATTTTCAATCACTTAGACGAGCTAATTAATTCTGGACGCAAGATTACTACTAGCACCTGGCACCGAACACAGTTAATTTTGGCATGTAAATAATTATGGGTAATTCTATGGCAACTCCTCTACAGGAACAAGACAAGCAATCACGTCTTAAAACACTTATTGCTAAAGGAAAAGAGCAAAACTATCTCACTTACGCAGAAGTGAATGACCACCTGCCAGAAGGTATTGTTGATCCGTCTCAAATTGAAGACATTATTAACACCATCAATGACATGGGAATTCAGGTTTTGGAAACCGCCCCTGAAGCCGAATCCATGGTACTTACTGACGCATCAGTCAGCGAAACCGATGACGAAACGACCGAAGAAGCGGTAGCCGTGCTTGCCTCAATTGAAACTGAACTGGGTCGCACCACTGATCCAGTACGTATGTACATGCGTGAAATGGGCACCGTAGAACTGCTTACTCGTGAAGGCGAAATCGAAATTGCCAAACGCATTGAAGAAGGTCTGAAACAGGTTCTACACGCGCTAGCAACTAACCCACAAACCGTTCAGAAAACCATCGATCTCTGGGAAAAAGTACAGGCGGGTGAAAATCGCCTGAACGAACTCATGGTTGATTTTCATAAGAGCGATGAAGAACTCGACAAGCTGGCTGAAGAGGCTCTGGCACGCGCAGCAAAAGAAGCTGAAATGGCGGCGGCAGGCAAACCGGTTATAAAAGAAGAAGTAACGGATACCGGCCCGGATCTCGACAAAGTTAAAAAACTCTTTTCAAAAGTGAAACGCGCCCATACTCGCTGCCTGAACATCATTGAGAAGTCTGACAGCAAACCGAGTGACATCTCAAAAGCGCGCGCTTCCATGTCGGCCGCTTTTCTAGAATTTAAATACACACCGGCCCTGCTCACTCGCTTAACGGTTGATCTGCACCATACAATTAATCGTGTGCGCCAACTGGAGCGCCACATTCTTGCACTAGCCGTCAACAAGGCGCACATGCCACGCAAGATTATGATTACCACCTTCCCGCAAAATGAAGTCAATACCAAGTGGGTTGATAAATATTGCAAAGGACACGAGTATTCAGAAAAATTACTGGAGCTTGCGCCAGACATTAAAATCACTCAGCAAAAACTGGCTGTTATCGAAAAAGAATTTGGCCTAACGATTTCCGACATCAAAGAGATTAACCGTAAGATGTCCATCGGTGAAGCGAAAGCACGTCGCGCCAAGAAGGAAATGGTAGAAGCGAACTTGCGTCTGGTTATCTCYATTGCCAAAAAATACACCAACCGTGGYCTACAGTTCCTCGACTTAATTCAGGAAGGCAACATCGGCCTGATGAAAGCCGTCGATAAATTYGAATACCGCCGTGGMTAYAAATTCTCGACCTAYGCAACRTGGTGGATTCGCCAGGCMATTACACGCTCCATCGCTGACCAGGCACGCACTATTCGCATCCCTGTTCACATGATCGAGACCATTAACAAACTCAATCGCATCTTCCGCCAAATGCTTCAGGAAATGGGYCGCGAACCCACACCAGAAGAACTSGCTGAAAAAATGGAAATGCCTGAAGACAAAGTTCGCAAAGTTCTCAAAATTGCCAAAGAACCCATCTCAATGGAAACCCCTATTGGTGATGACGAAGATTCACACCTGGGCGACTTCATCGAAGACCTCAACATCATGGCGCCAATGGATTCAGCAACCGGTGAATCACTGCGCGAATCGACCCGCGACATACTCACCACACTGACAGCTCGTGAAGCGAAAGTCCTGTGCATGCGTTTTGGTATCGACATGAACACCGACCACACATTAGAAGAAGTCGGCAAACAGTTCGACGTAACACGTGAACGTATTCGCCAAATCGAAGCCAAAGCACTACGCAAACTACGCCACCCAAGCCGCGCAGAAAATTTACGCAGCTTCCTCGGTGATGACGAAGACTAAATGTGAAGATAAGTGCTGACACAACAGTAAAAGCCTTATAGAATGTCGCCGGTTCCTAGCCGGCGATTTTTTTGCCCCACAGGTAACCACCCGCACAACAATTTAGAACGCTCTTAAATAAAGGGCCTGTAGCTCAGCTGGTTAGAGCATCCGACTCATAATCGGCAGGTCGAAGGTTCGAGTCCTTCCAGGCCCACCATTTATTTTCTTTTGAATCATCTACTTACGTGATTTTTCGTACCGGACCCATTGACTATAAGTCGGCGGATCGATGATTCATCAGGGACGTCCTTTTAATCATTCGAGCCCGCCCGCTTGATTTGCTGATTAAATTATTTATAAATTGAATATTTTTGAGATGCGCGGACATATAGCGGATGCTTCGGCGCATTGCTTTTTGTTTTCGACAAACAATATAGCTCTTTTAAAGAGCTCATCACTTCTTTATCTCTTGACAAATATGACCCATTATTTCCCCATGCAGCAATAACGGTATCAGACTCACTGAACAGTTTTGAAAGCCAGAGATCGTTTTTATTACCAACTGGGTTTGTCGTTCCTTTCAAATCACTGGGATTAGGCGTTCTATACGCAAAAAGATTACCAATACATACAGAACCAAAACCCCACTCACGCGCAAAACCAATACATCTTCTAAGCGTAGGATCATCTTTAGCTGCATCCGCTGTTGAAGGATTTAGACAAACAAACATTAGTCTTGGCAAATTTGAGTCCCATGTCCGCCATAACGCATATCTATACTTTTCATCTGATGATATAACCGCATCTTTTTTCATTTTACAAATTAAAAATATTAAGTTAAAAAACTAAATAAATGACATCATTTACTTAGGGGGGTAAATTTCATTACACGTTTATCAGAATCAACACTTATTCTTCCAACTTGATGCTTCCTAATCTCTCTAAAAACTCGACACCCTTCAATGATACAATGCCTCCATTCCCATGGTTTGCATATACTTACTTCAACATCACGAACAAGATCAGTTATAGATTTAATTAGTCCGGCGTCAACTTTATCACTTGTAGCTAAATAATTATGATCTCTCACGTAATTATAAATCTGATTAACAACCAACTCCTCAATTATTGCTGCTCGCGCACCATCTTGAACCTCATCAACTAAAGCGTCACTTTTCCTTTTTCTATGCAACATACGCCTAAAAACAGGTGACCATCCTAGTGCGGCAATATTTGCCACATGAAAGACGTCATGAAACCTATACCCGTCATCATTATATGAATTGTCCGTAAGCTTATCACCGACGTTAACTCCATTTATTTGCATCAATATCTTAGTGTCTATTGTTTCAATTACGTCAATTTCAAAAGTTCTCGGCATTCTCTCGTAGTTGGGACACAACCCATCAAAACAATGCGCCTTTGTTAACGTATCACCAATCCAGAAATCATGTGTTTTACGGTAATTAGCATCTGCAATACTTTCAATATCGCTATTAAAATGATCAGAAATATTGTGGATTCTCAATAAAATATCTTCTACAAGATCTTTATTTTTTGTATAACTAATATTTGCACCCTTGCTAATTTCATCTCTCAATGAAATAAAAATAGGTATATTCTTACTAAGAGAATAAAACTCTTTAAATACGTTTTCTTGTGAACTATATATCGGTTTATCTATATCAACATCATATTCAAACATTATATCGATACCTAAATGGTGCGCAACAATTACGACATACCATAAGACATCACCTAACTCCTCAAATAAGTCTTGCTCAAAAGTACCATAGGAAACACCATCTCTCTGCCACTTCTTCAGCACAGTTGATATAGAACCTATCTCCCCAACAATGCCCAATAATGGTATGTCAGCACTAAAGTCCTCTCCCCAGATAATATTATCTGTTTCTAAAGCCTTCAATTGGTACTCACTTAGTTTCAACTAATCACCTATTTAGCCTTGAGCCCTTTTAAGATTAAATAGACACATTCGTCAACAAAAGGCGATATCATCAGGCGATTGTATTCATTTTCATCAAGGCCGCAACGAGATGATAACTCGGATATGCTGAGTTTTTTTATAGATTCTGTAATCGCCATATATTCGCAGCCATGTCCGTAAGAACGCGCTAACTCTTGCAAATCTGAATATCCTTCATTATGGGATATCTGCCAGTTTTCAGTTAACATCTCAGGCACATCGTCAGTCAATATAAGTTTACAAACCTCGCCCACCACACCACCAAATGCCCCAAGCAAAAATATTGGTTTCTGCGTATTGAGCGCTAATGCTATTTCCTCTAAAACACCCGGCATTTTACCTTTGTACCCAGAAAGTTTTCCTCCAGCGCAAATTCTGGCGGTCGAAGAGGAAATAGACTTATCTCGCATTTCCGTTAAACATCGAGACCAGATGTATGAATTTCGGGTGGTGTTAGGCAGTAGAAATGCGTCTTTATCAATATCGACAGCTACGTCACTAGGAATTTCATGTTCAACAGTTTCCATGACCTGATGATATCTAGCCCTCCATGCAGTAATTTCAGAATCAGTAATATGTAATGGCCATGCCAGATGATTTTCAACATGCGGCGCTGTTTCTCCTAGTCTATCCTTTAGGATTCTAGCTTCATCAAGGATGAACTCCGTGAAGCCACCAGGACGTAAATCTCCGCCATAGAGCAATACTGCAGATCGTGCTAGCAAATGTCTGGCAAGATCTTGTGCTAATTGTACAAGATGATCAGCATGAATGTGATGACCTGTGAAGCCATCACCAGGTACATCAGAAATCGATATACCAACCCTCTTATTATAAAGACAATCTCGCTCCGATGAGCTCCAGAGAGGAGTAAATGCTTGAATTTCCAATTCCTCATGCCAATCTGCCTCAATAGAGTATATAGGCGGTTCTGGATAGCATATTTTTTTCTTACCATCCTTTTTTAAATTAAGCACTTGTCGGATTTCAGGAGGCCGAGCAGCTAGCTCGCAATCTTCATCAATCCAACCCGCGAGTTTATATACTTCGAGGCACCGCATTGAATTGCTATAACGAATTGTTTCTATAATCGCTGCGGAAAGTATGCGCAAAACATCCCTTTCAAAAATTGGCACAGTAGAAGAAACATGAACACACGGAACATTAGAGGCTGCAGGGAAAATGCGATCTTCGAAATCATCAAGACAATTAACTACTACAACAGGACAATTGAGTTGTTTTGCAATCAGTATTTCACGTTGACACCAATATCGTGAAGAATACGCATCACTTTCGATTGCAATTAATGTCGAGTCTTGTATGTGTTTTTCAATTTCTTGATCAAAATAATATCCAGGAGATATTTCATTCGCATCAAAAAATCTATTCATGTTTGTATTATCGATAAATTTCTTTATTTGTTCCGAATGTCGTTTACCAGTATCGCCTGACTTCGAATGACTTAAGAAAATAGTTATAGAAGATTTTTTTCCTTTATCTTCGAGTGTCAATGATTTACAACCAAACCGGTAAATTTCGTGAGCTAGCGCAACCATCGCGTGGAGGTCTCTGTTTTCCACAGGCCAATCATTGGTTCGAATACAGTTTAATCCTGTTAGTGAACCGCCATGGTCATATCCATAACTATCAACTGCAATTGGTACGATATAAACAGAAGATGATTGCGGTAACCCTTCTATATATCTTTGCCATTCTTTCTTGCCAACAGTATTCACACTTGTAAAAGCAAAGATAATATTACTTTTTGCCAATTGCTGTGGATAATCAGAAGGGGTTTCACCACTGTTTTGCGAACTAAAGAAAAAGAGCGGGATATTAAGGCCACGCGAGAAGGGTCTGCTCTTATCCCTAGCAAAACTCATTCTGACCACATCAAGAATAGGGTTTACTACTTTTGAATCAGAAGGATGCCAAATAAAGTTGATTGCGAGAGGTGGAGAATATTCTGTTGTCATCAGCGTATTTCTCCGAAGAATTCATATTTGGCATCACATATCATCATAATTATTGCCATTCTTCACAGAATTTTTCCAGTACCTTGGTCAACACGTTGATGAGAATCCATAAATTGACATGGGTCTGAGACTATCAAATTTATGTTGCTTCGATTCTCTCGTAATATGGAAGTGATTAGATTACGAGCTTCTCCAGAAGCTGAGAGACTTGATTTTTTATAATTTCTTATCCGTCGATACCCAATTGAATCCAAGTCCACAGTTTGCGCCTGGTTACCAAAGTATAAAAAATAGCTTGAAATTAAAACCTGATCAGAGTCTCCAGTATCACGATTTAAGTTCACAACGTTTGGTGTACCGTCTGGATTGCTGTGATGGGAGTCCTCCTGTATCCAGTCACCGTTTATATCCTTGTGATATATATTATCACCAAGCATCTGCACTCTACTTCCGTTGCGTAACGGTTTTTTTAATGAAAAACGATCATCATCCCAATAATTCTGAAAATTAATCTTTTCCGATATCTTCATCAGCAGTATGCATTTCCTTTTAACGATTCTGAGGTTGCTACCGCCAATCCCCATTACCCAATCACCGATCTTAGCTCCTTTACGGATACCAGGCTTACAAGTTGCTAATGTGCACAACCCATGGAATGGATTTGGTGCAAATCCAAAATCTCTGGTAATAGCATACGTGTATAAATGCGAGCTTGGCTCTATCAACACACTACATTTCCACCATCAGTTCTCGGGGATGGCGTGCCGTCTGGGTTCTGGAATTGACTTTTTCCTTCAAGGGCATCGATAACTGAATCCGACCTCCACCCAACTTTCGAAGTAGCATATTTTTCCAAATTATCTGGGATTTCGACTTGCTCCTTTAATCCATTCTCATAGACACCAATTATTGGTTTCCCAAGGTCATGGGCAACTTTAATTTCCCAGTTAACCCATGGCCTTTCATGTGTCTCTTTGCCGATAACAACAATCACTTGGCTAGCCCATCGCATTTTCATACGTAAAAGCCGCGCAATAGTACGATCGCTAATCTTGTTTTGATCAAGTCGTTTCTGGTTTTCTGGTTTGACCCGAATAGAGCTATTCCTTAATTGATACCCCTTGCCAGATAACATATCTGTCAAACCATCTACGTTCGCGTCATCTTTATGATGGTGGCTTACAAAAACGTTTTTAATTTTATCAGGCATCTTTCTTTCTCCATTCCGAGCGTTTRATCTAATGAGGTCTGATTCGATTGATTTATTATTAATACGGTTTTCAATAAGTCCAAGCWCGCACCCTCCTTTTTTTAATTCCAGTGCAACAGAATTGAATTATAGTTTTTACGCTTATTCCTTAATAATATCAAGGTTATAAAACATGGCACAATCTCAGACGTTTTTGATGCTTCACCTCACACCATGCGACCTCCACTCCATATCAAGGAACGGTGTTTTTATCTGGAGAGACGTCATATCCAATTTTTCCCACTTAATTTTCTAACACCAACTATCACTCGATCTATTTTGACCGAACATATCTCTAGAGTTATCTGGAAGAATCCGTTTTCTACGAAGAAACGCATCATGAATCCACCCCTGTACTTGGTAAGGATYGTCTGACCAGTTATACAACTTTGCAAACTCACACTCAACATTATCTTGAAGCCGTGGAGGGATTGTTCCAGGGTTATACCTTGACGTATCTGCTCTTATATAAGTTGGAAGAATTATACCCAGCAACCCAGTACGAGAATTCAACTGGGTATCTCTAATACTTGAGGATATTTCCCAATCAATATGCTTTCGCTTCCATGTTTCGCTACCTATGAGAACAACTGTAACACTAGCGTTCCTTATAAATTCATCTCTAATTTTCTGTCGGATCGTTTCTGTTTGCAAATATGGATTAATATCACCATCGCTCACTGCCTTGGTTTCCATAATGTCATAAATATCAGAAAAAATTCTTTCAAACTTTATTCTGTAATCTTCATCATTTTCGTGATGATAACTAACGAATACATTGTGTCGGCAACCCATCTATTCCTCCATTATTATAAGTCACTGGGAATCTACGGGGCAGACTTGATTGGTTTTTAATTTGAAATTATCTTAGATAAAACCAACTCCACACCCTCCCTTACTAATTCATGTGTAACAGATTTGAATTACAGTTTTACCTTTATTCCTTTATAAATGCAATAAAACTGGGGTCAGAACACAGATTCCACTAATATACTAAATAAAATAGTAACTCGCTCCGCCTTCTTCAATTCTATGTCGGCCTAATGGTTTTGGCCGTGTCTGACGTTGTGTCATTTCTTCAATTTTATCTTTAAAATCATCTCGTCCTAGAACAAGTTGTTGATTCAGTGCGTCGCGTATAGCATGAATTTGATCAGGCGCCCGATGCGTTCGACCCGATGCGTTCGAAATAGCTCACGGTAAGCGAACTGACGCTGCTTTTTTCTTTATCTAGATCGGCATAAAGAGGATGAGAAAGAAAACTGAGGTCAGTTTTTTCAACTAAATCCCTTTGTCTTGATTCCTACGCTCAATCAAGTTATCACCTGTTTTTTTTGGTAGTGTTTTTAGTCGCAATAAGTACAGCGTCACCCCGATAGCAAGCGTTATTAACAGCAGACGATGAAACGTGTCGGTTAGATAAAAAATACTACTGGCACTTATCACGACCCATAAATAAATCAGCGCGAAACGTTTTACCGTAACGGTTACTGTGCGCTGCTCGCGCCACAATATTAACTGTGTGCCAACCCAGGGTAGAGACTCGATCCAGTTATGCAGTCGTGTCGAGCCGTGATAAAAACACAGGGCCGCCAATAGCAAGAAGGGGGTAGAGGGCAACAAAGGTAATACCGCACCCAGCAGCCCCAGCAACAAAGCCAATAGGCCGCAGGTTGATAATATTATTTTTTGCACTGTTCTCGTAAACTTCATCACCATCCATTCTGCCAACTTCCGGTTGAAATAGTCAAACACATGGTCGAGCAAAAACAATCCATTGGTTTTTACCCCCCCGTTTCCCGGCCCTACTTTTTATGCACTTGACAAATTCAGACGATTGCATTACTTTAACAAACGGTAATAAGGCAAGCGTCTAATATTTACAATAACCAAAAAAGGAACACGCTGATGAGCACAAAAAACTTGTTTACAACCATGGATCTCGCTGGTCTGCCCCTGAAAAATCGTATGGTAATGGCGCCGATGACCAGAAACCGTGCTGCGAGTGGYAATGTGCCACAAGCCATAAAYGTTGAATATTAYCGCCAGCGTGCCAGYGCCGGTCTCATTATCACCGARGCCTCACAGGTTTCYGCAGCGGGCGTTGGCTACCCGGCAACACCGGGCATTTATAACGATGAACAGGTCGCGGGCTGGCAAAAAATAACCCAGGCTGTGCATGACGAGGGCGGTYGTATTTTTATCCAGTTATGGTACTGCGGTCGCATCTCACACCCTGACCTGCTGCCYGAYGGACAAACCCCGGTGGCMCCATCGGCATTAAAACCCGAAGGCGAAGCCGTYACTTTTGAAGGCATGAAAGCCTTTGTCGAACCACGTGCGCTAAAAACAGATGAAATTCAGCGTATCGTCGAGCAGTACAAAAATGCGGCTGAAAAAGCCAAACAGGCCGGTTTTGATGGYRTCGAGATACACGCTGCAAACGGTTACCTGATCGACCAGTTCTTACGTGAYGGYAGCAACCAGCGCACAGATGAATAYGGCGGCAACGTGGAAAATCGTATGCGTTTTCTRAACCAGGTGCTGGATGCCACACTCGAAATCTGGGACAGTCAGCGCGTCGGCATCCGGTTGACCCCGGAAAACAGTTTTAACAGCATGTCCGATTCCGAACCGCAGAAGCATTTTGATTATTTCATAAAACAGTTAAACCCACGTGCTCTGGCCTATCTGCATATACTCGAAGGTGGCATGTTGAGCGCCGCACGCAATGTCAATTACCGCGCCTTACGCGATACCTATAACGGCATCTATATGGCAAATAATGGTTATGACNAAAATWCGRGCTCAGGCCGCCATCAGCCATGGCGACTGCGACCTGGTGGCGTTTGGCATCCCGTTTTTAGCCAACCCGGATCTGGTATATCGCTATCAGAATGATTGCGACCTGAACGAAGCTRATCAGGCCACTTTTTATGGTGGTGATGAAACCGGTTACACTGATTATCCGCTGGCACAGCAAAAGATCACCGAACCTGTGTGACCGCTTCTTAATTCAGGTCAAGTCACATGACGGGTGCCTCCGCTAGACTCTGCGTTCGATAAAATGGCAATGAGGACAAAATCATGGGGTGTTGCGGTAACTGTGGCGGAGAAGCGCCAAATCATACAAACGAGCAGGACAAGAGCAAAGAGAAAGAAAAAGAGGCCACAAGTCAGGCACAAGACAAGATTAAGGAAAATGACAAGGAAAAACAGTAAGCTTATTTTTCCCGGAAACTGGGGTCTGTGTTCTGACCCCAGTTTCTTAAATCAGATGCTTTGATTCCTGGGAATAAATATGGCTCAGCCACAGAACCTTATGTTGCAACCCTTTTTATTTACGCACACCAGCAAGCGCCTGCAATTTTTTTTGAGCTAACACTTTAATCGCATCACGACTTATTTTGTTATTAATGCTCCGATTGGTTTGATAAATACGCTCAAGCACTTTATCGCAATTGTTAACTGCTAGCGCATAATGTTTTTTTGCTTCTTCAGAATTTCCACTAAAACTTTGCTTTAAAGCTTTTAATTTAACTGAATAAGAATTTTGAAGTTGTTTTGCTACATTTTTTTCAAGATTAGGTTGATTAATCACACCACCATA
This sequence comes from Thiotrichaceae bacterium, assembly GCA_002746365.1. Taxonomy (GTDB): domain Bacteria; phylum Pseudomonadota; class Gammaproteobacteria; order SZUA-229; family SZUA-229. The sequence goes on from NVWZ01000015.1 coordinate 58,154, forward strand.
AGCCCTAATGAAATAGGTAAGATGCCCTCCAAAATACGCAGAYWWAWWTWMAYAMRATRWWKTTKWWRWKYTWMTYRCAMKMWYGWMWRAAWYYARMAWKMAGWWWKYTARKRMRYKSRMAWWKYCSYMAAAAATTTCTTGTATATATTTATGTGTATCCTTGGAACCTTTCATTCCACTCAAAATACTCTCTTTATAAAAAACCACGGCAGTCTCATCAAACAACTCACTTTCAGCCTCTTTATACATTTTCATTTCTTCTTCTAGAGTGTAGTTCGGCGTATTTTTCATTCCTTTACGTAATTTCTCATACCATGGATCTTTGGCAAGATCTTCTTCTGACATTGAACCACTTGGGTGAGCCGGGTCTTTCAGACTACTTAGCGCACCCTTTGATTTAGATTCACCATGTGCAGAAGTAACCATTAAGGTTAATAGCAATGAAAACAAGAAGCGTGGGCTTGTGGAACTCTCAGAATTTTTCATGGTTTTAACCTTTTAAATTACTAGAAAAACATAAAGTTTARCACTTACCGTAAACATATTTATTGCAGCATAGTACCTCACTGTCTCATTATTAACCAAATTTAAAAACAAACATTCCCTTTCAGGTCAAATGGTGTGTAATCATAAAATTCGAAATATGGAACTTTGAGCCACTAAGAACCTTTCCGAGTTACTACTCTTTATTATGCTATTTATCAAAGCCCCAGTACACTCTTGCCATTTGTGCGAAACTGAGGGAGGTTCATTCTGACTCCAGCTTCTAGTTCAGTGGAGCTAGACGCATTAGTGCAATTAATTTGTATTTTTTTAAAATTTGTCCAGCATTCCAGCATCAAAAGCATCTGTTGATAAACTCAAACCCGCAGCTAGCATACGTTTATCAAGCTGTTTGATTTTGCTGTTTAATTCAACCATCGTGATGGTGTTGTCATCCAGTTCATACAGCTGCTTTGATCCGCGATACTGAAAGTTCATGATAATCATTGCATCGTGCTGCTTTTTTTTAAGCATTGCTTCTTCAATCTTTTTTTGCTTGCGATAAATTTTATTTAAAATTTGTTTTAAATCCCAGACGTACGCTACTTCAAACATAAAAGGATGGTGGCGTAGTTTAGTTAAAACAAACACCACTGTAGCGGCAGCAATGACGACACCAGCGAGGTTAAACCAAAAGTGCGAGTCACCCTCCGTTCCAAAAAGCTGGATAATTATTGTTGAAGCAGCAAGCGTTATAGCCAGTAAAACGATAGCGATTCCGGCAAACACGATTTTAAGATGTTTACTGTATCTGGATTTGTCTATTTCTTTTAATTGCATGGAATAGTCTTAATGTTGTTTAACTGAGTAAGCGGGGACGTGCTCATCTTAAATAGTTTCATCTAACCTTGTTTTTTCTAGTTTTCCTACTTTTCAAGAAGCGGCGGGTGCCCGAATGCGACGTTGAGAATGAAAAAGAGCAGCAACTAGTTAAAATGTTAATGTATAAAGATGTGCACAAATAACTAAACCGACGATACCTCTTTTTAATATGAAATACAAAAATATTGGCTCTATTTTAATTGTTCTCACTTCAATACTGTCGGCATTAGTGATTTTATCATTAGACCCAATCGCGCAAGATGTTGAGTACCATAATTTTGAAGATCAAAGAATCTATTTTGGCATCCCTAATTTTTGGAATGTTATTTCAAATCTACCATTTCTGTTAGTAGGCTGTCTCGGACTCTATAGCATTTTTTKCTCTAAGAAAATTAAGTTACTAAATGATTTTAAATCACCGTATATACTGTTTTTTCTAGGTGTTGCTATGGTAGCAGTCGGCTCGTCTTATTATCATCTGTGGCCGAGCAACCATTCATTAGTCTGGGACCGCCTTCCTATGACTATTGCTTTTATGTCACTATTTTCAATAATTATTAGTGAATTCATCTCTCCTGATTTTGGTAAAAAATTACTATTTCCTTTAATAATATTTGGGGCATACTCAGTCTTTTACTGGCACAATACAGAAAATGCTGGYGCAGGAGATTTAAGGYTATACATACTAGTTCAATTTCTACCTGTATTAGTCATACCACTAATCCTTTTGTTTTTTAAACCCACATTCACCAGAATAAATGGTTACTGGRTTTTATTGTTTGCGTATATAYTRGCTAAAATATTAGARCATTTTGATTCACAAATATACMATRCATTGTTTTTTATTAGCGGACATTCTGTAAAGCATGTTATTGCCGCTTTGGGTGTATATTTGTTACTGATTTCTTATAACAATAGAGAGCAGGTCTAATTATGCGTTAACCTTTCTAATCAGAAATATCAAACACACACGACAACACCAGGGGGTTGCTTCGTACCTCGCAATGACGAGTTACTGGAGAGGACTCATTTTCCGCTTAAGTAAGTGACATTCCAATCTGACCCTGCTTTTCCTGCCTTTTCTACTTTTCTAGATAAATTAAAAAAAGCGGAGACGATGGATGAATCGTCTCCGCTTTTAGTTGTGGTACTTCAATGGGTTTAGATTCTGGTAATGGTAACCATCATTCCCGGGTTATCAAAACGATGTGACTGATTAAGCACTGACGAGCTTAATCCATCATCAGCCGTTACCACGCCACCATGACCGCGCACAATATTATTGATATCAGTACGCGCCGCATTAAAGCCTTCGCCGCCATCAGCCGGGCCGGGCATAGTACCTGATGATTCACTGTTAAGTTCAGTGCCGGCATCAAACACATAGGCTTCTTTGGTGATCGAATCGCCGCTTGCCAATCCTGATACATCGACTGAACGCWATCCAGAAAACGCATCATTGGTATTCACCAACATTGTTACCACAGTAATCAAGGTTTGTGACGTTGCACTTGCAGTGACGGTTATCGTTTCGTTGCCACCTGGACCGATAGGACCTACACCTGAGGCTGACGAAGCATCCACACTTGTGAGTGAATCCAGCAACTGCGAATTGGATCCTCCTTCAGCAATATATTCCAGTTCTGTCGAAGCAGCATTGCCTACATCCCAGGCTGAAAAAGTATCACTATGAGCGATGACTGCAACCGGTGACAAAGGCTGACTGTTGGTGGCATTAACGACCGTAATTTGGTAACTAACCGCCGCCGCTGGGGGAGGAGGTAGTGGAACCGGYGTTACTGCAGGATCGTCTGAAGAACTACTACAACCTGTTAAATAAAAACTGGCTAGCATGACGGCATAAACAGAATGCCTTGCATATTTTTTTCGATTAATCATGRTACGATCTCCTAATTCACAACAATAGTCACGCGCGCGACAGGGTTCAACCAACGRTGCACAGTRTTATCTAAATCACTGTTACCYCCCGTAAGGTCGCTATCACCAATGGCTCCGCGATGAATGTGTACGAAAGTATTTGTATCAGCACCGGCAACACCCCCTGTCGCCGCAGTACCAGCCAGACCACCCGGGTCAGCAGGAATACCCGCAACACCTGGTGCGCCACCGCCAGTGATTAACTCATCATTTGCTTCTGTGCCTGCATCATAAGCATTTAGATCAAAGGTATAAGTWCCGGCAGTGGTTGGTATATCAATTGCGTCGAGACCGATGAAGCCATCATTGGTAGGAAGCAACATAGCAACAACCGATAATTTTGTATTCGCAGGTGCCGCATCGGTATYCAAATTYACTACTGCATTAGCCCCCGCCATTAATGGTGCGCCAGAATTAGCGTGGGTAGCRGAAATKGCATCTAAATCAGTTTGCAAACCAGCCAAAGCACCCCCCTCTGCCATTGCCTGAAGACTGGCCGAAGCCGCYACACCCGCATCAAAAAGATTACCGCTAGCATCGTGTGCTGCGACGAGAATAGGGGTAAAAGCAAGTCCGTGGGTAAGGTTTGTAATCGTTATAGAAAGATCCTGCGCGCTTACTTGAGTAGAACCCAATGAAGCTGCGACTAACGCTGCAGTTGCTAGTTTTTTCATCTGTATTTTCCTGTTTTAGTTACGATGTCCATGCAACATTGCGTAAAAATAAACACAGGGGTATCACTAATCTATAACATTTTTATCACGACATATATTGGGGGGCGTCAGATGAGAATAGGACTTACTTAAKMGRMRYTRKTSYCYGASYCGAATAGCACTTACTTAAGCTAAATACCCACYTTATTTCAATAAACACGTCGTTGCGAGGTACGAAGCAATCCCTTTCTGGCAGGTAGTACACACTAGGAGATTGCCACGCTATCGCTCGCAATGACGGCAACTCCGGCTTAAGTAAGTGACATTCTTCTCTGACCCTACTTCTATTCTTCCGTTTTGTTTAGTGGGAAAACCCAAAGTGCCGGTGATTCAAGTCCGCACAGCCCCCCTTTTTTCTCCAGCTTTTTTCTCCAGCCTTATTGCCACCAAAATTATAGTGATATCATACCCACTCCTTTAACCCTATTTAAAAGATCATGAGTCAGCAACAAATTAACAACCCTTTGCATGGTGTAACACTTGAGACAATTGTAAATCACCTGGTTGATCAGCTAGGATGGGATGAGCTGGCTTATAGAATCGATACCCGCTGCTTTAAAAATGAGCCCTCAGTTAAATCCAGCCTGAAGTTTTTAAGGAAGACACCGTGGGCAAGAAAGAAGGTCGAAGATTTGTATTTATCAACAATGGATGTTGAACGGAAAAGTAAAGAATAGTACTGCTCGCAAAGATTGTTTCAACTAAGCTTTATTAATACACGTACCCGAACACTTCCATAATTAAAAACCTACCAGGTAACCCGATAATTAAAATGATTAGCATTGGCCAAACTTACGAATTAGAAGTAAAAAGAGCGGTAGAATTTGGATTTTATCTGGATGCGGAAAATCTGGGTGAAATTTTATTACCGGTAAAACATTCGCCTGATGAYCTGGTTGAAGGTGACTCTATCGAGGTATTCCTCTATCTGGATTCAGAAGACAGACCGATAGCAACCACTCAAAAACCCAAGGCTGAAGCCGGTGAATTTGCTTATCTRAAAGTAGTGGATAACACCCGTGTTGGTGCGTTTCTRGATTGGGGGCTGGATAAAGATWTATTGGTCCCCTTTGCTGAGCAACACCTGCCTATGGAAGCCGGTCACTCTTATCTAGTGTATATCTATGTCGGTGATCTCGATGGTCGAATCACCGCATCCTCTAAAATTGATAAATTCCTCGATGATGAAAAGCCACATAACTTCAAACCTAAGCAAGCGGTAGACCTGATAATCGCCAATACGACTGAGCTGGGCTTCAAAGCAATTATCAACCACAGTCATTGGGGCGTGCTGTATGAGAATGAAGTATTTCAACGTCTGAGTTTTGGTCAGACTATAAAGGGATTTATTAAAACTATCCGTGCAGATGGCAAGATTGATTTAACCCTGCAGGGTGGTCAGGAAACCCGGGATAAAAATACTCTTATTATTCTGCGTTATCTAAAAAAGAAAAATSGTTTTGCCGCCGTGCATGACAAGTCAGACCCCAGGCTGATYGCTGATCTATTTGGTATGAGTAAAGGCGCGTTCAAAAAAGCGATTGGTGGTCTGTATAAACAGAAAATAATCCGTATCGAAAAAGACGGTATTCATCTGGTAGACAATTAATAKAGGTGTCCTTAATAGAGATGCCCATAAAAAAACGGCGACGTAGTTAACGCCGCCGTTCGTATTTTCATGCGTCACGAAGGCTTCGTAACGCATTTTTGGGCTGATACCCAGGTGCTTTCCAAGCCACTTTTCAGTCGCTCGTTAGCACCTTATTTCTATCAGAGTTATTGCAGATCAAAACGATCAAGTGTCATCACTTTAGTCCATGCAGCAACAAAGTCATTAACGAACTTCTGTTTCGCATCGTTAGACGCATAAACTTCCGCAATAGCACGTAGCTCGGAGTTCGAACCAAAGACTAAATCGACTGGAGTGGCTTGCCATTTAAGCTTGTTACTCTTGCGATCACGACCTTCGTAAATACCCTCAGACTTAGACGACTTAGACCATGCTGTAGACATATCTAACAGGTTAACAAAAAAGTCGTTATTCAAAGTACCAGGGTTATCCGTCAATACACCGCGATTGTCACCGTTAGTATTCGCACTCAGAGCACGCATTCCACCAACCAGCACTGTCATTTCGGGAACCGATAGTGACAACATGCTTGCTTTATCAACTAACATTTCTGCTGGTGATCGACGGTTATTGTCTGCAAAGTAATTACGAAAAGCATCTGCAGAAGACTCGAGTTTGGCAAATGAAGCCACGTCGGTCTGTGCTTGTGATGCATCGGTACGCCCTGGTGTGAACGGAACCGTCACTTTATGTCCTGCCTTATCAGCGGCCTTCTCAATAGCAGCACCACCGGCTAATACAATCAGGTCAGCGAGGGAGACTTTCTTATTACCCGACTGGCCATCATTGAAGCTCTTCTGAATTTTCTCAAGAGCCTTCAGCACTTTCTTCAACTCATCTGGATTGTTGACCGCCCAATCTTTTTGCGGAGCAAGACGCAAGCGCGCACCATTAGCACCCCCACGCATGTCAGTACCACGGTATGATGAAGCAGATGCCCATGCAGTTCTAACCAGCTCAGGAATACTGATGTCCGCTTTCAGAACTTTTGACTTAAGATTCGCAATATCACCTTTATCAATCAATTCATGATCTAACGCAGGAACAACATCCTGCCAGATTAAGGTTTCATCAGGTACCCAGGCGCCAATGTAACGAGCACGAGGACCCATATCTCGATGCGTCAGCTTGAACCAGGCTTTAGCAAAGGCCAGTTCGAACGCTTCTGGGTTAGCGAGGAAACGTCTTGAAATTTTCTCGTAAGCCGGATCAAAACGCAGCGACAAGTCAGTAGTTAACATGATTGGTGCATGTCGCTTACCCGCGACATGAGCATCTGGCACCAGATTGGCAGCAGACTTGTCAGACGGAATCCATTGGGTCGCGCCGGCAGGACTCTTAGTTTGTACCCAATCATAGGCAAACAGGTTAGACAGGAAATTCATACTCCACTGCGTCGGTGTCACCGTCCAGGCACCTTCTAAACCACTGGATACCGTGTCTTCTGCATCGCCTTTACCACACTTGTTTTTCCAGCCAAAGCCTTGCTCTTCCACACTGGCAGCAGCAGGTTCAGCGCCGACACATTTGTCGGGTTTGTGAGCACCATGGGCTTTACCAAAAGTATGCCCACCCGCAATTAAGGCAACGGTTTCTTCATCATTCATCGCCATGCGGCCGAAAGTATCACGAATATCTTTGGCAGCGGAAATGGGGTCATGGTTAGCGTTAGGACCTTCAGGATTAACGTAAATCAGTCCCATCTGCACAGCACCCAATGGCTTTTCTAATTTTCTTTTGCCACTGTAGCGTTTATCACCCGCTAGCATCTTGCTCTCCGGGCCCCAGTACACCATATCAGGTTCCCAATCGTCGGCACGCCCACCAGCGAATCCGAAGGTTTTGAAACCCATCGATTCCATTGCCACTGTACCGGTGAGTACCATTAGGTCAGCCCATGAAATTTTACGACCGTATTCTTGTTTGATTGGCCACAACAGACGTCTCGCCTTATCGAGGTTGACGTTGTCCGGCCAACTGTTAAGTGGCTCGAAACGCTGCTGACCACCGCCCGCGCCACCACGACCATCATCTTCACGGTAGGTACCTGCGCTATGCCAGGACATCCGGACGAAGAACGGCCCATAGTTACCGTAGTCGGCGGGCCACCAGTCTTGTGACGTGTTCATCACCTTCACGATATCTTTTTTCACCGCATCAAGGTCAAGCGTTTTGAATGCTTCTGCATAGTTGAAATCATCGCCCATCGGATTTGACTCAGCCGCATGCTGACGCAGTGGCGTGAGGTCAAGTTTGTCAGGCCACCAGTAATGGTTCGATTTCGGTTCACCCGTAGCAAACGCCGAACCCGATGCCGCTAACATTGATATAGCGATTGCTATAGCAGTAATTAACGGCTTCGTTTGTTTGTTATTATTGATACACTTCATGTTTGTTTCTCCAATTTATTAAAAATATCACGCAACCTAAGCACTTATACAATTTAAACTATTGCATATAGACACCTCTATTAATCGCTTGCCATCAAATGTAACCCCTTTGCTAATAAATAGGTATTTGTATTTCTTTATCGGCGTCATAGTTTTTTTCAAAATAATAAAATGCTAATATAAAAAACTATAGAATCGCCTGATTAAATTAATAGGGAGCTTTGCACGATATAGATTTTTCGTCAGGGCAAGGCGAGAATTGTCGAAAAAGCGCAGCTTACACAAGTAAGTGAGCATTTTGAGACCTTTTTTAACGCTGCCATGACGGAAAAGATGCTTCGCGCAAAGCGCTCTAATAATAGCTATGTAACAAATAATTGTATTAGACTACTAGTATGACACTGACTGAACTTCGATATATTGTTGCCGTCGCCCGCGAACACCATTTTGGTCGCGCCGCCAAAGCCTGCTTTGTTAGCCAACCCACACTAAGCGTGGCCATTAAAAAACTGGAAGACGAATTGGGTGTCGCTATTTTCGAGCGCGGCAGTAGTGAAATAACACCCTCACCCATTGGTGAACGCCTTATTCAACAGGCGCAGCAAACCTTAGAGGCGGCTGATAATATTAAACTATTAGCCCTGCATGGAAAAAACCAACTTGCCGGCCCATTACGTATTGGCGCAATTCATACTATTGGGCCTTACCTATATCCAGAATTGATTCCTCTACTTCGTAAAGCCGCACCAGAAATGCCGTTGATTGTTGAAGAAAACTATACGACTGCATTAACAGAAAGACTCAAACGTGGCGAGCTAGATGTCATCATTATCGCGCTACCTTATCAAGAACAAGGCATCGTCACACAMACACTTTATATAGAACCCTTTGTTGTACTGCTACCTGCGTCGCATCCTTTAACTTCACGTAAAACGGTCAATTCAAAACAACTTGAAGATGAAAACGTATTATTGCTAGGGCAAGGTCACTGTTTTAGAGATCACGTACTCGATGCCTGCCCTGCCTGTATACCTAAGCCTGGATTAGTTGGCGATTTACCGCATACCGTTGAAGGCAGCTCCTTAGAGACTATTCGCCACATGGTGGTCTCTGGTTTAGGCGTAACGGTATTACCCTGCACGGCTGCTGGCGCGCATTCTTACTCGCAGCGCTTACTCGCAATTCGTCGCTTTAGCAATCCGATACCAACACGCACCGTAGCACTTGCCTGGCGCACCTCCTTCCCGCGCACCAAAGTGGTAGACGTCATTAACCAGGCTATTCGTAACTGCAATTTGAGCTGTGTGAAATACAATAAAAAATAACGGTAGTAAAAAACTATTGCGAACATCGTTTTAATTGGATTTGTTTATATACACAATAGCGGCAAGAAAAATGACACAGGCACGGCTGCCAAACACTTACACAGATAAAGTTTTCGCGGGGTTGACGGCTCGCGCTGCGGGTCTCATAATCTTCAGGCCGAAGGTTCGAGCCCTTCCAGCCTCATCCTTTATTTCTTAAAAGCGACTACACCTCCTTTAGAATTATGACCGAATCTACCAACACAAAAAAATTCGACCTCAATAACCCCTGTATTTTTTGTCACCCGAAAAAAGAAGAAATTCTCGGTGAAAATGAGTACGCTCAAATTGTGGCTGATAACTCACCGGTTAGTAACGGGCACTGCCTGATCATACCCAGGCGGCACATAAAAACATTGTTTGAAGCGACAAAAGAAGAAAACCAGGCTTTTTTTGAGCTAATACAAGAGGCCAGGACAATCATACAAAAGCAGGGTTACAAACCTGACGGGTATAATATTGGTAGCAATAATGATCTAGCTGCCGGACAAAGTGTGTTTCACTTACATATACATGTTATCCCACGTTATATTGGAGATATAGAACAACCCAAAGGAGGCATTCGACATGTTATTCCAGAAAAAGCTTCTTATGACACAAAAGACAGGTAAAGAAAATTGGCTATATAAAAGTCACCTTTCTAACAACATTTTAAACAACTACGGAAAAAACACCTGATTACTCATTTAGCAACTGCGCAATAGACTCACCATAAAAGGTTTTTGCCACACCCCAGCTACCGGGATTAATTGAGTCTACAATATCAGCATAGATAATCATCGGATTGATACCATCTATATTATTTTCGCCTGCATAAGCCGGCGACCAAAAACTTTTGTAAACACAAATTTCACCTTCATCATCCTGCTTTAAACCGTAAAAATCAGCAAAGTCCTTATGCTTGGCCTCAGAAGAAAAATACAGGGTAATATTCTCTGGCGTCATAAAAGGTGTCGGTTTAGCGATGATAACTTCACCACCCCACAAACCATGAAATTTTTCTGGATCCGCTTTCTGCCACCAATTTTTATCTTCACTGGTATAACAGGTCAAAATTTGTTTAGGCCGTAGTTTTTCCAGATAGCCATCAACCCATCGTTCAAACAAACGTTGTTTATTAACCAGTCGGCGCTCACCATCATCCAGTATATATCCCGAGCTATGCAAATCATCCATGACCGGCCCGACACTGCCTAGCGCGATGTTTACTTTATTTGAAATATCACGATAGGAACTGTTTAGAAAACGGGGCTGGTTAAATAAAGCAAAAATCAGCTTGAGACCGGCAGGGTTAAAGGCTCGACCTCGCACTCTTTGCGAGCGCAATGTCGATAATTTTTTACCCTTTACATATTCATTGAACGATTTATTTTTAATCGACAGGTTTCCCGCACAATCAACAAAAGTAATCGACCGCTGTCGTAATTTTTTCGCCATCACCGGATTGACAAAATCAGCAAATAAAATGGCTTTACCCGGTAATGATTTGATTTGCGAAATTAAGGTATTCAAATCTTTCTGAGGCGCCCAGGTCTGCACCATTATCAATAACGGCTGCTCTAAACATTCGCTTTCTAACAAGCCATCAGTAGACTGTGTCGATGGCTTAACTACAAAGCAATCGGCATCTGACTCCACTATCCGGGGCTTAGTTTTTACGGAAAAATCATTTAACTGCTTTAATGCCTGCTGTAGAATTTGTTTTTTTTCCATTTCACGCCTCACACTTTTTTTATTTTTATTAGTTCATGATTATTGAACAGACTTTAACACACTAATATAAATACTTTTTTATTTTTTCAGCCCGCTAGTAAAACTATGGGCTTTAGGGTAAGGCTTTAGTTGCTACACCTATTAGCTGTTTTCCACAATCCCGCGGTGGGCACGCATACGAGAGTTAGCGTATCGCGAGATATGCATTGCCACGCAGGAGCGTGTGAGCGAAAAATGTTCTCGTCATTCCCGAATGCTCAAATCACCGTCATTCCCGAATGCTTTTGTCGGGGATCTAGTCGTTTTTAGTCTGGGCTGGATCCCCGACAAAAGCATTCGGGGATGACAAACTGTAGTTGTAATTAGGGGTGAAGGATTGCAGGGCTTGTTTTATTTTTTCAGCCGGACAGGCTACCAGGTAATCCTCAACCCTCAATCTCAGGCACCATCGCAGCAAATTTTATACTGTCTCGTAAATTTTTTATTTCATCATCCAGCACATCTTTCTGACTAAACAATTGCGTCGATTTACGCAATGGTTGACCGTGTGCTTTCTCATACTGCGATTCAAGTTGCTTAACCAGCTTCTGAATCTCATCTTCAGGAAAGTCCGTAAGTTCCAGATAACTAAACAAAGCTTTACTGGTATCGAATGGGTATTGTTGAAATCGATCAACATAAGTTTCGACCATCGACCAGAAAAAAGGGCGCACCTTACTGACTTCAAGATTCTTTTTGTTGAGCAATTCGATAGCAAGCTCACCGAGCTGATCGAGACTAGTGGGCGAAGAAGCTAGTTCGCGGGATTGACTGAATTTGTCTTCCGCCTCAAGAACTGTATTTTTTTGCGTATGAAGTTTCAAAATTTATTAGTGTTCCTAACAAATAAAAACCATGCAGCACTGCCATTAAACTGCGATAAATTTTTTAATGCAAGCGATAATTTGTCAACTAATGTATACCTGTGCGATAAATTAAACAAGTCATCGCTTTTGGTGGCACAAATACCTGGGAGCCTCCCTCGCTACGACTTCTACTCTTGGACAGGCTCCTGGCCCTTAAATACAACTCCGAATTTAATCGTTTTTCACCCCCTAAAAAGCCATCTGTACTGCTATCAATTCACACTTTAACCCGCTAAGCTTCAATTAATATTGGGGCAGAAACCAGTGTTGAAATAATTTACACTCAAGTATATTGAAATAATAAGAATTTTTGTAAGTTATTGATACTAAACTACATTATATTTTTAGCATGATTGTTGCATATTCAATAATTTACAGTGCATGTATTATAAATTCGATTAAATTAGCCCCATAAATCACACGCCTTAAAAGCGTAACTGTCACGCCCAGGCGCGACCCAAAAAAAATAAAATAAGCGTTATAAAATGAACCAAAAGGCAAAACAAATTCTGCAAGTAACAGATGTGGACAAACTGCCCAGTTTGCCGCACGTTTTGCTTCACTTGCTCGATATTTGTCACCAGGAAACGCTTTCATTCGAAGAATTAGCGACCGTTTTACGCCAGGACCCGGGGCTATACACACGAGTTTACTCCGTGTGTAATCGAAATCAGTGCAATAAAAATGCCTCGATTAACCGTTCTGCCGATACCGCGCAATCCGCTGAACAAACCCTGCAACAACTGGGCATCAATACCATTAAAAGCATAGCGATCACTGCAGCGGTTCAGCAATTTTTTTCGCGCACCAGTATCGAACGCACCGAGTTTCTCAAACAACACTGGCAGCATTCCCTTTATTGCGCCAACGTCGCTCAATCCATTGCCAAACATTGTRACTATGCYGACGCCAAYGAAGCCTATTCRACGGGTCTATTACATGACATCGGGCAACTGATACTGGAAACAGCTTACCCTGATAAATACACGGTGACCTTCGCGCAGTTAAGTGAAGACGAATATTTTCATACGCTCGAACAAGATGAGTTTGAAACCACGCACCAGGAAGTGGGTGCTGAGTTACTCAAAAAACACGGCGCAAATAGCTTTATTTACGATGCCATTCTCTACCATCATGAATCGGCTGAAAATATTCTTGATGCACACCCATTGGTGAAGATAATCAATATAGCTAATATGCTCACCAGCAGTCATTTTAAAGAGGAAGACCAACAGGTTTTCGACGATGCTGAATTACTACTCGGCATAGAGAAACCCCTGCTACTCGAGATACTTGAAAAATCTCAGGAACGCATAAAAAACACCGCTAGYTCACTGGAGATTATGCTCGCAATTGACGGCATGGATGGCGAATCGGCTAAACAACAGATAGCCAGTGACGAATTTAAACAGGTACAGCTCGCCGAACAGGTTAGAAACATTGCCTTGCTCGATGGGATTCACCAGCACCTGTCTCGCAATCAKRGTKACGATGGSGAMYCRCACAATAACAGTCGWGAYGAAAATAAAAAAGCCTTACTCAATATCGTCTCACAACACGTCGGTATTCTATTCGGTGTTAGCCAGTGCATATTGTTTCTTTACGATGCGGCTAGTGACAGTGTCAAGGCGGTTTCATCAAACAGCCAACCCCCGCAATTAGCCGACTTAGCCATCCCGCTAAAACCAGGACGCAGTCTGGTNACCGATGCCTTACTGAACAAACAGGCTGAACATTCATTCGATAAAGRAGCCACTGCAGACAACAGCAATAAATTATCCATCATCGACCGACAGCTCATCGGCATCACTGAACAAGCCGGCATGATTTGCCTCCCCATGATGATGAACAACGCCGCTATCGGCACGCTTATCCTGGGCGTCGATGAAAAACAATATGCAACACTATTAAAACAATTGCCGCTATTAATGCGTTTCGTCAATGAAATTGCGCACACTATCAGCGTCAACACACTAACAAAAAGTGATGCAAGTTATGGCCCTGACCAGACCGCTCAACTGGAACAAAAAATTCGTGAAGTTTTGCATGAAGTTCGCAACCCACTGAGCATCATGAACAACTACCTCGGCATTCTCAGTTACAAACTTGAAAACGACAAACCGGCTCAGGAAGATGTCCAGACCATTAAGTCTGAAATYGAACGCATCAGCCAAATTTTGAATGGTCTCACCGAAGCAGAGTCACCGACAAATGAAACCTCTCCGATAGACATCAACGCTATCATCGCCGACCTCACTCACGTCTTCCAAACYTCCCTTTTTGCCAGTAAAAATATCCAGATTTCACTCGATCTGGATGAACGAATAAACACCCTGCAAAGCAACGCCAATGCCCTCAAACAGRTCTACACCAATTTAATTAAAAATGCGGTGGAAGCGCTTCCAGCAAACGGCCAACTTATGGTCTACACTCAGGATTATGTAAACGTTGATGGCAAAGAGCATATCGAACTCTCTGTAGCCGACGAYGGACCWGGCATCAGTGAYGATATCCTGCCCAAGYTGTTTTCWCCCGTGGAAACCACCAAAGGCGCCGATCATGCCGGACTGGGACTGGCCATAGTCAAGAATCTGGTTGGTGAATTACATGGATCAATCAGTTGTCGTAGCAGTGACAAGGGCACCAGCTTCCATATCCTGCTACCAAARTGATARGTGRTTGATTARTAAWRWATAAATGACACYAAAACGCACACTCTGGAATGTGCTAAATAAAATAATAARGTGAAAGTTGGGCRACTTTCACACAAGCAGAGTGATATAAATGAGCATTAATGARCAGAARATTCTGGTAGTCGATGATGATCCCATCGTACTCAAAAGTTTAAAAGATTTACTATCCATTCGCGGCTTTAATTCCCATACTGCTATCGGCGGTCAGGAAGCGATATGTCAGCTTGACCAGAATGATTACGATCTGGTGTTGCTGGATTTGCACATGCCTTATGTCAATGGACATGCGGTAATGGCACATATCAATAATAAACAGATTGATACCTCGGTTATTATCGTCAGTGGCGAAACCTCATTTGAAGCAGCAAAAGATGCCTGTACACAAGGCGCTTATGACTTCCTGCGTAAACCGTATGCCACCGATGAACTAATCATCACCATCAACAATGCATTAAAAGAAAAACGYCTGGCAAAACAGAAYGTRTTYATGCAGCAACARCTATCCGAATCGGAACGYCTGCATCGCTACATCGTCAATACTTCACCTGACATTATCTACATCCTCGATGACGAAGGWMAYTTYACCTTTATCAACGAACGAATCGAAAGYCTGCTGGGTTACAGTAAAGAAGAAATYGTCGGCAAACATTATTCCTTCCTGGTTCATCACGATGACATGGAACANGCAAAATATGTRTTTAATGAACGYCGWATCGGAACCCGYGCWGCTAAAAAYATYGAAYTACGKCTGAAGTGTAAAAACGATGGTAGTTCACGTCACTTTGCTAATCGCACCTTACCCATTGAACTCAGCGCCATGGGYATGTACTCAGGCAAAGGCGAAAAAAACGGYGACTATACCGGCACTTATGGTGTCGCACGTGATGTCACCGAACGTAAAATTGCWGAAGAAACYATWAACTTYCARGCCTATCATGAYCTGTTAACSAAATTACCYAACCGTGCATTATTGCGTGACCGTTTAAGTCTGGCCATCAGTCAGGCAAAACGTGACAACGAAAGCCTTGCTGTTATGTTCCTCGATCTCGATCGCTTTAAAAACATAAACGACAGTCTGGGTCATATGATTGGCGACGAACTGTTACAACAGGTCAGTATCCGTCTAAAAGAATGCATCCGAGAAGGCGACACACTGGCACGTTTTGGCGGGGATGAATTTACCTTGATGTTACCCAAACTACATAACGATCGTGAAGATGCCAGCAAACTTGCAAAAAAAATCACCGGCACATTAAAACAACCCTTCATAGTCGATGGTCACGAGCTATACGTTAGCGCCAGTATTGGTATTGCCATGTATCCACAAGATGGCACCAATATCGAAAGTCTAATCAAACACGCTGACGTTGCCATGTACCACGTAAAAGGTCAGGGCAAAAATGGCTACCAATTCTATTCCAATGAAATGAATGCACCCTACATCGTAAAATTAGAACTCGATACTGGCATTCACAAAGCACTCGACAATAACGAATTCAATCTGGTCTATCAGCCACAAATCAATCTTAGAACGGGCGAAATCGTCGGCGTCGAAGCATTGCTACGCTGGGAYCACCCCGAACACGGTTCCGTCTCACCCGCAGAATTYATTCCCTTCGCAGAAGAAAGCGGGTTAATTGTTGATATCGGATTATGGGTACTGAAAACCGCCTGCGCCGAACTCAACCAATGGCGATTRGCAGGGCTACCCGAAATCAGAATGTCGAYAAACATCTCAGCTCGACAGTTAATGGAAGAATACATCGTTAGCGATATTCTTACCGTATTAAAAGACTACGATATTCCTGGTCACGCACTGGAATTAGAAATAACAGAAAACGCCATTATGGATGACATGGACAGCGTTATTCGAAAACTTAAAGAATTAAGTCATGAAGGTATCACCATCGCCATCGATGATTTTGGCACCGGTTACTCCTCTTTAAGCTACCTGCACAAACTACCGATACAAACACTAAAAATTGATCGCACTTTCCTAAAAGAAAGCCGCATCAACAAAGGTGACAACACTATCATCAACACCATCGTTGCTATGGCTAAAGGGCTCAATCTCAATGTCATTGCTGAAGGTGTCGAAACCCAAACGCAACTGGATTACCTACGTGAGATTGAATGCAGCGAAGCACAGGGTTTCCTGTTTGGCAAACCATTACCACCCGATGTGATTGCACAACTGCTAATCCAGGAACCATACGCTACACCCGATAGTAAAAGTCGCTCGGCGAAAGGCTCACACTGGCATCATTAGTGGTTAGGTTTGTTTTTTAAGGCTTTTATTCATTCCCACGTTATGCGTGGGATTTTTTTGGGTACATATTTTTTGTAGGAGTGGAAGCTTTCGTTGTCATTCCCGAATGCTTCTATCGGGAACCCAGAGGGTTTAAATGCCCCTCAACCGCTGGATCCCCGATAGAAGCATTCGAGGATGACAGGTTCTTTGTTTTAAGTTTTGGTTTTGGTTTTGGTTTTGGTTTTGGTTTTGGTTTT
>NVWZ01000016.1 GCA_002746365.1 Thiotrichaceae bacterium
TTCTCAAGGTTCATAACGCAGCAGATACATGCTTCAGGCCGCGCCCTGCGGGGCTTTACGACCAGTCCAGACTCTGCGTTGCGCTTTTTTGACAGGCCCATGTGTATTAATTATGGGCCTGGCTTCAAAAGCACGTCTTGATTCTGAACGGGTCGTAAAGCCAGAGGGCACAAGCAATTAATAGAGGTGCCCTTAAGGTATCGGTTCTATCGATTGCCGTAATTGCGACTGTTGTTACCCCAGCTATTATTACCCGAGTTATTACCCCACGGCATACTGAAGTTTGAACCATTGCCATTACCCCATGGCATATTTGATCCTGAGCCATTATTTCCCCCCCAGGGCATGCTAAAGCTTGATCCGTTATTCTCCCAGGGACCGCTAAAGCCAGAGTAGTTACTCCCTGGTCTATTGTTGTTTCTATAATTGCCGGGTCGCGGGTTGTAGTTTCCTTGCTGATTGTAATTTCTGGCTGATGGCTGATAGTTTTGTGGTGGCGTGTGTATGGATTGATTGGGGCTTACCTGATTGGTACTTTGAACAGGCGATGGTTCTTCATGGGAGTCATATTTTTTCAGACTATTTTGGATATATTGATCAATATCCTCAGGCGGGAAATCACCGAATTGATTATTGTATTTATTTTGCGGAATTTTGCCCGACCAGTCTGCGATGGCAGAGGAAGTCGATAAGACGGATGTCGCTATGCAGGTAATCAGTAAATAGTGGCTGACTGATATATTGCTCATTTTTAGTCACCTGAACTTTATTAGATCGTCTCTTAACATTAGCACAACTAATATTATGTTCAAGGTTCCGTCTCGATATACAGGCAACAGCAGGATGTGCGGGGCGCCTACGGCATCACTTTAGGGCACAAGCAATTAATAGAGGTGCCCTTTAGCTTAAGCTGCGCACGAGTGGGTAAAGGTGTTCGGTTTCATCCAAGATTCTTTGTAAGACGAGATCAAATAGTTCATCTGTTGATCTTAGAAACGACTCATGATCCTTGATTTTTAATTCACTATTAGTATGCGAAGGGCACCACCGCTTAGTGAATTTATGAAGAATTTTCTTCACTTCTACAGAGCCGGACATGAAGTTTTTTGCAACATTGTTAACTTTTTCATCTGGACTTGCCAGCAAGTCGCTGTACATGTTTTTATCAACTGCATCCATGTGTTCTTTAACCAGTGTGACGTAATTGTTGAAGAGATCGCAGCAAGAGCCGGTATCACACATGGCGCGATCTTTTAAAAGGTAGCGAAGTACATTCGAAAGTTCGGTAATGCGATGATTTTGCTCATTTAAGTCTTTATAAGTTAACATCAGATATCTCCCCTGTCTGATTAGTTGTACGGTTTGAATCCTTCAACTTTACAATGATGTTTAGAAGACTAAAATGATATATATCAATCTTTTGAGATGAAAAACAGACGCAGATGAAGCTGCAGGGAAATACACTAAGGGAGAAAATGTGTGTAATATCCGAATAATCAGACAGCAGAAAAATATTTTTCTGTATCAAGTCTGTTTTTCGCAATAACAATAAAAAATAAACATAATCATGTCATCACTAAGCCGTTTTTACTTCTATTTAATACTGCAAAAACCTCGCACCGTTTTATTATTATTGGGTTCGTTGTTATTTCTATTTTCCTGGCACAGTCTTAATTTTCGGCTCGATGCATCATCTGATTCTTTGATGTTAGAGAATGATCAGGATTTAAAATTTTATCGCTTAATTGAAAAGCAATATGGAGCAGATGATTTTCTTTTTATAACTTACACGCCTGTTGGTGATTTATTTAGTGAAGAGGTGAAAAAGGATATACGTGTATTAAGCGACAAGCTGGCAAAAATTGATACAGTAAAGTCTGTCATCACCATTCTGGATGTTCCCTTGATAGAAAGTCCGCCGGTCACTTTATCGGACATCCAGGAAAAAACACTGACCTTAGAAAGTGAAGAAACTGATCAGCAGCTAGCCCGGCAGGAATTGTTAAACAGCCCGTTGTACAACAATCTACTGATTAGCAGTGATGGCTTGATGACGGCTATTCAGGTGAACTTTAAACGTGATGAACGATACCACCAATTACTTGATCAGCGTAATCAGTTACGTGAATTGAAACAGGAAAGACCGTTAAGTCCTGACGAAAAAAAGCAGTTGAAAGTAGTCAGTCATGAATTTGATTTATACAGTGCTGCATATCAGGCTCAGCAGAGCGAAGATATTATAACGGTCCGGAAAATAATGGGAGAGCATCGAGAAAACGCCAGCCTGTTTTTAGGTGGTCTTCCGATGATTACCTCAGATTCTATAGATTATATTCGACATGATTTGATGACCTTTGGTATCGGCGTGCTGATTTTTCTTATTATTTTACTGGCAATCATTTTTCAGCAATTGCGTTGGGTTGTTCTGCCGATGTTATGTTGTGCCGCATCGGGCATTTTCATGGTGGGTTTTTTGGGYTGGGTTAATTGGCCGGTAACGGTGGTGTCATCTAATTTTATTTCATTAATGCTTATCATTACATTGTCTTTGATGGTKCACCTTATTGTTCGTTATCGTGAGTTACAGGCTGAACATGTAACGTCGGATCATAGTGAATTAATTCGGCAAATGGTTAGCAGTAAAATTCAGCCTAGTTTTTTCACAGCGCTCACAACCATTGTCGCTTTTGCCTCACTTATTGTTAGTGGTATTCGCCCGGTTATTGACTTTGGCTGGATGATGACAATTGGTATCAGTATGTCTTTCATTATTGCGTTCACCTTATTTCCGGCCATGCTCATGTTACTTTCGCCTACGCAGCAAACATTTAAAGGTGACATGACCATTGCAATAACCAGTTACTTCGCACGGGTTGTTCAGCGATTCGATAAACGCGTTTTTATTATCTTTATGATTGTAAGCGTGTTGAGTATTGTGGGTATGAGTAAGCTGAGTGTTGAAAATCGTTTTATTGATTATTACAAAGAACATACTGAAATCTATCAGGGAATGATTTTGATAGATAAGAAAATGGGTGGCACTACGCCCTTAGATGTCGTAATTGATGCACCAAAAAGTTTCTTTCAGCCAGATGAAGCGGTTGAAGATGAAGCGTTTTTAGATGATCTCGATCTGGGCTTTGATTTAGATCTGGATATGGATGAAGATGCGGGAATTACCTCAAGCAGTTACTGGTTTAATAATGGCAAATTGCCGCAAGTAAAAGCGATTCATCAATATCTCGATGGATTATCTGAAACCGGAAAAGTGTTATCGATATCAGCGAGTTTAGACTTGTTACGTAGTCTGGACGAAGATGTGGTGATGGATGATTTCTTTTTATCGATACTCTATAAACGGATACCTGAGGATATTAAACAATCACTGTTTCAGCCCTACATGAGTGCAGACGGTAACCAGTTACGTTTTACTATTCGTGTTTACGAATCCGATCCAAACTTAAAACGTGATGTTTTACTGGAAAAAATTCAACATCATCTTACTAATGAAATGGGTTTAGCTGATGAACAGGTTCATCTTACCGGTATGTTGGTGCTGTACAACAACTTGTTACAAAGTTTATTCAAGTCGCAGATTCTAACGATTAGTGTGGTGTTTATCGCGATACTGTTTATGTTTTTTATCTCGTTTAGAAATCTTAAAATGGCATCACTCGCTATTGTGCCAAATATAATTGCTGCTTCAACAGTTTTAGGCATTATGGGATGGCTACATATTCCATTGGATATTATGACCATTACTATCGCTGCCATTTGTATTGGTATTGCTGTTGATGACACGATTCACTATGTTCATCGTTTCACTGAAGAATTTAGAAAAGATAATAATTATTGGGAAGCGATTAAACGTAGCCATAATAGTATTGGTCGCGCCATGTATTACACAACCATCACTATAACCCTGGGTTTTTCAATACTGGCACTGTCTAACTTTATTCCCAGTATTTACTTCGGTTTGCTTACAGGATTTTCGATGATAATGGCATTATTAGCTAACCTCACGTTATTGCCAGTGTTGATCGTATGGTTAAAGCCTATGGGCCGTTAGTTGCGCCTACAATGCTCTGGCAATGCAGAATCTTGTTCCGCGATTTTATTAGGCAGCTGCAATAAGTAAAAAAATATTTTTGAGAATGCTGATTTTAATGAAAAAATTGACTCATAACAGTAAATGCGCGCATTTTCGGACGTATACTTAATAAACCAACCAGAGGAGTGTGCCATGAGCAAACATACACCAATAATTGAACCGACTAAAAACATGATTAGTGCCTATGAGAAACTACTAAAGTTCACCATGGATGAAGTCAAGTTTCTCGAAGAAAAAACGGGACCTGCATTGCATAAACTGATCGACAGCAGTAGTAAAAAAATCCATGAACTAGGTGACATCACTGAAGATGAAGCTGAGAAAATTTCTGATTACCTAAAACGAGATTTGATAGAAGCCGCTAGTTTTATCAATGAGACCGGTGATGATCTTAATGAATGGTTAGCACTGGATATAGAAATAATCGAAGACTATATTATTGATTTGTTTAAACAGGCAGCAGACCAAACAACAATAGAACTCAATCGGATAAAATTTGCTGCTGAGACGGCAGAGTACCGTACCGGTGAAATATCCGGTCCGGGTGTACTAATGTGTGATGAATGTGGTGAAAAYWTRCACTWTAAAAAACCGGGTCATATTCCGCCTTGCCCCAGGTGYAAAGGKACACGTTTTCATCGTTTACTGAATCAAGRCAATGTTGATTGAKAAGCTTKYCTCTTATAAAAGGGTTYTGACTTGAGGTGCSCTTAMGTCAGAGATAAGATTRTARGGCAGGCTYCTGGAGTAARCTAMTATYATGTTYGAATTATTRTTGATGCGCCAYGCCAAATCCGACTGGCACAMTCATCTGGCTGATATAGAACGACCATTAAATGACCGGGGGCGACGTGAYGCGGTTCAAATGGGRCTTTATTTAGWGCAACAAGAATTRACRCCTGACAAGGTGGTGGTTTCAKYTGCAGAACGCACACAAGAAAGCGCTCGATTATTATTTCAAAATTTTCCGCTTGAAGAAGGAAATGTTATCATCGATAAATCTCTCTATTTAGCTGATAGGAAGACGCTGTGTGATAATATTGCGCTCTATGCTGTTGAGGGGAAGCGATTGCTCGTGCTCGCGCATAATCCGGGCATGGACTATCTGGTGAGTTATCTTGCCGATGCAGCCCCACCATTATCCGATAGTGGTAAATTGATGACYACCTGTGCAATAGCCTATTTTCATCTGGATTCACTCGATGCCTTAAAACAACCGGGCAGRGGCGAGTTACGTCAATTGATTCGTCCTAAAGATATAGGGCGCCTCTATTAATGGTTAAAGAGATAAATCAATGAGTGAAAACAACAATAAAGRCAAAACCCCCAATGATTTTGTTATTGGTTTGGTCACGTTTACGGTGTTTGTCRTTTTTATGACGGCATGGATGTACTTCTCTACCTAATAGGCTACCAYCAGGCYCCCWCTGGTGTAKGTGCCTTAATGTAAAACTGTTAAGTGCCATTGACCTGAGTCAAAGCGTTATTATGGAATAATTCATAACCTGTAGTYYAAGGAAGCTCTTATCMATTCGTGAAATCGAYTCTTGCACCTGGAAACAYCMTCTTCTGCGTGATGAAAYTTCGCAATAGTCAACGCACGTTTCATGCCTTGAATGAATGCTTCTATACATAATTACCTTCATTTAAAATTAATCAGAGGCTCTCTAATTAAGCGAGTTAATGTCTTATGTTAAAAATAGATGGTGAAGTCAACGGTTCAAGCCCTCAGGATTTTGGCMSACCCATATTACGATTAGGTTTTAGACCTTTCTTTCTAGCTGCAAGTGTRTTTGCTGTTATCGCAATGGCAATCTGGATGGCGAGTTATGTGTTCTCGGTYGAGTTCGCTTTCGCTGGTCTGACGCCCACRATGTGGCATGCRCATGAAATGATATTTGGYTATATTATGGCRGTGGTCGCGGGTTTTTTATTGACGGCTATAAAAAACTGGACGGGTGAAGAAGTATTACGAGGCAAAGCGCTGGCATTCTTATTTGCACTCTGGTTAATCGCGAGAATACTGTACTTGTCAGGTCAATGGGTTCCGATGGTAGTCATTGCATTTGTTGACGTGGCATTTTTATTTTTGTTATCGCTTGCCTGCCTTCGTCCGGTCCTGAAAAKCAAACAATACAAACAAATCGGCATTATCTCAAAATTGTTTTTATTGATGCTCTGTAACCTTGTATTTTATCTTGGTGTGTTAGGAATTCTTGAGCATGGAATTCAATGGGGCTTGTATTCTGCTCTGTATATGCTTATTGCCTTAGTATTGGTAATGATGCGTCGTGTGGTTCCGATGTTCATTAAAAATGGTATCGATGGAGAAGCCACAATTAAAAATTATGCCTGGGTTGATATTGCCAGTCTRATTTTATTGCTTATTTTATGGATCAGCGATGTATTTACTGACTATGGTGAATTTACCGCAATCGTTGCTGCCGCATTGAGTGTGTTACATATAATAAGACTGGCTGGTTGGTATACGCATAAAATTTGGAACAAACCATTGGTCTGGGTTTTGCTTATGGCCTATGGTTTTATCATACTGGGTTTTGCATTGATTACAGCCAGTTATTATTTTGGTATTTCACCTTTTTTAGCCATTCATGCGTTTACGGTTGGRGGCATTGGATTGCTGACCATGGGTATGATGTCACGTGTGTCGTTAGGRCATACTGGGCGTAATGTGTTTGAGCCACCGGCATCTGTTTTTTGGATCATTWCCGTATTATCAATGGCTGCCGTTGYACGTATTCTCTTTCCGCTGTTTAATATGGAATACTATATTTATTGGATAGCACTATCACAAGTGTTGTGGATGGTTGCATTTATAATTTTTATTCTGATATATACACCCATGTTTTTTACAGCGCGTATTGATGGTCATGATGGTTGAAATATAACCAGACCTGCAATTATTGTGTACAGCTACCCTGTCTGTCACAATTTTAACAAATAAAAAAGCCCGAAGACCAAACGGGTCTTCGGGCTTTTTTTAGCGATTAAAAAATATTAACTAATTTTTTCTTTAATCGCATTGATTACARCATCAGAAGAGGTTGCATTAACAGAAAGTAACAGACCTTCATCTTTGTAGAAACCAACTAAAGGTGCAGTTTGGTCGTTATAAACTTCTAAACGATTACTGATCGCTTCTTCGGTTTCATCATCACGTTGTACCACGGGCTCACCACATTTATCACACTTACCTTCAACGGCTGGTGGATTAGATTTTACATTGTAGATTTCTCCACAGCCAGTACAAGTRCGACGAGTGGTYAAACGGTCAAGAATRATGTCACGTGCCACATCAATTTCTACTGCGCAGTCTAACTCTTCACCCATTTCGGCRAGCATCACTWTTAGTGCTTCAGCTTGYGGRATTGTRCGTGGGAAACCGTCAAGTAAGTAACCTGCTTTGCAATCATCCTCTTTAAGGCGTTCAGCCATAATGCCCATGATTAAATCATCAGATACAAGGTCGCCCGCTTTCATAGCCGATTCAGCCTGCTTGCCTARTTCAGTACCTGCTGCAACCGCACCACGTAAGATGTCACCTGTAGAGATTTGTACAGAACCGTCCAGTTTTGTCARTAATTTAGCGACGGTACCTTTACCYGCACCCGGCGYGCCTAAAAGAATAAGTTTCATGAGTTTCCCTCGAAAGTTTTATAAAAATGTCACATACCGAAACAGATRTTAATCGACYGTATGCAGTAAAATTCAGGMACGTATTTTCCTGTTTTCAGGCGTACAAAGCAATGGCATCACTGATTAATATCTCCGAATAGTRCTGAATTTGYTCTGTATCATTAAAAAACATGAATTTAGYTGTATTATTAGTAGAGAGCTTTRCACGATGTAGATTTTTTGTCAGGGCRAGGCGAAAATTGTYGAAAAAGCGCAGTTTACACAGAGTTTGACACTACGTGTCCCCGCATTTTGAGACCATTTTTAACGCTGCCATGACGAAAAATATGCTTCGTGCAAAGCTCTCTAGTAGGTATATCAAATAATTAGAGGGTAAGTCGAGGCATGGAATATCAAGTGTTTTTAGACGTGTTGGCGCAAGACGAAGAAGATTTTAAGCAACTGCTTTATAAGCGATATCTACGTTATACAGAAGATGAAGAAATAAAGCCGTATCAGGCAGAACTGATCAAGTTGCAAGACCATCTTGAGAAGCAACAACAAAAGATGATAATTCTGATAGAAGGACGTGACGCAGCAGGCAAGGGCGGAAGCATTCGGCGCATCACTCGTTATATGAATGAAAAACACTATCGTGTGGTGGCGTTAGGTAAACCGTCTAATGTGCAAACCAGTCAGTGGTATTTCCAGCGTTATGTCGAACACTTCCCTCGTGGCGGTGAAATCGTATTATTTGACCGAAGTTGGTATAACCGCGCAATGGTGGAGCCTATCTTTGATTTTTGTACGCAACAACAATATACAACTTTTATGAATACGGTTGCTCAGTTCGAGAATGACCTGGTCGAGCATGATATTGTCTTTCATAAAATTTATTTTTCTGTTTCTAAAAAAACACAACAGGAGCGTTTTTTAGATCGCGAAACAAACAATTTGAAAAAATGGAAGTTATCAGAAATTGATGTACAGATGCAGGAAAGATGGGACGAGTTTACCGAGATGAAATATCAGATGTTAAAACGTACGCATAGTCATACTAGCCCCTGGGCAATAATTCGTAGCAATGATAAGCATCGAGCACATTTAAACGCAATTAAGAGTATTTTGAATAAGGTGGATTATGAAAGCCGGAATATGAGTCTGGATTATACGGTTGATGAAGAAATTTATTATTCAGGTGCCCGTGAGATTGAGTTGATGGAAAATCATCTTCATGAGACGGGTAAGTTTATTGTGTGATTGATATTACTGCACAAAGTGTAGCTGTGAATCTCTTCGCACGACGGACGCATACTCTGGCAGTTTTGTACGAATAAATTCACAGCTATATGCTGGTATAATGAGCCAGATGGAACAAGCTCAAACCACTCAAATTGTTTTAACTACACTCAATGCACGCTACATGCATACCGCATTTGGCYTRYKWWAWWWWTATGNCAAANRWRKRWRMGMYYYARTSMACTANSCMSCCWRKRWKRRTTTAMYWKMYAGCAANKCCMYWWMSAKRYWKYYRAAAARCTTTTGAARCACCARSCRAAAATTATCGGTTTTGGTGTTTATATCTGGAATATCGAAGCAATCACAAAAACTATTGAGTTGATTAAGCAGGTATCGCCACAGACAGTCATTGTGCTGGGCGGCCCTGAGGTTAGTCATCTTCCGGATAAGCCTGCTGTGGTTGATATCGTTGATTATGTTGTGATGGGTGCGGCAGAAAAAAGTTTTCGTGARCTGTGTGAATTARTATTGTCTGGCAATAGRYYGCTGAATAATGAGATACAGAGTGATGAATTAYCRCTTAACCRGCTRCGCCTGCCTTATGAATATTACACAGAAGATGATATTRAAAATCGTCTTATCTATGTCGARGCCTCAMGAGGCTGCCCCTTCAAGTGTGAGTTYTGYTTATCATCGYTGGATAAAACTTCAAAACCATTYGAATTAGATCTGTTTCTMGAAGMRATGGATRARTTGTATCAGCGTGGTGCGMGAAACTTTAAATTTATCGATCGGACATTTAATTTAAAAGTGAGCAGCAGTGTAGCGATACTCGAATTTTTTTTCGAGAGAATGACGGATGATTTATACCTGCACTTTGAAGTGGTGCCGGATAATTTGGCTGATAAGTTAAAACACACAATACAAAARTTTCCCGAACAGGTTCTTCAATTTGRAATTGGTGTRCAAACATTTGATGAAAAAATTCAGAGTTTGATTAGTCGCAAACAAAATAACAAAAAAACATGTGAAAATTTAAAGTGGTTGCGAAAAGAAACGCATGCATATATTCATGCAGATCTAATCTTTGGTCTACCATCTGACACTTTGAAAAACTTTTCGAAGAGCTTTGATAAATTAGTTGGTTTGAGACCACATGAAATTCAACTGGGTATTTTAAAACGATTRCGTGGTGTACCACTAAATCGTCATAATGAAGAATATGCATTGCGCTACAATCCTGATGCGCCCTATAATATATTGTGTACGCGAGATATTGACTTTGAAACCATGCAACGAGTTAATCGCTTTGCGCGCTATTGGGACATGATTGCAAACTCCGGTCGTTATAAATTTACTTTGCCGTTGATATTAAACGAGACACCTTTTGATAATTTTATGAAGTTAAGTGATGATTTGTATCAAGTTAGTGGTAGTACCTGGAAGATTTCATTAAAACGTTTGTTTTTACTGTTATATAACCATCTTARAAAGTCGAATGATGAAAGCCTGGTGTTTAAAATATTGCAAATGGACTATCTTCGTACTAATGAAAAAAATACATTTGAATCGGTTGTTTATAAAAAAAATAAAATCTCTAAAATAGGTATTGCTAATAAACGTCAACAACAAATGTTGCGATAATCATTAGCTTTTATCATGGCTGTTCAGCTAATTTTGATAATACTTGTTATTGATATATTTAACGTGCCAGTGTTGCCCGTTATATACGATTAAAATCAATCATTGTCATCTCGACCGTAGGGAGAGATCTTAAATGCCACTGTACAAGATCTCTCCCTACGGTCGAGATGACAGGGTGAACTTGTCAGAGCAACAGTTTTTTTATTTAATAGAGTGCTTTGCACTACGTAAAATTCTCGTCAGGGCAAGACAAAATGTGAATGAGGCAGCAGTAAGAATAGGAAGGAAAAAAGTATGTTGGCTGTTGATAATTACACGGGTTATCTTCGTATTAAATAATGCTCATTTCCTTTAGTTTCTCCATGTCATGGACAGTGACACTGTTTCCGTGGATGCTCAGGATGTTTTGGTCTTTAAGGTTTTTAATAATACGTGAAAAGGTCTCTGGTTTTATCGAGAGTCGCGCCGCTATAATATTTTTAGCTATATCGAGTTCAATATTTTTTTTGCCATCAGTCATTTCCTGAAATAGATATGAAGCAACACGACAGGTTCCATTGTGTAATGTTAACTTGTCAATATCGCTGATTAGTCCGCGAAGACGTAAACTCATATCAGCTAGTAATAGTAAGCAGGTTGCGGTTGAATCCCAAAGCATTTCATGAAAACGATTTGCGTTAATAGCGATGACAGTGGTTTCAGTTAATGCAGTCGAACTTACCGGATAGTCAGTTTGTTTGGTAAACATCAGTGCTTCAGCAAACATTTGCTCAGTTTTCACAATTTCGATAATTTTTTCCTGACCGTCAGGTGACATGCGAAACAGTTTTATCTTTCCATTGAGTACCAGATAAAAAGCCGTGACTTTATCTGCCTGATTAAAGAGCATCTGTCCCTCATCGAGATGGTGTATCTGGCTAAATTTGCAGGCTCTATCGAGTTGCAGGTCTGTCAGCTTGGAGAAGAGCAGGTGTTTCTTAAGACTTTTTTTGATGGTCTCTGAATTGCACGGTTTCATTATGGTTATTTTGCCTCATTTAGTGAAGCAAGTATGCCATGATTTTTGCTTACAGTTATATCAGTTTCAAATATTTAATTCGTTAGCCGGAAATAGAGCAACGGTAATTTCCGGGGTAATTCTTCGGCATTATGTATCAGTACATAGGAACGACTACCGAATATATAGGGTAAATAGTCTTCAGCCTGTTCGTCGATAGTAATACAGAACGGTCTTAATCCTAACTTTTCTGCTTCCAACACGGCCATGCGGGTATCTTCTATGCCATAACGCCCTTCGTACTTGTCTAGATCATTGGGTTTGCCATCGGTGAGGATAAGCAGCAATTTCTGGTTTGAGGATTCTTTTACCAGTAGTTGTGTGGCGTGACGAATTGCTGCACCCATCCGTGTGTAGTAACCGGGGCGGATTGCATTGATATAACCACGGATAGTATTGTCGTAGTTATCATTAAACGTTTTTATGTTATAGAAACGGATATGGTTGCGATTGCGTGAGGAAAAACCGTGCAGGGCGAAGCGATCACCGGTGGCACTCAGCGCTTCTGAAAACAGGTATAGGGTGTCACGTATAACATCGATGACACGGGCGTTATTGTTGACGTGTGCATCGGTGGAAAGTGACAGGTCGGCGAGTAACAAACAGGATAGGTCACGGTTGAGATTACGTATGTCACGGTAAACGGGGGTGTCGCTATTAACCTGTCCGTGCTTACGGTCGGCGAGAAAATTGATGTAGTTTTCCAGGTCGAGTTCGCTGCCTTCATTTTGTCGACTAAGCCAGCGTCGTTCTGGGCGCAGTGCCTCAAATTGGCGACGAATTTTATGTGCTTGCTGATGCAATCTTGCGGGTAGCTCCATTGCCTGCGCCTGTCGTGAAGTCATTATTTGAAGCCGGCAATGGTTTTTTTGTAAATGTTGTTGTTTGTAATCCCATTCATCGATGGCTATGCCTTCACCTAAAACAATATCGTCATACTGACTTGCTGGCAGGTCGAGATCAAGCTTGATTTTGCTGGCTGCTGTTTCGCTGTCAGTAGCAAGCGTAATGCTGTCCATGTCCTCGGCTGTTAACATAGCATTGCCATCGTCATCGTCATCGACAGTGGTGCGATCAACTTTAGTGTATTCTCCCCAGCTCCACAGAGCTTCAAAACTAAATAGCATTAACCCGCTCTTGCCATCGGGCATATCAGTGCGCTCACCTTTTTTGCGTTTCTGTTGTTTATTGTTTTTCTTATGGTTGTTTTCCTGGTCTTCTTTATCTTCTTGCTCAGGCTGGTCGGGGTCACTTGCTGCTGTGTCGGTATTGAATTCCTGTGCTGGAGGTGAGGGATGTAACCACAGTGGAACCGGTTGTGGTGGATGTTTAGCATAGTCCAGTCTGACTGTTTGCGTGGAATCGGACAAAGCCTGGCAAATTGCTTTTTCCTGCTGCGCTTCTCGTGTCTGTAAGGTTTCTGGTTTTGGCCTTTGTTGAAAATGGGCCGCCAGTAGTTTCTGGTAAGGTGTGTTTAAGCCTGGCCAGATTTTCAGGGTTTTTCGGGTGCGATACTGGTTACGGCTAATCCAGTCCGTACCTTCAGCAGAAATCACGGACAGGGCAGTAAGCCATAGATATAAATCACGATTGAGTTTTTTCTCGGGGAACAGGGCAATGCTTTCTGGCAGTCTTAATGTATCTTCATCTCGCCATGCGTACTGGGTCTTGTTCCCAGTGCCTGCAATGCGTTGCAGTATTGAGCGTCGGGCATGAACATCAGAATCGGTCGCATTTTCGACATGTAATCCACCTTCACCGCCAAGAGCGCGAAAAAATATGCCGGCAGTGCGGCGAACTTCATCCAGATGAACAATGGCATCGGGGTAATGCCTGATAGCCCGATCAGTAATAAAACGATCCCATATTTTACCAATAAATTCTTCCATCCGATTTATTTTCCCAGGTACTGCAATAGATCACGCGGCAGCCATAAAACCATCACTGCACAAAAAATAATAAGCGCTATAAAGAACAGAATAAATTTCCGTTGTGAATTTTTTCCATGGTCAGGCGGTAATGGGATACCACAGTGTGTGCAAATTTTGTCACTCGCTACAGTATCACCACCACAATGTTTACATGTCAGTTTTATCATTAATAATTATTCACTATTTAAAGCGTCGTCCATTTTGCAATCTGCTCTGGAAATAAATAAACCAGAATKACYRMYKMKSSWRYMACMTRRRMMKAKACYWSSWTYARWKTMMRWMAMASMMYRWKYGAKMWTYWWRSYWMYRWRRAATAATCAACAATAATACGRCCTTTAATTGCCAGCARCAGTGCCATCATGCTGATGCTGTTKAATCCGGGCGTRYCTTGTTCAGCCATGTATGCGCTAAACAGTGTTAATGCAATAAGTATCAACCATAAGAGATTAATTTGTTTGATATGTGTCATCTTCATTATGAAATCACCCTTATGGAAYTAYATACAGTARAGGGAAAATTGTAATCCAGACAAGATCAATCATATGCCAGTAGACGGCAACGTTTATCAGACCTTCGTGTTCACTCTGAATATAAATACCCGTATTAACGCGATATATYACCCAYATAATCGCGAYACTTCCCCARCCAACATGTAAAAAATGGTTGAAGGTGATGTAGTAGTACACAGCATAAAATATATTGGTTTCGGTCGCCAGACCTTGCGCCGTGTTCCACTGGAAYTCRAAATATTTAATGACCAGRTAAATGCCCCCGCAAAACACRGCGGCCCATAACCAGCGCACGCAAATAACCGGTTCGTTGGCGCGTATGGCAATAACGGCGCGTACAACAAAAAAACTGCTGGTTAGCATGACTAACGTGTTGGCGGTGCCTGCTAACAGGTTGAGTTTTAATGGACCTTCGGCAAAAATTTCAGGGTTGTGTACTTTTGCYACAAAATACACGATGAACATAAGGGCAAATTCAGTCATCTCAGCTAATATAAGYGCCCAGATAGCCAGACTGCCAGGAATGTTTCTGGCCTTTTTGCTGAARTAAGGTGCGGGAGGTGCTATCTCGTTCATCAGGYTATTTCATCATTTTAATYAATCACTGCGRCTGTGAAGCGRCAGGYTGTTTAATAAAACGACCGATTAAAGGGTAACTGAAATCCTGCCCYTTTATTGCTTTGGAAAACCCCATAATGCCGACCACTAAAAATAGGGGGAGTAGTAACATGTAGTAAAGTTCCAGTGAGAGTAATGCGCCCAGTGAGGCGTAACCACCGGTCAGGATGATAAAARTATTGATGACCACAAAAATAGTCGTGGTGATGCTACTACCAAGCAGTGCCTGTTTTARGTGATTGCGGGCAATKRCGGAKGTTTTTTTATAACGCATAAAATARAGCACCCACAATGCCAGATAAAAAACGCCGACAAAGAGCAGRTTACCTATATAAAAAGCTTCGGCRTAAGCCGCCGTATGATCATTGCTGGGGYTTTTTTCAGTCATTTGAACTYGCCCCCATTTTTGCATGAACGACCTCCATTAATGCTTCTACGGTTTCTTCATCATCACTAAGTGGTTCGATAACTGCTGCACGGCAAGCTTCTATAGGATCAAATCCTGACTTWATCAGCGTRGCGGCATAGACCAGCAAACGGGTTGAGGCAGATTCTTCCAGGTCATGATCTTTYAATACRCGCAGGGCATGYGCCAGTTCGRTTAATTGCGATGCCGTCGCTTGGTCGATTTCGGTTTCCTGTTGAATAATGGTTGTTTCTGTCGCTATGTCAGGGTAATCAAAACGCATGGAAATAAAACGCTGACGGGTTGACGGTTTCAAGCCTTTTAGCAGGTTTTGGTAACCGGGATTGTAAGAAATTACCAACATAAATTCGGCAGGCGCCTGCAGTACTTCACCGGTGCGCTCAATGGGAAGAATGCGCCGGTCATCGGAGAGTGGATGCAGTACCACTGTGGTGTCTTTACGTGCTTCAACAATTTCGTCGAGATAACAGATGGCGCCTTCACGAACGGCTTTGCTAAGCGGGCCATCGTGCCAGTAGGTTTCACCTTCACCAATCAGATGCCTGCCCACCAGATCGGCGGCGGTCAAATCATCGTGACAGGCGATGGTATATAAAGGGCGTTCCAGTTTGGCTGCCATGTGTTGGATAAAACGGGTTTTACCGCAACCCGTCGGGCCTTTAATCAGTAATGGAAGCTGATTGCTATAGGCGTGTTCGAATAATTCAATTTCGCTATTCTGGCTTTGGTAATAAGGAATATCGTTTTTTGGTTTGATCATAATATTTAAATCCTGGAACTCAAGTCTTAAAGACTAATAATGTAGGTAATTAAAATGGCAATGCAGATGACCCATAACCAGCCATACATGATGACTCGCCAGAGCAATGACACGCCGCGCAATTCCATAAAATCGCGAATAATAAACACCGCCTTGATAATCGCAGTTACTAATAAAATTAGCACGACTGCCAGACCGTTAAAATCGAGTCTGCCTAAAACGTAAGTCGATAACGTCAGCAGTAACATTACTATCCAGATGGTATGGACGTCGTACATTTTTTTCACTGATGTGGTATTCATCATGTGGCTCTTATTATGCCGCTTTTCATTATATATCTCATCGAATGATATAAACCAGCGGGAACAAAATAATCCAGACCAGGTCAACCATGTGCCAGTAAGAGGCACCTGTTTCAATGCCGATATAATTTTTTGCACTATACCCCCCGCGTTGGGCTTTGATGGTTATGGAAAATAAAATAATCATGCCAAAAATCACATGCATAAAATGAAACATTGTGAGCGATAGATAAAACATATAAAAGGTATTGGTGCTCAGATTAATACCGTGTGAAAATTTATCGTGRTAYTCCACTGACTTTAACAATAGAAAACCTGCGCCACAGCCTAACGAAGCATAAAGCCAGGTGATGCAACCTTTAACATTATCAACCCGGATGGCATGAATGGCACGCACAACAAAATAACTGGCGGTAATCAGKAGTAGTGTATTAGCTGCTCCCAACTCACTGTTAAGTGTTAACTGATACTGGTTAAACATCKCTACATTTTGTACCCTCGCAATGGCGTAAGAAAGAAAAGCAATACCGAATATCAGTAGTTCCGCGAAAATAAAAAACCAAATTGCAAGATCGCCAGGAAGTAATCGAGGTTCTTTTTTTATTGCGGGTTCTATTATTGTTGCTGTATCCAAATGCACATTTGTCCTGTGTTTTAGAGTCGTTGAGTGGTCTCCACTTAAAAGTTACTCTTTRCACGCATGAGATATTTACACACTGGAAATCTTGTTCTAGTGAGAAGAAGATAGTCTCCGATTCTAATGTTGTGATGTTGAAAGAGCATTGATTCGTGTCAAGTTCATTATTTCAGACTTATTGAAATCGTCCGTATATTCCCCATAGTTCGTTGCAATAGAATAACTATTACGCCTCACATAGCGAAAGATGAAAATAATTTTTCTTGAGTATGAAATTAATTAATTTGATCAGAGTATCCCTAATTATTAACATTATCCTTTAATCTTTCCCCAGACCAGGCACGTACCAGTGCCCATAAGGCAACAACAATAAAAGCAGTATGAACGATGGTGAAATAGGAAATGACATAAACCCAGGTCCAGGCTGAATTAAAACCACCCAGTAATATCATCAATGCGCTAACTAGAATCAGCGCGGCTGCGGCAAAAATGTTTATTTTTATACCTAGCCGAGCATGGTAATGATCAATCGTGCCAGGTACTGTTTTACGGTAAAGAAAGACTAAAACAAGAAAACTGATAATCGGCAAAATCGTCAGGTTGAGTAGAGAAGCAAGGGCGGCATTTGAAGCACGCTTTAATTGTGATTTGTTTTTTTTTGTCACTTTCATCGACGTGCCCTGTTATTTTTTGATTAAATTATTTTTGTCTGCTTTATTTTTCTAAATATTTTTTGCTGGCATCATTATAGCTGCACTAAAAACAATACCGCCTGAAGCGGCGGTATTGTTTTTATACTAGTGTAAAAAATAAAAGCTATCAGAAGTTCCCTAATTTTTTACATCGGCTTCTAGTATTTCAACTTCTTCACCTTTAACAAAGAAGCTGATGAGATAAACGATAAGCCCTATCATGAAGATGATTCCTGCAAATGAACGCATCCAGTAAAATATTTCTATTTTGTCCTGTGTCACCATAAAACTTAATGGTTCCTCAGAGAAGCGTTGCAAATAGACTTGCAAAATACCCGCTGCAGTAAGGAACAGGGTGATAAAGACCATCGATACCGTCATTAACCAGAATGACCACATTTCCATTACCTGTGCATTTTCATTAGCGGCTTTTTTGCCACGCATGATAGGCATTGAGTAAGAAATCATGGTTAACACGACCATCACGTACGCACCATAGAAGGCCATATGACCATGTGCTGCAGTGATTTGTGTGCCATGTGTGTAAAAGTTAACCGGTGCCAGTGTGTGCATAAAGCCCCATACACCCGCGCCCAGAAATGCCATAACAGCTGTCCCTAGTGCCCATAAAGTTGCCGCTTTATTAGGGTGGTCGCGGCGTCTCTTGTTGACAACATTGAAGGCAAACAAAACCATTACAAAGAACGGAATAGGTTCCAGTGCAGAGAAGATAGATCCTATCCACTGCCAGTATTCCGGGGTGCCAATCCAGAAGAAGTGGTGACCAGTACCAAGTAGACCTGAGAATAATGCAATAGCGATAATGACATATAACCATTTTTCAATAATTTCACGGTCAACCCCGGTTATCTTGATTAGCACAAAGGCAAGCATGGCCGCCATAATCAACATCCACACGCCTTCTACCCATAAGTGAACAACATACCACCAGAATAATTTATCCAGTACCAGGTTGTGAGGGTTGTAGAAAGAGAACAGGAAGAATACAGCCAGTCCTATCAAACCGGTTATCAGTACCATTGAAATGACTGTTTTACGCCCAGTAAGAATGGTCATGCCGATATTGAAGATGAATGCCAGCATAACAACAACGATACCTATTTTGGTAATCGTGGGTTGTTCAAGAAACTCTCGTCCCATGGTAGGCAGTAAATCATTCATGGTAATCTCAGCCAGTGTGGCATAAGGCACCAGTAAATAACCAAGGATAGTGGCCGCGCCAGCGACCAGGAATACCCAGAACGTGACTTTTGCTARCCAGGGAGAGTACAGCTCACGTTCAGATTCYTCRGGMACSAGATAGTGCGCTGCGCCCATAAAGCCAAACAACAACCAGACKATCAGTAAGTTTGTGTGCACCATRCGRGCAACATTRAAGGGRATCTCTGGGAACAGAAAATCGCCAATAACATATTGCAGCCCMAGAATTACGCCGAACAGAATCTGCCCAACAAATAAACCAAGTGCTCCAATAAAATACATCTTGGCAATGCCTTGTGTTTCATATTTCATGTGTGTATCCCCTTAACCTTGAATGTTTGGTGGCCAGTCTCTGGCAGTTTTAATGCCATCGGCGTATTTTAAGAACTGTGCAATTTCTTCGAGYTCCTGCTCRCTAAAATTGAATTGCGGCATGCTGCGGCGACCAGGAATRCCATCGACGGGRCGGCTCTTGATAAAGCCTTTGATGGCTTCAGTGCTTTCGCCAAAMCGGGTGTAAACATTGCCAAGTTCAGGTGCGTAATAGGCACCTTCACCTAATAAAGTGTGGCAGCCAAGGCAGTTATTGTGTTCCCATAAGCGCTTGCCTGCTGCAACCTCTTCGGTAAGATTTTCTCTATTATCTGTTTTGGGCAGCTTTTGTACCGTATCAATGGTTAAGGCAACAAATACCAGGAAGAAGAAAACCGTTCCCCCATAGTAAATATTTCGTGCCACGCCCTTGGTGAAGGTTTCTCTCATAGCGTTTCTCACTTTATTTGAGTTAATATTTTTCAACAGCAAGAGCTGTGAAGACGATAATATGAAAGTGGTGTAAAAGCTTCCTTGATGTTAATCAAGTAAGTGAAAGTCAGATATTTTATATAGGCGAAGAACTAAGCGATTGAGATATAGTTTGGGTGCATTAAATTGATATAGATCAATATATGATCTAATAAAAACTTATTTAATCGCGGTGTTGGCAGAGTTTAGTTGAGAGAATGGCATGCTTTATTTATGTAAAAAGAATAGCAAAAAACGGATAAATATTGTTAATATATTATTATGAAAAGTACTGAACACTGGCTGGTGCATGAGCATACTCAATTTGAGGCTTTGATGAGAGAGGGTCTTGATGCTGCTAAAATAGCTGATTGGTGGGCCATTGAACAGTTTTATATAAAACTGGTTGAGAGTCTACGTTATCATATAGCGCAAGAAGAAGAAGTCTTGTTTCCAGCCTATGAAAAAAATTGCGAATCATCGCATATGTCAACGTTAGCCTTATACAATGAGCATTCCGTCATGGTTGATTTTTTTCGAAAGTTGAAAAAATTTATTGATAGTCGATTATTAGACGATACCTGTGATTGTATAGAAGCGCTTGAATTGCTACTAATAGAACATAATAAAAAAGAAGAAGACACCTTTCTTCCTTTTGCCAGCAGGTTATTGTTCGATGATCGAGATATTCTGCAATTACAATTACAAAACTTTGTTGTAACAAATAAATCCAGACACTGGGGTATAGAGCTTACAGAAAAATAATCTTGTGAAGGTGGTATTTTTCGCTGCTGTTTGACTCTACTTTTTTGCTCCCATATCACATCGTGAAAAGCTCTCTTACACAACTAATTTGTGGCCGTTCTCTTTGGCGTGGCAACTATCTTCTGACGTGACCAGGGGGTAACTTGTAGACGGCTCTGCTCTTCGGCCACACCGATTTCGCTATTGAGAAGGTAACAACCCGGATCTTCAGCCCAGAAGTTGCCACTTAGTGACCAGGCTCGCGTGCGTGAATTTCCACCGCAGATATTAATGTACCGGCAGCTGGCGCAACGACCTTCGACTGGACGTGATTTAAGTTTGAGCCCTGCCATTAATGGATCGGAGGTGTCCATCCATATATCTGAAAATTTAGATTCTTTGACATTGCCAATGGTGTAATCCCACCACATGGTATCAGGATGTACATTACCGACGTTATCGATATTAGAAATATTGACGCCGGATGAATTACCGCCCCAGTGGTTTAACATTTTTTCGATTTGTTTTGCATGTTGTGGCAGATGTTCTCTTGCCCACAACAATAGATAGACACCATCGGCATCGTTGTTGCCAGTAACAAATTCACGTTTTTTACCTTTTTTTACATCGTTCCAGCAGGTTTCAAATAAAAAATCCATCGCGGCACGTGTCATCTGGTGATGCAGGTCATCACCGCGATTTTTATTGCCTCGGCCAGCATAGTTGAGATGTGATAGGTAGAACTTATCGATATCTTCATCATCCATCAGTTGCAGAAGGGCAGGTAGGTCTTGTTTGTTGTCCTGTGTCAGAGTGAAACGTAAACCAACTTTRATGCCGGCATCACGGCACAGGCGAATGCCRCGTAAGGCTTCATCATACGAGCCTTGTTTACGACGGAATTTATCGTGTGTCTCGGGCATGCCGTCWATRCTGATRCCAACATAGTTGTAACCGACATCAACAATTTTCTGAATATTATCTTCTGTGATCAGGGTGCCATTGGTAGARAGACCAACATAGAAYCCCATGTCTTTTGCGTGATGTGATATGTCGAATATATCGGGKCGCATCAACGGCTCGCCACCYGATAAGATAAGTACGGGSACACCAAAATCYTKCAAATCATCCATTACGGAATAAACTTTTTCTGTATTTAACTCACCGGGRAAATYTTTATCAGCAGAGGTTGCATAACAATGTTTGCAGGTAAGATTACAGCGTCGAATCAGGTTCCAGATAACAACMGGACCGGTTGGTTTACGTACTGAAGARCCAACTGGGCGTGAAGGTTTGTCCTTCGAGTCRGTTGTCAGTGCATTCATATATTGACTTAATCGAAACATATTTTCCTCGTTTTTACGCGGCTAGTTACGCGGCAAGTCGTAGACCGGTCTTTTTTAAAATAGCGGTACTGTATAGTATTTCGTGAGCTCGGCAGTCTTYRCCAAGAATCTGTTTTATTCGTTCAGTTTTTTCTYTAACRGCTKMACGGGTATGGCCATGTACCATGGCAAACAGGTTRTAGCGCCATACAGGCATGTGGCGTGGTCTCTGGTAACTGTGGCTGACAAAACTCAGTTGTCCGATTTGATTACCCAGTTCTATAATTTTTTCATCAGGCACATCCCATACTGTCATACCATTAGCYTTAAAGCCGAGACGAAAATGATTGGGTACGGCACCGATGCGACGTATTACACCCCTWWYWTWMWYKTYRMWRASKYKWYCTWYRRMWWMMYKTWMATYRYMSSCAWKATYGSTRRYAATYWCWTGAKRSRKAYGSSMYGTWWYARWWWSRSYWKMTTSMSWWWMTTTAATAATCTTTCGRTCGAGTTCAGAAAGATTAAAKTTGTCATTGYCTTTTAGTTGYGRTGTGGCRTTATCAGAAAATGATATCGTCTCATGAATATTATCTTCAGAGATATCAAATCGTAAGCCAATATAAAATTCATGTTGTTTAGGAAAATTATATACCGTTAGTCCGGTTGCTTGTTCGATCAAAGTAATTTTCTGAATWAYTTCTATTGGTGTTTCTGTAGCCAGYACAAACCACATATTTAATTTATGTTCACGACGGTAGTTATGTGCGACCTCAGGGTAGCTATTGACTATCTGTGTYACGRTTTCATACTGRTCTTCTGGTACGGACATGGCCGCTAGAGTANGGCCKCCACCTAGACGTGCTGCATCGTATAAAGGGCCAAACCGCGTTAATACTTTTTGTTCKCTAAGATTTTTTATGGTTTTKATTAATATAGWTTCTGTACAACCGAGTTTATCTGCAACCAACTTGAATGGTTGTTCCTGTAACGGAAATCCACCCTGAAAGCGATTGATAAAATCGCGTTCCAGCTGAGATAGTTGTAAGTCTRTTGATTTCATTTTAACTGAGTAATCTATTTTATCTGGTTTATKTAACCTGATTTATTTAAYCAGGTGYAGTTTATTCAACTTGTYTTTGTTAGATTGARCAGACGTTTCYTTCTGAGTATAACTGGCACCGCGTTGTTTAAATCTTCGGGTACTGAACAGGGTGGTGTGTTCRAYGTCCTGTAAACCACACTCTTCWACTATCTGTTKTATTTTTTGTRTGACTTCATGACGGTCACTGCCGTGAACCATAGTGAATAGATTGTAAGACCAGTCAGGCARGCGGCGAGGGCGACGATAACTAAGCGTCACACATTCATATTTGCCGATGCATTTTCCCAGTTCTTCTACACGTTCATCAGGGATATTCCARACCACCATACCATTGGCGGTATATCCCRGTTCTTTGTGGCGAACCACMACGCCATATCGTTTGATTGCACCGYTGTCGATGAGAAATTGTAACCGTGARATGAYCTGTTCTTCTGTBRTATTAAGTTGTTTGGCAATTTCASCATAGGGGCGACTGACAACAGGCAAACCGCCCTGAACAGCTTTTATTAATGCTCTATCTTCTATGCTTAAATGCAAGACYTGATCRTTYARCTGTATGYTMGGRTTATCCATTYTGTKTTACCTGWTTAGGGTTYGCTGTAAGSGTGAAGCCGAGGTCGATAAARTAGTCATCCAGCATCGGTAGRGACATTAGTTTTTGTTCGGTATGTTGCTCRATTTCATAGAGTACGATATCGAGATGTTCTTCRCTGGAAGCGGTTACYACAAACCAYARATTGTATTGATGGTCRCGTTCRTAGTTATGATTTACYTCCGGAAAGGCGCTGATGATACGCGCGGTACACTCCAGCTTAGCTGCGGGTACGGCCATGGCTGCCAGTGTGCTTACGCCTATCCTGTTAGGGCGAAATACCGGGCCGACGCGACTGACTACACCATTATCCTGTAAAGACAGCATCGATTTTAAAACCTCTTCTTCACTGACACCTAACTGTTTTGCCATATCGGCATAAGGTGTTGCCGATAAAGACATGTCCTGCTGAAAATCATTCAGCAGGTGTTGCTCTAGTGGTGAAAAATCGTTGATTGAATCAGTCATGGTTTAACCTTTTTGTTATAGACCTGTGCGGTGTGCACGTGAGGTAAAGAAAATGCCACTGGGTTTTCTAGCTGAAAACGTGTTCAGTTGTTTAAAAGTATCGGTGTTGAATACGGCAATTCGATCTTCATCGCGCACAGATGCCCAGACCTGTCCACCGCGGGGTTCAAATTCCATATGTAAAACGCCTTTCCCCGGGGTCAACGTTTTAATGATAGCCAGCGACTGGGTATCGATGATCTGCAGCGTGTCATTGTTAGGAATGGCAAAATTAACCCAGACGTTTCGACCATCCGGGCGTGCCATAACAAAWATAGGTTGACCATGAACTTTTATACGTCCGGCTTCTGTCCAGTCCAGCGTGTTGATGACCAGTACTTCATGCCGCCCGACAGCAGGTACAAAAGCAAAGTTACCTGCAATGGCCCAGCCTTCGAGGTGGGGCATCTTGTATACAGGTAATGTCTGTTCACCTTTCCCGTAACCGTCAAGAATACGTTTTACACCTTTATCAAGATTCCAGAGATCCAGCATCGCCATGCCGTCTTCACCAAAAAGACCTGCTATGTAGTAACGACCATCAGGCGTGATTAGGGCATCATAAGGATTTTTTCCGATATTTTTAAATTTTTTTATCTGCGGTTTTTTCGTATCAGATAGATCCGCTACCCAAATTTCACCGGCGTCCCACAGGCTGAAAATAAATTTCTGTCCAGGGGCATCGACCAGACCAACTACTTTTGAAAGCAGTCCATCATTGCCATAATGTGCAGGGATGTCGGCAATCAAATCAAGGGTCACGGAATCAAATATTTTTACACCACCGGGTTTGTAATTGGAAACTGCAACCAGTTTACCGTCCTGTGAGATAGCACCACCGATGCTGTTGCCCGACTGCAATATACGTTTGACCAGCTTTTTATTAATAATATCTATTTTTGACAGACCACCATCACGACCGAAGATGTAGGCGAATTGTTCATCACGTGAATACACGGCAGAGGCGTGGGATAAATCACCCAGGCCTTCGATTCTTCCCAGGCTTGAATTAGTACTGGTTTCAATTACCTGCACACTACCTGTCGCGCGCTCTATTACGATACCGAGGTCACCGGTACCGCGAGCATAGGTGTTATTTGATAGTAGTAGTGCCAGGATAAAAAACTGGAAGAGTAAAGTGGGTCGATGCATTATGGGTCGCCTGCTGGATTTTTACTTTGCTTGTTATTGCCTTTAGCTATCTGAGTTGGCTGAATAAGACCATCCTGTAACTGCTCGGCAATCCACGACGCATCATCAAAGGTGAGCATGCTTTTCCACGGTGGCATTGCTGTGTTCTTACGGCCTTCCAGAATGGTGTTAACCAGATAACTTTTTGGTAGACCGGATAGTGTCTCTGGCAATAGTGCAGGGCCCAACCCCCCTTTTAAAGTCATGCCGTGGCAGGAGCCGCAATCGTGTTTGAGGAAATAGAGCAGTTCGTTCTGACGTGCAGAATTCAGCTCTGCCAGAGCGGTCTGTGTCATTAACAGGCTAGCGATGAACAGCATTTTTTTCACAATAATTCTCTTCCAGTGCAGACTGGTACCAGTCAAGTTCGTTTGCTAGTGATACGACTTCGCCGATAATTATCATTACCGGAGCTTGAAATTGTTTTTGCTGTATTTCAACGCACAANTTATCGAGGCGTGTGATTAATCTTTGTTGTAATGATGTGGTGCCATTTTGAATCGCTGCTGCAGGGGTAGAAGCAGGCAGCCCGGCCTTGATCAATGAATGTATGACCCGAGGTAATGTCGAAAGCCCCATATAAATCACTAGCGTTGAATCAGGGTCGGCGATTTTTTTCCAGTTTAGATTGAGTGGTTCATCATTATTAAAGTGCCCGGTGATAAATTGTACGCGACGACTTA
Organism: Thiotrichaceae bacterium; assembly: GCA_002746365.1. Lineage (GTDB taxonomy): Bacteria > Pseudomonadota > Gammaproteobacteria > SZUA-229 > SZUA-229. Next base: position 25,712 of record NVWZ01000016.1, read on the forward strand.
GACCTCGGTGTGTCAGTGGGATGCCACTGTAAGCACTGCAACCCGATGCGGCAGTAATACCGGGGACGACTTCAAATGCTATTTTGTGTTTCTTCAGAGCGCTGGCTTCTTCTCCTCCGCGCCCAAACATGTAAGGGTCTCCCCCTTTAAGACGAACAACTTTGCGCCCGGCAAGTGCCAGATTAACGATGATTTCATTTATTTCACACTGTGGTACACAGTGCTTGCCCACCTCTTTACCGACAGAAAGGCGACTGACACCCGTTGGTATCAAGCTCAGGATATCGGCAGAGACGAGTCGGTCATAAACCACAACATCTGCGTGTTTGAGCAGATGTACTGCTTTGACAGTCATAAGATCCGGGTCGCCAGGACCTGCACCAACAAGTGAAACAAAGCCTTTCTTATTCATCTACTACGCCTCTCTTTTTTGGTTTTAGATATGCCTTACAAATGCTTTTTAAGGAACATTTGATCAAGTCCATCCTTTGGTTCGTTAACGCGGCATCCTGGTCGCAGTGCTCATAAAATCGTATACTTCACCTAGAAACATCTATCTTCTACGTTAAGAAACTTCGCAATAGCCATCATAGTACGCGCGTTTCATGCCTCGTATATTAAAGCTCCTATGCACAATCACCTTCATTTAGAATTTTAATCAGAGGCTCCCTAAAAAGGTTCTGTTGCCGATGATATTGTTCTTTCTGGTATGTCAGGTCTTTGATTTAGGTCAAGCAATCGGCATCAGGGTGTATTCGAGGGTGGTATGCCTGATTTTCTCATATTGAATTGACCTAGGTCATTTTTGTAGTCTGTTATAGGCGTTTACAATACTAATCAAAGTTAGAATTGCGATGTAACATCGTAAAGCTAGTATTTTGTATTCTTCAAGTTAAACYGTCACTTCAGGAACGTCATACATGAAAAATTATATTTGCTTAAATAAAAAAATGTGTATGTTTGGTGTGTCTTTACTCATTTTGACATTAATCGTYGCGGTGATACTGGGATTAATAGCCGGGCCAAAGAGCCCACTAACGTGGGCACTGATTGCAATATTAGTTGTTGTACCATTGATTCACAAAAAGTTGGCAAGTAGACGGTTTGTCGAGTGGAAAGATAGCTATAGTGTGGGGATCGATTCTATCGATCAGCAGCACAGAAAACTGCTTAATCTGATCAATCAGTTACAGACAGCAGTGGATTATTCGACGGGAGAACTGTTCGAACGAGAGGCACTGGATGAACTGGTCGAATATACAAAAACACATTTCAGCTATGAAGAAGGTTTGATGAAAGATAATGATTATCCTGATTTTATAGCACATAAGGCACAACATGAAAAGATGTTTAAAAAAGTGAATGAAGTACTTTCTGAATACGAAAATGATAAAGACACAGCGATGGCGAATGCTGCGTCATACCTGAAAGATTGGTTAGTGCATCACATAAACGGTACAGACAAAGAATACAGCAGCTATCTGATAGAAAGAGGGGTGAAGTAAATACATAGACAGGTAAGAATTGTAAGCTGTAATTATTCGATAAAAAAACACCTTTCTTCAGATGAAAACTCTCTATCTGTTAATAACCTTGAGCCAAAACGCAGCAGGTGATATCAATGCCGCATTTGTCAATACTGAAACACTTGAGCAGTGCCAACAAAAATCTGTACTGGTTGAAAATATTTTTAAAAGTTCAAGTATTCCTGTTTTAGAAAGCCGTTGCACTAAGACTAATCTAAAATTTTCAGAGTTCGGCCATGCAGCAAATTCCAGAGATATTAGATATTTCTATCATATTTCTTTTAATGATAACTCGACCAATATCATAACCATGACAGACTGGAAGAGCTGCATGTTGCAGAAAAAAAATAACGTGAAGCATAAAAAAGTGTACTGCAGTAGTTCTGTGCAGTCAGTAAGATGAACGCTTTAAAAGCTATCGTTGCGGGCTGTGCATTTATTTTTGTCACCATACTTGTACTGCAGCTGATGTATATATTTATTGCGGTCGGTTATAACGCACTGGCACAGGAGTATGCAGTATTAAATGATATCGTCGGGATTTTTCGATACCTCGTTGGTATTCCGATTTTTATTGTTGTGATGTTTGTCGGAGGGGTGCTAACAGCACATGTCGCGGCTATGGAGTCGCTAAGGAGCATATTGCTACTGTGTATGATTGTTGGTTTAGTTTGTGCAGGCGGTATGATCTATCCTGTGTTGGAAGGTGCAACATTAACAAATACCGGCATCGTTATTTTTATACTCGCAATTGTGGCAACGACTACCGGTGGTCTATATTGGAAAAAACACTAACAGGCAGATATATGTAGCTGTTCCTGATTTTTTTCAATATGATATTTACGCATCTTTTCTGCGAGCGTCGTCCGACGAAGCCCTAATGTTTTTGCAGCATGAGAGATGACACCATCGGTGTTGTCCAGAGCATCCTGTATGATTTTAATTTCGATATCGGATATATATTTTTTTAGATTAAAGCCTTCAGTTGGAATGTTCACCTGTGAGGTGTGAACTGTATCAGGTGCATTGCAAAGTGCTTGTACACTGCGATCATCAAGATCTTCCAGTTTAAGTCCAATATTCTCATTTAAGGCACAGGCTTTAATTTTTTCTGGTAATTGATCTTCCCCGACCACAGCGTTTGGAAATCTAATAGACATTCTTTCAATCAGGTTGGCTAATTCCCGAATATTGCCTGGCCAGTTATGCCGCGACAGAGCGATGATTGCACTTTTAGTGAAACGTACAGAACTATTCTTGGTGCTTTCAAGGCGAGTGATTAGTTCTTTTATTAATAAAGGTAAATCATCAATACGCTGGCGCAGTGCCGGTAATTGGATAGGGAAAACATCTAATCTGAAATAGAGGTCTTCGCGGAAATCACCTTGTTTTACCATTTCTTCCAGGTTACGATTTGTTGCCGCAATGATTCGTACGTCGGCTTTGATTGTTGTTGTGCCACCCACTCGTTCAAAGACACGTTCCTCAAGGACCCTGAGCAATTTCACTTGCATCGCCATTGTCATTTCGCCGATTTCATCCAGAAAAAGCGTACCACCATCGGCCATGGAAAAACGTCCCGGACGTGATGATATAGCGCCAGTAAAAGCCCCTTTTTCATGACCAAATAATTCTGATTCTAGAAGATCAGGAGGAATGGCGCCGCAGTTTATGGGTACAAAATTGTTCTTGTTGCGATTGGAAAAGTAATGAATATTACGAGCAACGACTTCTTTACCCGTACCCGACTCACCTAAAATTAAAACATTGGCATCACTTGTAGCGACTTGTTTAATCTCATTCTGAACTTTTAACATGGCCTCACTCTTACCTACCAGACTTCTAAATAAGAGGTTACTGCGTTTTAGTTCTTGATTATTATTTTTCATACAACTACCTGCTGTTTATGCTCAATTTAAAATATTAATATGTTGCTGTTCAACATTTAATATTATTTATAAAATATGATGTGCCATTTTTATACTATCAATAATAGAAGTGATGACAAAAAACTGTCAGTTTTTAGAATGAATGTAATGTAAAGTTTTGTAATGACAGGAAATGATTTATATCAAGGGGCAAACCCTATAGATACTATTTAATATGTAGGGCATCTCTATCAATTAATAGAGGTGCCCTTAAGATGTATTTATCTTTGCCAGAGAAAAATTGAGTAAAGTATGATGATTAAAAGTATAAATAAAATTTGCATCGTTATATTCGTTATGAGCGGTGTCATTACCGGTGTAACAACCGCTCATGCTGAGACAAAGGTTAGTCTCAAACAGCCACCACATTCGCTTGAACAATGGTACAAGCCGGCTAACAAGCGCCAGGTCTGGTTGCATACCATGTTTAAACTGCGTCGCGAAATGCAGGCAGTTCGAGAAAATGCAGAAAATGGTGATAAGGCCGCTACTCTGAAATGGATAAAACGTCTGGACAAACATTACAACAAAATTGCTGACATGGTACCCGAGTGGGAAAAAGAAATTAAACCTCGTTTGATAGAGGAGTTAGAAATGTTTGCAGAAAAAGGAGATACCTATCGCCTCAAAAAAACCTTGAAGATGATTAAAAGAACCTGTGATGATTGCCATACTGTTTATCAGCCACTAGTAACGGCGACCTATCGTTCACCCTATTACGATGATATAAAATTAAAAGGGCAGGATGGAACGATACATAGTTTTGAAGATAATATGGAACAACTATCGCGATCAGTTAACCGTACTTTGATTGCACTGGATGATGGTCATATTGATATAGCGATACAATCCACTAAAAAACTGGGTGAACAATTACGAACACTGGGTGATAGCTGTAGCGGTTGTCATAAAGATGATGCCTATCCACAGGAACGAATATTGGGTAATGCAACGCAACAACGACTGCAGAAATTACAAACAAAAATAAGTGCTGGAAAGGTGAAAGACAGTCAGGATTTGATGGGGGAAATAGCTGTAACGGTTTGCGCGCGATGTCATAATACTCACAAAATTGTTTCAGATCTGCGTAATGTACTGTTGCCTGTTGAATAAGCTCTCTTAAAACTATAAATATTACGTTATTGTTTTTGTGGTGAAGGGTTTCCATGCTGACGTGTAAATGAAGCAATAAGTTGAGTATTGTTCTTCATCTGCGCCACTCCTTGATCATCAACACTTAAAGTATATTGTTCTTCCTGGTCAGGGTTCGTTGAAGGCGTACACTCCATATTAATTTCTATTTTGTTACTTGCGGTCCAGAAGCAATGCCATTTAGCATTAATAATTTTAGTGCTTGTAAACCTGGCCTTGCCATCAAAGGCGATAATTATTTTATCGATGCCATAGTCGTTTTCAGCTGTTGCTTTCCAGACGCCACTACCCGGGTGTGGCGAACAGGCAGAAAGTAACGCAGCAATAATAATTAAAAATAGTGAAGTATAATATTTCATATAAAGTTTAATCGTCTAGTTAGATGAAGCAATTACATAGTCCAGGGTATCGCCCTACAGGGTTGTGCTTGAAAGCCCGCAGAACTTTATGTTAATTAATCAGAGCTGTTCTGGAGAAATCATATCAAAAGAATATACCTTGCCGCCGTGTGTGCTGGCAAACAAGTCTGCTTTTTCTCTTGTTAAAAAAGGCACAGCCTCTGGTGCACCCATTCCACCGGCGCGACCGCTCCCAAGCACATACCATGCAWTGTATGCATCAATCCAGTTATCAGCACCTGGGTTGTTCCATTCGGCGTCGCTCATGTCATTGACGTAGAYGGCAGCAATGTTTTTTGGTTCTTCCGGCGATAGAGTAAATGCGATGGTATCGCGTACAGAGGTGAACCATAACGCTTGTTGCTTATCGGTAAGAATAATTTGCCCTTTTGGCCCCGTGTGGTTGACAACGGTCATCAGGCAGTAATAACCGTTGGCTTCACGAGTCAGTGTTTGTGCTGATGGGGTTTCTGCTACCGGTGTTTTTTCACAGGCGCTTAGAAAAATGATAATTAGAAACAGGRTTATTTTTTTCATGGATAAAAGCTCATAAGTGAATAAATTATTATTTTTTTCGGGTCAAAAACTAATGCTGCTGGTATCWCAGATGAATGCTAATACTTCGTTAGGGAACCTGTATTACAATTCCTTTCGCTGAAATACAAACAATGTCACAGATAATGGTGCAATAACCCAGAACAATAAAACACTAATCAATAATGTAGTGCTCATTCCGGCTTCACTGGCGATACCGGCAATGCCTGCTGCATGGCTAATACCTTCGAACATACTTAAGTTAAGGATACGGTAGGTATCAGTTGGGCTAAACAACATCAATGCCGAAAATAGCTGTTGCCCAATCAACTGGCCTTCATCTGCAAGCAGAACACCGAATAAAATCAGGTCGTATAACACGACGAAAACTAACCAAAGACCGATGGCCGTTCCGGCTGCAGTGGCTCTTTCTTTTACCAGCACRCTGACCAGGTAACCTARCGCAATAAAGATTGCGCCCAGTACCAGCGAGCTTGTCATCATCGAAAGGTAGGCCTGCCAACCATCCAGGCTGGCATCGGTAAATACCGTCAGGATAATCATAGCGCCGCCGTAACCAGCAAAGATAGCAATAAACAGGATGAGTACATGGCCGATAAACTTGCCAATGATGACTTGCCAGCGTGTAACCGGATAGGTTAATAACAACATCATCGTACCGCGCTCGAATTCACCAACCAGTGCGTCAAAAGATAACATGAGCGCGATTAACGGAATTAGATAAACGCTTAAACTGGCGAGACTGATAATGCTGATATCCATCGCACTGACTTTTACCGAACCGGTAGGAGCAGAACCTAACAGTGACAATGCCAGCGCCAGTGTGCCTAATACGATAATGGCCGCCGCGATCCAGCGATTACGTAAACCATCGCGCAGTTCTTTTTTTGCCAGTATCCATAGCATCTTCATGATGATTCTCCATTCATAAAATGACTATAAACTTCATCAAGTTTTGGCGGCATGATTTGTAAATCATTAACCACATCACCGAGATTGCTAATGCGTCTGATTAGTGGCATCTTGTCGTCATTGAAACAGGACATATTAAATGACTGTTTATTGATGTTACTGATCTTTGCATCAGAACCTAGTCGTTCAGCGACACTGGCCGCTTCGCCTGCTGTAACGAAGACTTTTAAACGTACGGGCAGGGCGGCTTGTTGGTAGAGTTCATCAAGTGTGCCGCTGGCAATCATAATGCCGGATTTCATGATGATAAAACGATTGGCTCTGGCTTCGACTTCATTCAGTGCGTGCGAAGAGATAACTGATGTTGCACCTTCTTTGTGTAGTGCATCGATTAATTCATAAAATTGATAACGCAATGAAGGGTCCAGCCCAGTAGTGGGCTCGTCGAGGAAAAGAAGTTGCGGGTCACCTAACATCGCCTGTGCAAGGCCTAATCGTTGACGCATGCCTTTGGAATAAGTACCTACACGTCGTTTGGCTGCATCTGCAAGACCGACGACGTCTAATAAATTGTCACAGTCATGTTTCGATGCGCCTTTTAGGCTGGCATAGAATGCGAGTACTTCCTGACCTGTCATGGCTTCATAAAAAGCGACACTTTCTGGCAGGTATCCCAGTGTTTTATGTTGTGCGACAGCATGATTAATTGCGGGGTTATTGCCGAGTACATCGATAGTGCCTGAACTGGGTCGAGTCAGGCCTAGCATTAATTTCATCAGCGTTGTTTTACCCGCGCCGTTATGTCCGACCAGGACGATACATTCTCCAGGTTGTATATTGAGGCTTACTCTGGACACGACCGTTTCACTTCCGTAACGTTTACTTACGGCGTTTAGTGAGATGACGTTGTTACTGTTACTGGTATTCATTGGGTCTTTTGTTTAGTAGAGTTGTATGTCTGTAGAATGACGGTTGCAACGCGAAATAAAATTTTTCTCCTACAGGTAAGTAGGTACTCATTGTATTAAGCTCGACACCTGGCTATTACTCATCAAAGAAGACGATAAAGGACGCATTAATGGCGTACTGTCAGTTACGCCTCCTGGATGTAGACCAGGGAACTCTGACTGTGCCCACTTTAGTACCTGTACAGAAGGACTATTCAATAATAATTTTGCCAGCGGGTGTCGCCAGACAATCTGGTCGACCAGATCATTCGGTTTGTAAACTWGATCAGCAATACCATTTCCATCGATATCAAAAGCCGAGTTATCACTCCAGTAATTACCACGCCCATCTTTTGACCATTCGATGTAACGAGTGCCAACGTATTTCMCCTGACTACGATTATTGATGAAGGCGTTATCATAGATTTCATTTTTTTCCGAACCGGCGGTGAAGTGGATGCCAATGTTGCACTCTTCAAATGAATTGTTATTGATCTGATTAAAGKTTGCGTTATAGATAAAAACACATTTCTCTGCACCAACTACACGATTGCCTTCGATGGTGGAATAGTYGGTGAAGTTAAAAAACAGGCCACGTTCACTATCGCCCATCGRAAGGTTGTTAGTTGCTTTAATACGATCAGAGAACATTAAGGCGAAACCAACATGATTGTTAATTGAGGTGTTAAAACTTACTTCGCTATCATGTGTATACATGTAATGTATGGCAAACCGTAAATCGGACAGGTGGTTGCCAGTAAAAATATTGTTACGACTAACGTTAACATAAATGCCGTCTCGTCCATAACGGATGATATTGTTTTTAATGACGGTGTTACTTGTATTCCATATATATATACCATTGCCGCGRTCATTCATGCGGTGAAACTGGCTACCGATAATTTGATTGTCGATAATCGTCACCGACTTAGCGCCTTTCACGAAGATGCCGGTTAGATTATGTTCAAACAAGTTGGCTTCGATGCGGGTACGCTCACCTTTATCGGTGATAAAAATCCCGCTGTTTTCGTCTTCCAGAACATTGCCTGAATTCTGGATAGTTAAATTTTTAATGATTACATCAGGTGCAGCTATGGTAATGACGTTTGCTGTGCCTTCAGCATCAATGATGCTAGGTTTTCTCTTTATGTTGGAACGGTTAGAGCCAATGCCGATTAAAGTTAGACTTTGGCGGATGTTCACAGAACCAGTATAAGTCCCCGAAGCTAAAAGCAGGGTATCACCGGACTGAGCTGAATCAATAGCCGATTGTAGTGTGCCATTGCCAGGGATTACCTGCCACTGTTTCGCTATTGTGGGAAGTGATAAAAATAATAAACAAAATAATAGCCCGGCTACCAGCTCCCCGGATACTCCGGGGTTGGTAGTCGGGCTATTTTGTTGTTGTCCTACTAACAAGTTACTTGTGTTTTATAAGCCTTAAGCTGGTTCGACGATCATACGACCGGCCATTTCCATGTGCAATGCATGACAGAACCATTGGCAATAGAACCAGTAAACACCAGCGCGATCAGCGGTAAAGGTGATTGACGATGTTTGCTGTGGTCCAACTTCCATGACGACACCGTGATTTGACAGGGTGAAGCCATGCGTTAAATCATCAATGGAATCATTATTGGTTACAATAACGGTCACTTCATCACCCTGTTTTACGGTGAATTTTTCCATGCTGAAGTTAGGTGCGATGCTCCACATATAAACACGTACCTTGTTGCCATCGCGTATCACTTTGGAATCAGTCGCCAGGTTAATGCCATCTTTCTTTGCCTGTGCACTGGTGTCAGCCCACATTTTGTCACCCCGGGTCCATGTTGAATCAGGATTGACAATATCAGAGCGTACTATAATGATGTCATGTGGTTCGGCGAATGCTGGGCCGTCATGTACCAGTTTCATTTTATCGCCAGAAATATCGATTAACTGTTCGTTCTCCGGTTTTAACGGACCTACATTAATGAATCTGTCCTTGGAAAATTTGTTAAGTGAGACTAGCCACTGACCATCCGCTTCTTTGGTTTCACCCATGGATGTGTGATTGTGACCGGGCTGATAGTGAACATCAATTTTTTCCAGAATAGGACTCACTTTTTTGCCAGCGTAGGCATCAACCGCTTTTTGAATATTCCATTTTACAGCCTGGCTATCGAGGAACAGGGTGGTGAAAGCATTGCCTTTACCGTCAAATGCGGTGTGTAATGGCCCCAGACCCAGTTCAGGTTCAGCCACAACCGTATCGCGTGGTTTAATCTTGTCATTAAACAAGTCTGGCAATTTTCTGACGTCTATAACAGTCACGGTGGGAGATAACTTACCGCTGAATAGAACGTGAATGCCATCAGGTGCAGTATTACAGCCATGTGGACTATTAGGCACAGGGATATAACGGGTATATTTTGAACCATTATCTTTACGGCCATCCAGCACTTTTACGCCATTAATGGTCTGGAAATCACCCGCTTTAACGCCAGCTTCAATCGCTTTGATGTCAAATACGACTGCCCAGTCACGCTCATTGGCAATTTTTCCTGCCAGGTTAGTGGCTTCTTCACTGTTGTAGCAAGTGGAGAAGGCATACTTGCCCTGATAATCTGCATCACAGTTATCCAGGTTGCCGCTAACCATAACCTGCCATGAAATTTCCATGCTATCACCGTCAATTGCGGTGAATATCGCACGATACTTTTCAGGTTCRTCAAGTACACTGCCATYATTWGGMACSGGTATACGTGCCTCRCCRTTGGCRAAAACATARCCGGTGCGAGGGTATTTTTGTGGACGCAAGCCATGAATGTTGTGYGCATTGGGKATRTCGATTAYCTTGTCACATTTCATTACATCACAACGTACACGGGCAACACGAGTGTTGGCYTTGTCRTTCATAAACAGGTAGCGGCCGTCATAAGWGCCATCAGTGAATGACATGTGTGGATGGTGAAGGTCRCCATTTTTGTAAACACCACCACGAYCACCAGAATCCAGAAACTTTTTGGTTTCTGGCAGCATGCCATCACGTAAAATCTTGCGGCTTTCATTGGTTATRCCCCAGCCGCTTGCGCTACARATATTGAATACAGGTACGCGCATTAGTTCACGCATCGAAGGCATGCCAAGAATACGCAGTTCRCCAGCCTGRCCGCTGCTCCAGAAACCGTAGTAATCATCCAGATCRCCAGGTTTGACTTCATATTTGYTGTTTGATGCTGCAATAGCGGCTTTTGGTGTCATGCCYGCAACACCAACAATACCGGCACTGCCAACYACACCTGCCATTGCCGTTAGCTTGACTGAACCCCCTAGCAGTTGGCGCCTGGTAAGACCTGTTTTTTCAGTATTATTATCTTCTTTCACTATTATTGTCCTCAGAAGTGAGTGCCGATTACGGTGCAGGCGAGTTAATTAAAATCCGATGCCGCCGGGATATAGGCTCATTTAAAATGGTTGTTATCGTGGTACTTTTTTCTTTAAATTTAGCATGTCAAAAAAATGTCATATAACACAGGTTTAAATAAAGAGTGTGTTATATGGCGTATATTGGGCGTAATCGTCTTCAATTCACTTGATAGAGGTCAAGTGAAAACTAATTTAATTTTTAAAGCATCGAGTATTGAGCAAGTGTTTTCCCAGAGTGGAAAACATCTTTGTTACAGATATTTTGAGTAGCCTATCTGAATGTAGCATTGACGAACCAAAGGATGGAATCATGCTGCATAGCACGCCACGGTTACTCATCTGCAAATAATTTAAGGGCGCCTCTATTAATTGGATGCAGGACTACTTGTTTTTTTCTTTTTTACTGCTGTTTGCACCAGGCTCAACGGTATTCGCTATGCTTTTAGCTATACCGGCCTTAGCAACAGTGGTAGAGCGAACGGTATGGCGTTCGCGTTTCAGGCGCTTTTGTATCACTACCGGGCAAGCGTGGTCATCGACATAAACAACCTGACAATGCAGGCAATACAGGCATTCATTAACATTGATATTACCTTCGGGATGAATCGCCTGAACCATACATTCATTCGCACAACGCTGGCAGGGACTACCACATTCTTTGTAACGCTTGAGCCAGGAGAACATGCGAATTTTTCCGGGAATAGCTAACGCTGCACCCAGTGGGCATAAATATCGGCAGTAAAAACGCTCGATAAAAATTCCAGGCAACAATATCGCCAGGGCGAACAGGACAAACCACCATTCACGGGCAAATTTTAGAATGATAGCGGTTTTAAAGGGTTCGACTTCGGCCAGCTTTTCTGCCCATTCCAGTGAGTATAATGAGACACCGAACAAGCCAAGAAAAAGTAAATATTTGATAGGCCATACACGCTCGTGAATAGACCACGGCACCGTAACTTGTTTGATTTTAAAAACTTTTGCAATGCGGTTAATTAGTTCCTGTAAAGCGCCGAAAGGGCATAACCAGCCACAGTAAGGGCCGCGACCCCAGAATAACAGGGCGGCAGCAACTGAACCCCAGAGAATAAAAATCAGCGGCTCCATGAGAAAATAACCCCAGTCGAAGCCAGAGACCAGAGCGCTAAACATAGCCAGTATATTAACCACCGATAACTGGGCGTTAAAGTACCAGCCGATTACAAAAAGGGTAAAGATAAGGTAGGTGATGCGAACCCGATCAGTAAGCTGCCGGCGTTTAACCAGCCAGTCCTGGAAGAAGAAAATCAGGGTTAGTGCTGCCAGACCAAGCCCCAATACGATGATTTCTGCAAGCTTGAGTTGCCACATTTTTTTCCAGAAGGGCTCGGTGCTGTCGGCAAAGTCCGTGGCGGCATCGCTGTGTTCTGGTTCAGTGAAAATCAGGTATTTTGCTGGTGGTTTATAATCAAGCTTAAAAGTTAAAAATAGTTTTTCTATCGGGCCGACATCACGACCCACCAATAATTCCAGTTGCCACGGCTGTGCAGCATTAAAGTTTATATTGGCTGGTGTTCGAAATAGATCCACTTCTTTTAGTTCAGGCGCACCTGCAGCGGCAATTTTGCGCAGGCGTTTGTGATGGTAGTCATGAAAACGGATAGAGTTATCACCCTGGATAATTTGAAAACGGTCAAATATGCCGCCACGGACATAACCCGAACCTTTAAAAGAAAAACGACCATCGCCTGCTAGCAAAATAGCCTCTTCGCCAGGTTTAAGTTTTTTCATTAAGTTTTTATATTCATGTTTGCCCAGCAGGCTGCGACCAATACTGGGTATCGATACCACTGCGGCGTAAAGCTCGGTGAAGACTTCATCCGATTTACCTTGTTCAGGATAATAACCGGCACGAAAATCAGCCAACTGGTCGTAGGCTTCATTTATCTGGCTCAGTGTGAGTTTCAGGCGGCTAACTGAGCCTTCTTTGATTAGTGAATCCCAGTCTTTAATATGCTTGATTTCAGAATTAATACTGGCAATGGGACCTGTTTTTTTCTGTTGAGGTTTAAGCCCGGCAAGACCATAGTGACGGGCAACCTTAATCGCACTGCGTAAGATATTGTCATCCATCACCATGACGGTAACTGTCGCACCGGTAACAATATCAATCTTATGATCCAGTTCGTTCGCTACCAGTCTGCCCACATCCATGCCTTCATAATCAACCAACATGGCAGTAATGCGTTTTTCTGGAATACCGATTAGTACGATGGGTTCGTGGTGCTCGACCAGTAAAACTTTTTGAATAATACCGTTGAGACTCATGGACACCAACTGGTGTATCGGTTTGCCCGAATAACCGGTGGTGTTGACGTAGTCGGATGTCAGAAAAACATAACCGATTTGCTTGCCTTCTTTGAACGCGGGTGCGACTACCGGGTCGCCATCTACACGACCAATCTTATCTGCATCAGGATAAACATCCTGTATATTCATGTTATCAAGAAATCGCGGTAATTCTGAACCAGCATAGGCAGTATTAAAACCCATCCACTGCACCAGCAACAGTGTAAGAAGAGTCCGAAGAATTTTTCGATAGTCCATAGAAATACTGTTCCTGGTATTAGACAGGTACGCCGTAAGGCGTTACAACCGTAAGTAAAATATGTATGCTTAACTGAATCTGTGTCAGATGACGCATTTTGTGCTTTTTTGTTATAACTTCACTTGATTAATATCAAGTTAAAATTAAGCAAATCTATAAATAATACCCATAAGAAAATAACCCGAATGAGAATATTGTGGATGTTTTATCAACCAATGTAAAAACAACCAGTGACTTGATGTCTATCGCTTTGCAGGCTGAGCGAGAAGCCATTCGGCGTTATTCGATACTGGCTGCAACAATGCGTGAAGGTAATAATGACACTGCGGCTGCGCTTTTTGAACGTATGGTGTTAGAAGAGCAGGAACATGAACGATTGCTACTAGCATGGATGCTTCATGAGGGTATTGATGAAAATTCTACAGTAGCTGCGATTACCTGGCGGGATCCCCATATTTCGACAACCTATAATGATGAAGCGCGTGACCCTTACCAGAGCTCACCTTATAGAGCATTAGCTTTTGCCGTGCATAATGAAGAAATTGCATTTCGTTTTTATACACACGTAGCAGCTAATTCTGAAAATAAAAGTGTGCGTAAATACGCGGAAATTTTAGCGCGTGAAGAATTAGGACATGCGGCTTTACTTCGAGCTGAACGACGTCTCGCTTTTCATGCAGAACGAAAAGCAGACAGAAATGAACCCAGACTTGATCCTAAAGCTGTTCATAATGAATCAGACCTGTTGGCGGTAGCTATTCAGATTGATCATTTTCTTGTAAAAGAAATGGATGCGCTGGCTAAAAATTCAGTGGAGATAAAGTCACTTGCCAGAGAAATTCGCTTGCAGGTAACTATTAATGAAAACAGCCTGTACGATAATGCGATGAATAGACAGGAGTCGCCAGGCACTGAAATTACTGGCAATCTACAACAAATTAAATCGTACAATGCGTATATGGGAGAGAAAGCCAATGCTCAGTCATTGAAAATACAACGACTATGCGCATGTTGTGACCGCAGTTTTTCTTTCTATGATGCAGTCGTTGAAACGACAACTAACGAAACAGTTATGCTTGCTGCACAAAAACTATCAGCATCGGCACTTGATCGAATTGGTATTTTGAAAGAGGCGATGGGCGAAGAGTGTGGTTGTGTTGATTGATGTATTCTCGAAGGTGTATCGTTGTTTATGTGCGCTGTGCGCACCTTTTCACTATGTAGACCTGGCTGTGCAGGGCGCGCAAGGCGAACCCTGTAAAACTGTTAAATTTTTCTAGAACTGTTCTCACTACTGTCCCGTTAATGCTATGAATGGCAAGTGTAAAGGCTTACGGAGCTTAAGAAATGACGTTTACGTGTTAACCGAGAGATGAATTGCAATCGGTTCCTGTGACACGCTGTAAACACATCCCTGTGCGCTCGAATGCCGCGTCCATGCGGCATACGGTCACAGCAACCGATTGCAATTCATCTCTCTCATAAGTTAACGGGACAGTAGTGAGAACTGTTTTAATTAATGACTGGTTCCTTCCAGATATCGGGTTTTGTTAAATACATTATATTTACCGGAAGGTTTGTTCATTGGTAAACGTTTTATCTCTTTCAGCGTCTCAGCATCGTAGATGATAACGGCGCCATCCGGGTCCCAAATACTGAGTAGGGCATATTTTCCATCACGAGTAAACTCGACATGGGCGGCGGTTTTACCGGGAACCGGTCGCAGGGTTTTGACAATTTCCAGTGTGCGTTTATCAATGACATGCATAACATCTTTGTTGGGACCAAAAAACACATCGACCCATGCATAGGGCGTGTTTTTGTGGCTGCGCATGAAAAAACCGGGCCCCAGGGTTTTAATTTGTTTGATGGGCTTCCAGGTTTCCATTTCAATGACGCTGACATTGCCTTTTTTGAGATTAGGGGTTGCCAGCACGGTACGGCCTTTGTGCTCGAAGGTTATGCCTGAACTAAGATGTGGCATGCCCGGTAGTGCCAGATCGGGTACGATAACTCGACCTACGTCCATATCAACGACCTGTCCTTTACCTTCGCGTGAGGTACCAATCAGAGTGACATATTCCTGATCGAAAAAGAAATCATCGAGGTAGTCGTTAACKTYGATACGCCGAATCGGGAACGGYTCGACTTCAAGGTTTTCRCCWGATTCAGGATTACGATCATGTACCCAACGACCAAAACCAACAGGGGGTTCGTCTTCATAAGAAATTTCCCATAGTTCGGGTATATCTTTAAATGCGGCAATAAAACTGTTGCGCGGCGGGGCGGTATAAACGGCACTGACACGGGATGTTTTGCCTGTACTGTCTTTGGCTTCAATGACTTTAATCAAACTTAAATCTTTAGCGTCTAACAGTAYCAGGGTATGCGGCAGGTAATTGGCAATCATTACATAACGGCCATCAGCAGAAACAGCCTGATTGCGGGTATTGATGCCAGCACGAATTTCAGCGATTAGTTTTAAATTGTAGATGTCGTATTTGCTGATCCAGCCATCGCGTGAGGCAAAATAAACAAAACGCCCGTCGGGTGAATATTTGGGGCCGCCATGCAGAAAAGCACGGCTTCTAAAGCGGTGGATGGGTTCAAATTTGTCACCGTCGAGCAGGGTGACGTGGTGATCGCCCAATTCTASCACGAGGAACATATTGAGCAGGTCTTCGACTTCAAAAACCGGTTTGTTGGGTAAATCTTCTTCTTTGTTATGGATGATCTGGCTGGCTTTTATCTCGGCTATGCCCCAGACGGGTATTTCTGGTAAGGGTGTATAAATAAGATCGACCAGCGACTGAATTTGTTTATCATTTAGTATTTCTTTGTAGGCAGGCATCTGTGTCGCTATACGACCATTTTTAATTACCTCAATAGCCGCTTTCTTGCGCAGACGTTTCAGGTTTTCTGGTAATAGTGCAGGTCCCATGCCGCCGAGGCGGTATGCGTTGTGACATGCAGCGCAGTTATCCTGATAGAGTTTGTCGGTGTTACCGCTTTGGGCGCTGGCGTGAGATTTTTCCGGAAACAAAAGGTAAACAAGTGCAATGATGGCAAAAATCAGTGCGACTTTAAATAGGATAATTTTAGCTATTGTGGAACGTTTCATTTTTATAGTGGTGGTTGTGGTTGTATTATTTTATTACATGGACAATGCCGGTCATTTCGGGATGCGGGCCGCAACGGTAAGGAAAAGAACCCGTTTGTGTAAATTCGCGTTCATGAAATTCATCGGGAAAAAAATAATCACTTTCTTCCTCGCCCAGAGCTTCGAACCAGACGCTATGAAACTGACGTTTTTCACGGTTTTCCCAGCGCACGGTCTGGCCGCGTTTGATGGTGATTTCCTGTGGGATGAATTTGAACTTTTTGATGGTGACCAGAGGGTTTTCTTCTCCAGCAATGGCTACAGGATTAATAGTAAACAACATAAAAATTAGTAACAGTGATTGCCATTTCATGATTGTGTCCTCAGGGTTGCGTTGTAACATTGACCACGTGTTTATGTTTTAGCGCTGGATCGCGGTTTGCAAACCGCTCCTACCAATACGCACCCACTGTAGGAGTGGATTGTAATCCGCGATTTGTATTCAGGTTTAACACGACGGTAATATAATTACAGTATACAAAAAAGGCCGCAGGCTATACAGCCCACGACCCAAAACTTTGTTAGATAGGTTTATTTAGCCTACCTTCATTTAGCAATGGCATTAATCTCAGCATCTTCATCATCAAAGCCAAGTTTAAAGCCTAATGAAACATGATGGAAACGGCTGTAGCTGTAATCATCGTGAATGGCAAAGCCGATGTTATACCATTGATCAAGTGCCATGCTTACATCCCCCGGTTGGTCTGAAAGCAGTTTGCGTTTCATCTCAACGGTCCATACACCGTCTTTTAGATTACCTAAGAATTCGACACCCTGACCACCGCTCATGATACGCTCGGCAAGGATGTGGCCATCTTCAGATTCTCCGGTGCCGGATTTATAGCGCAGTAAATCCATAAAGGTACCGCTATCCATTAACGCCTGTATTTCGGCCTCATCTTTCAGTTTGTCCCATCCACCTCGTTTTTTACCGCCTTTGCCGTCGATTTCAATTTCAGTCCGGCTTTCTTTCAGGTATTTGGTGAAACCACCGCTCATGTCCAGTTGTTTTGATAATGGCCCCGTCTTTGCTGAATCATCAGGCTGATGCGGCATATAGTTATTGTCGTGATGACATGACTGCCAGCATCCTGCACGTTCTGCATATTCTACTTTAGGGTCATCCTCATTGTCGGTTGATAGCATAACGGCCAGTTTGATCTGATTTTCTTTGTCCATCTTGCCACCATCGAAAAATGGGACCTCTACATGATCGCTATCTTCCCACTGGAACTGCATATACAGGTAGTCTGCATCATGTGCGGCTTTGATGTTAACCAGTATGCTGCCACGTTTGCCGGGAATAGGTGTGGGCTCAACTTTGTCTCCGGTCACAATCAGGTCACCAATGTCAACTTCTTCATCTAAATGGCAATCATAACAACGGTCTCCGTGATTAAAGGCACGTTTACCACCGTGGTCGCTACCTTTTAGTACCCACTCCATTGACGCCTGACCTGGGAAAAACAGGGTGATGGGCGCGGCTTCTATGCTGCTCCAGTCCATACCAAAGCCCTCCGCAGTGCCTGCGGATGCTGTTGAGACTGGTTTGTCTGCTGCAGGTTTGTCAACTGCAGGCGCCGGTGCTGCCTTAGCCGTTGTGGCTGCTGCTTTTGTCTTTTTGTCTTTTTTGGCTTTTATTTCTGAGTTTAACTTCATCCCGTTATCAATATATTGCTGCCACTGTGGCGCGATAGGGCGAATGTTCTCAGGAATCGGTTTCGACATTTCTTCCAGTTCTTCTTCGCTGAGTTTGTCATGGACTTTTTTATGTGCGATACCTTGATGGCAGTCGATACAGGTATTGCCATCCACCATCGCAGTCGCATGTTGTTTTCGAGCACGTTTCTTTTGATCTTCCGGTTTCATTGAATCGAAATTGTGGCAGTTTCTACACTCACGTGAATCCGTATTTTTCATTGCCCGCCAGACATTTTTAGCCAGGTGTAAGCGTTTTTCGTTAAACTTTTCCGGGGTATCAATGGTACCGAGTGCCTTGTGGTATAACTCTCGACTGGCCTGAACTTTACGGACCACTTTGTGTATCCATGGATCGGGGACATGACAATCGGAGCAGGAAGCTCGAACACCACTGCGGTTAGTGAAGTGGACGGTATGTGTGTATTCCTGATAAACATTTTCTTCCATTTCATGACAGGAAATACAAAATTCCATGGTATTGGTTACTTCCATGGCAGTATTAAACCCGCCCCAGAAAATGACACCGACTGCCATAAAAAATAATGCTGCGCCAAGTGTGGCTCCGAACAGAACCTTGCGTGACATTAAACCGAATTTTTTGTTTACCAACTTTGATTGTGAGTGGGCCATGGTTTAGAGTCACCTTGCTGTTGATTTACTATTTTTAAACTTTAGGGTGCGCGCAATTAATTGAGCTGCCCTTTATTACATAAGAAACCTTTTTCGAAGTTTCTGGTGTAATAAGTGAATAGTTTTTTGTATAAAAGAAGGGCGGATATACGTCTGCACATCCGCCCACTTACTTTTAGTTAATAACTGGGCTATCCATTAAGTTACATGGTTAACACGGTTATACACGTTGAACTTACCTGTTGGAGCGTAGAGTCCTTTAACACGTGCTTTTTCTTTCAGCGTTTTGGCATCATAGATAACCATTTCACCATTGGGTTTCAGGCTGGTTGAACGATTCCAGATAGATACCCAAACTTCATCACCTGCCTGGTTGAACTCGAAGTGAACAGCAACATAGCCTTTTTTCTCGGTTACACGAATGGTTTTAACAACCTTACGAGTTTTTTTGTCGAGAATTTTGATGGATTGCTGTACTTCAGGTTCTGGATGCAAGGTCTGATCCATCCATACATAATCGCTCTTAGGATGGGTGCGCAGGAATACGCCAGGGCCGTCGGTATCAACGGTGTAACAGATCTTCCAGGCTTCGTCTTTATGGCCTTTTTTATCGTTACCCCAAACGGTGAGTTTGCCTACACCAAGGTGAACGGTTCCGCCGACAGGGCCACACTTAGGATCAATCCAGTTAGCACCGGGGCCTGGGTGAGGTTTTTTATCGGTTTTAATTAAGGCTTCCAGTTTTTGGGTCTTGGTATCAACCACTACCATAGTGTCAGATGCGTTGGCAGCAATTTGGAAATAACGACCGGTAGGGTCGAAGAAACCATCATGCAGATACTTGGCAGTGTCCATCTTAGTGATTTTGAGGTTATCAATATCATCATAATGAACCTGCCACATCTGACCTAGTTCTTTCATGGCAACCAGCCAACTGCTATCGTGCGGGGTGTCATAAATAGCCGCAACACGAGATTCGTTGACATAATCACCATCAATGTTAACACCACGTGAAGAAACGACTTTTAGAGGTTCCATGGTTGCGGCTTCCAGAATAACGAAATGTGGAGGCCAGTAACCACCGCCAATAACGTATTTACCATCACCTGATACGGCGACATCGCGTGCATCATAAGCAATCTGTGTTGAAGCGATAATCATGTTGTCCGGTGTTTGCCATAAATCGAGTTTGGTCATCAAGCCATCACGACCCATGGTGTACCAGAAACGACCGGGGTTTTTAGCAGGTTTAGTGGCTTTATTTTTTTCAACGGTTTTTAGAACGTGTACTGCATAGCCTGTTTTAACACGGGCAAAGACTTCTTTTTTGTCACCATCCATAATAACGACATTACCGGCATCACGTTCGATAGCAATGAAGAAGTTTTTCCAGTTACGATTATGTAAGGGCTTTGTAGGATAGTCCTCTGGTTTTACATAAACCTTATGACGCTCTTTCATTAATGCCAGTGACATTTCGGGTGGAATAGGCGGTTCCATCTGGATGTAACGTGCCAGTATGTTAATTTCTTTCTTGGATAGAATATTATCAAAGTTGTTCATACCACCTTCGGTGCCGAGAGTGATAATTTTTTCTAGACGTTTTGTACCTTTCTTAAGTGTGCCTTTAGATTTTTTTGCTTTATTTGGATGTGGCTCCAGATTGCCACCGGTAGCACCGACGCGCAAAACACCATGACAACCTGCACATTGCTGGAAGTATAGGGATTTTGCCGTTTCAAAATCAGCATCGTTAAGTGGCTCAAAGGCTTTCTTTTTAGCGAAAGCTACGCCCGAAGACGCTGCCATGCCTACGAAAACAGCAAGTGCTACCGCTCCGTATTTTGAGGTGTGTTTTAGTTTCATCAATTTTGACTCCTACTCGATAGTAAAATATTTTTCATTTTGTAATTACTTTTATGATTCGACAACAAGACAGTAAACCTGTGTAGACAATTTGTGATTGACTTACATCAAGCTAAACTTCCAATAACGGATATTGATATAGTCTGACTTGAAGCTGAATTGATGTAGGTCAAATAAAGGACTATCTCAAAAACAATATCGAGAGTAAAAAGAGAGGGGGATTGAGTGATAGTGACTAATTTATGATACTTCGTGCAAAGTTCTCTGCTAAGAAATTATAAATTGCCATCCGTGGCATGCAGGAGTCCCTTCGGTCAGCTATGACAGGGTTAGAAAACGAATTGAGTTTGCAGGAATAGTTCGTCTTCATCTTTGTTTTCGACGCCGTTAAGGTTTTCACCCATCCTGTAACTTAACTGAACTTTAGTGTCGTGTTTATTGATGAACCAGTTCACACCGACAGAGGATCGGTTCCATTCAGTGGCATAACCATCAGCGTCCTGCGTCTGATATCCGGCAACCACTTCGATGGTATTGTTGATCATGTAGCCGCCTTCGATAGAAGCGTTAGTTAATGTGGTACTTCCGTTTTCGTATAAACCACCGGTAAAGGCTGACTCTACTGTGTCTGCATCAAATGAGTTGTATTGCGCGTCGATAGAAAAGCCGGCTGTGCGAAATGCGCCACTTACTTCGAGGCCCGTTACTGAATCAATATCGGCTTTACTGGTAGCACCTGGAGTCAAGGTATTATTGTCGTCATCATTGCTCCATGTGTATGCAGCGATACCGATTGTTGCTTTGGTTTTGCCTGAGAAATCACCCTGGGCAAATTTCAGCTTGCCAAAAGGATGATAATCAATGCGTCCACCGACCATAAAACCATCATTAAAGTCATCATTACGATTTACCGGTGTATCAAAATCCAGTTTCTTCGCATCAGGATCGATGGAGGCAATAGTACCTGATGCGCCCCAGGTTACTTTTTTGCTATCTGTATGACCGGTTAAGTGAACACCAACATTGCGATCAGGCGTGCCATAGTTGTGATCTCCTACAAAGCTACGTTCGACTAGTTGTTGTTTTTTAGAAGAGGTAAGAAACTCACGTGAAAACGGGAAGTTGGCGTTACCGATAGTAACTTTTGTATTTTTGTAACCCTTATACTGGAAATAAGCATCTTTTATCGCAATCTCGTTTTCTTCTTCAGCTTTACCCATGTCCCACTGAATTTTTGCTTTCCAATCCTTGTGAGTGCTTCCCTCAATAAAGGGTCTTAGGCGTCTGAAAAAAATTTCGTCAGTGCTGTCTCCATCATCAGGGTCTGCCTGATGATATTGAAGTTGGATGCGACCACCCACTTTTAAATAGTTATCACCTTCTTTATAAGTGATGCCACCTGCATAAGTTGATACGGGTGTAGCGATCGCTGAAAGAACAGCTAAGGTTAAAATGTTTTTTGTTGCACAATGCATTTATAAACTCCGGTTCATTAAATTAACGAAAAGGAGTTTATGTGTTGATTGTTACTAAGATGCTACAGTTATAAAGCAAAATTGTTACAATTCTCAGCTTTGTTAATAAATTAATTTATAGGAGAATATATTTTGATAAAAATTTCGGTGAGTATTGATGTCTCAAACTTGAAGAAAGCAGAGGTTTTTTATGTTGAAGCTCTTGGTTGCAAGAAAGTTCGTGACCAAGGCGATAATATGGTTGTTCTTTCTGTAGAAAACGCCGATATATATCTGCAAGAAAAAGAACCTGGAACAAAGCCCCTCAAATCAAGTAATGTTGTCCGTGACTATGAGCGTCATTGGACACCTGTTCATTTAGATTTTCTCTGTGAAAATGTCGATGAACTTGTATCAAAGATATTAGAATTTGGTGGTTTGCATGAAGGAGGAGATAGTGGTGACTGGGGTTCTATTGCTTATTGTGCAGACCCGTTTGGTAATGGGTTTTGTATAATTAACGAATAAAATAGTAATCAGAACAATGTGTCATTTATTTCCAACTCCAAAGTAAAAGCAATCATAAAAATAGCTCAACCCGACTATTTATACGCCGTTTCACTTTGCTGCACGGCATATAAAATGGCTGGTTGCTGAGCGTTTTATTGATTNAAAAAAGACGCTTCTATCTGTGTATATACTTCTTCTGCTGCGCCGGTCGAAACAGCGACAATATTTAATAATAGAATTAATATTGAAAAAGTGACTGCAACGAGTACACGGTTTTTTGGGTCAGTCATTATAATCTCCTGATGCCATACGAATTTAATCGTGTTGGACTTATCTGTTAATGGTGCTGCATTTAATAGTATTGTTTTTAGATAATGATAAATAAGAAATCAATGTCTCTATTTCTTTATATAAGTCTTCTTTTATATTGGTGAACTGAATACCAACGATGGCATGGCTGTGTGAGTGGTGCTCATTACTCCAGCATTGTTTTGCTGATAAAACGGTGTGAACAATTTCTTTATTGTGAGGCGACATGATGACTAAATTAAATGTTTGCTTAAGCAGGGGGTAATTCTTTGGAATGAGTATGGTGCAACCGTTGAGGCTGATGCTGGACAATAAACAGTCAGCCTTTATTTTTCCAAACAACCAGGCTGAAAATAGCTCGGTGTTGCTTAATTTGTTGCGACTTAAATTATTGCTACTGAAATCGTTATACTCGTATAATTCACTTGCTGTGCCAGTCATGATTTTCACCTCTAAGGTTGTTATTATCATGAGGTGATCATTGCACTAGAAAATTTAGATATAGTGACAGTTGTGTGAATTGTTTATGACAATGTTACTGAGTCATGCATGGATTATAAATTAGTGTGTATGTGTGTAATATGAAAGACTTTTAGTCATTAAGAATAACCCATGGGCTTTCAGTCCATAGTTGTTGAATTAATAATAGAGGGCTTTTTAGTCGTTCTTCACATTATTGTCACATCTTGTAACATCTCTGTAACATAACGGCGTTAGACTGCCGCCATGCAATCGCAAGCCCTTCAAAAAAGATATAACCAGAGAGCACTAAAAGACCGCCTGGCGCGGTATTTTGTTGCTTCGGGTGGCATTAGCGTCATTATTGCCATCATGTTGATTTTCTTCTACCTGCTATATGTTGTTATACCGATGTTTGGCTCGGCTGATATAGATGAAAGCGCTAGCTACGCTGCTCCCGGTGGCGCACGTACATTACATCTGGGGTTGGAGGAGCAGGGAACGTTGGGCGTCAGATTTACTGATGATGGTCGTATTATATTCTTCGAAACCCGATCGGGCGATGTCGTAAAAGAAGAGAATCTTGCACTGCCCGCAAGCATTAGTAGCGTAGCAGCCAATCTGGATCTGGTTGTTCTGGGGCTTGAAAATGGCATGGTAATGGCCGTTCGCTACAAATTCGATCTTAGCTACCCGAACGATGTTCGCACCCTGACGCCAGCACTTGAGTATCCGCTTGGTGAATCATTACTGGTTCTGGATGAATCCAAACAGGCATTAACGCACATTAGTGTCCAGTTAAATGAGGATAACGTCGGACTGGCTGCAACAACCAGTGATAACCGTCTGGTATTTGCGCGTTACCTGAGAGAAGAATCCTTTATCAGCGAAGAGGTGACCACCGAGCTTGAGTCACGTGCTGAAATATCTTTTGAACGTAGTATAAGTGCTATTGCGCTAACGCCGGCGCTTAATCATCTCTATGTGGCAACACAGGATGGCATATTGCAGGATTTTGCACTGGATGAAGATGGTTTTGATATTAATACCAGTGAGTACCACTTTAAACACGAGATTAGTCATATTAAATTGTTGCTAGGCGGTTCGTCATTATTGGTCAGTTTGACTAACGGTGAAGTGCAGC
This sequence comes from Thiotrichaceae bacterium, assembly GCA_002746365.1. Lineage (GTDB taxonomy): Bacteria > Pseudomonadota > Gammaproteobacteria > SZUA-229 > SZUA-229. The sequence goes on from NVWZ01000016.1 coordinate 50,361, forward strand.
AGTGGATGTCGGTGCGAAAAGAYGATGGYAGAGAGTTGGCRTTCATCCGRAATTTTAAGAATGATATGTCGGCAATAACCACCGTCGCAACCGAGCAGCAGCGCAAGGGTTTTGCTGTGGCKGACAATCAGGGTGAAATCACTCTGTATTATTCAACGTCGCAACGCACACTGGCTMATATAAATACAGCCGGAATGGCTATCGAAAAAATGGCATGGTCGGCACGTGCACAGAATCTCATCGTTGTTGATACCGGTAATAACATTCATCTGTATAAAGTRCATAACGAATACCCGGAAGTGTCCTGGGATGTGCTGTGGGGGAAAATTTGGTACGAGGGATATGATGAACCAGATTACGTCTGGCAATCATCAGCATCGACCAATGATTTTGAGCCCAAGTTMAGTKTGATGCCRTTGTCTTTTGGYACCATTAAAGCGGCTTTTTATGCCATGYTGTTTGCTATTCCTATTGCGATACTGGGCGCAATATTTACCGCCCAGTTTATGGCGCCGCGCATGCGTCAGACCGTTAAGCCTGCGATTGAAATCATGGAAGCATTGCCAACAGTCATACTTGGCTTCCTTGCGGGGCTCTGGTTGGCGCCGTATGTTGAAACGCATCTTGCGGGTGTTTTTACCCTGTTATTAATATTACCTGTCGGCTTTATTCTATGTGCATGGTTGTGGGGTTTCCTACCCAATAAATTAATTTTTGAAGGTTGGGAAGCGGCACTGTTGATTCCGGTTGTTTTGTTTTTAATTTGGGTGTCGATGAGTCTTAGCGGGCCGATAGAGTTGATGTTTTTTGATGGTGATATGCGTTCATACATGAGCAATGAATGGGGGCTGAATTATGATCAGCGTAATGCTTTGGTCGTTGGCTTGATTATGGGTTTTGCGGTGATACCGACCATTTTCTCCATCGCAGAAGATGCTTTATTTGGAGTGCCTCAACACCTGATTAGAGGTTCTCTGGCGTTGGGTGCAACTCGTTGGCAGACGATGACTAGTGTGGTTTTACCTGTGGCTAGCCCAGCTATTTTCTCAGCAGTGATGATGGGTTTTGGTCGTGCAGTCGGCGAGACTATGATTGTGTTGATGGCGACCGGTAATACACCATTGATGGATATGAGTATTTTTCAGGGCATGCGAACATTGGCTGCAAACCTTGCGGTGGAAATACCGGAAGCAGAAGTATTTAGTACGCACTACCGTATTCTGTTCCTGGCAGCATTGATTCTGTTTTTGTTTACCTTTGTGTTCAATACGCTGGCAGAAATAATTCGCCATCGATTACGTAAAAAATATAGTGGCCTATGATGTCTCAGCGAACAAAAAAATGGTTTCGAAGTGGAACCCCGTGGATCTGGTTAAACGCCGGTGCGATTGCAATCGCGTTAGTGGCTGTTTTTGGACTGCTGCTGTTGATATTGTTTCGTGGTATGAGCCATTTCTGGCCAGCCGAAGTGCATGCGTTTCATTTCGAAAATAACGACAATGCGATAACGATTATCGCTGAGATGGTTGAGTCTGAATCTATTCCGGTCGAATCACTACACCATATAAATCAAGATGAAAAAAAAGCTTCCGCCGATGAGCATGGAAACGTAACACGTTACCTGGTGAAAACGGGTAACCGGGATATTCTTGGCAGTGACTTCAGGTGGTTGTATGACATTGATCTGAAACAACGTGAACAGCCTAAAGAAATCATGGTGTTGGAAAGAGTTGAATGGGGTAACTTTTATGGTTATCTGAATTCGGTTTATGAAAATGATCAATTAGTTACCCGTGGCGATGATGTCTGGGAAGTGCTGGATGACCGTTTGCAGCGTACTATTGAAATACGTGATCGCATCCATAATATTGAGCAARGTGATATTGGTGCGATCAACTATAAATTGGAGCGGTTACGTTTAAAAGAAAATAGATTGCAACTGGATGACGAGTTGACAGCAGAAGAAATTAAGTCATTAGCCTCTAAACGTAAAGAATTAAAYGCCCAATACGCTATTTTGCTGATTGAAACACAGAARCTGTATCAGCAGATAAACCGTGATTCTATTCGTGCTACGGTTATGGATGGAAGTGAAGTGACTATTCCATTAGAGCATRTTATTAAAGCCTGGCAACCAAATAARATGTCAGTRTTAAGTAAACTCGGTTTTTATATGCAGACTTTGTGGGCCTTYATTACAGAAGATCCACGCGAGGCGAATACCGAAGGCGGAATTTATCCGGCCATWTTTGGTACGGTGCTGATGGTTATGATAATGGCGGTACTGGTTACGCCCCTTGGYGTAGTCGCAGCTATTTATCTACGTGAATATGCCAGGCAGGGTGTATTGACTCGTATCATTCGTATYGCAGTAAATAATCTGGCAGGTGTRCCTTCCATTGTTTATGGTGTTTTYGGTCTGGGCTTTTTTATCTATTTTCKCGGTGGYAATATCGATGCATTGTTTTACCCCGAGGCGCTGCCGGCACCGACATTTGGCACACCGGGATTAATGTGGTCTTCTCTAACACTTGCCTTGCTTACGCTACCAGTGGTAATCGTTGCCACYGAAGAAGGTTTGTCGCGGATACCTAGAAGCYTGCGTGAAGGYAGCCTGGCTCTGGGTGCGACGAAAGTTGAAACGCTCTGGCGCGTSGTYTTGCCGATGGCGAGTCCGGCTATTATGACAGGTCTGATATTAGCCGTCGCACGTGCCGCCGGTGAGGTTGCACCACTCATGTTAGTCGGCGTGGTGAAACTCGCGCCGAGCTTACCTCTGGATGGAAATTTTCCATTCCTGCATCTGGATAGAAAATTTATGCACCTTGGTTTYCATATATACGATGTGGGTTTTCAGAGTCCGAATGTAGAAGCGGCTCGGCCACTGGTTTATGCGACATCTTTTTTACTGGTAGTGGTTATCGTGTCTTTAAACTTAACGGCTATTAATATGAGAAACCGCTTACGTGAAAAATATCGTGCTCTTGATGGCTAGTACTCTATCAAGCCAAAGTTGTTGGAGTACTAAGGTAGAGACGATAAAAATATTACACTTGAATTAATTATGATGAATCTATTATGACTGAAGCTATAATAACTAAAATTGATCCTTCCTTACTCTCTTCGAAGTCTGTTTCGACTGATGATGAAGTCTGCATGGATGTTAATAACCTCAATTTGTTTTATGGCGAGGCGCAGGCATTAATTGATATTAGTTTTCAATTGAAAAAAAATAGAGTGACGGCTTTTATCGGGCCGAGTGGTTGTGGAAAATCAACTTTGTTACGCTGTTTTAATCGTATGAATGATTTGGTGGATAGTGTGCGAGTCGAAGGTGAAATCATCCTTGACGGAAATGATATTTACGCACCCGAAGTCGATGTAACCTATCTCAGACAACGTGTAGGCATGGTTTTTCAGAAACCCAATCCTTTTCCTATGAGCATTTTTGAAAATGTATCCTATGGCTTACGGTTGCAGGGCATTAAAAAGCGAAGACTACTAGAGGATAAAGTGGAGTGGGCGCTTAAAGCAGCAGCACTATGGGACGAAGTAAAAGATCGACTTGATGAAAGTGCATTGGGTCTGTCAGGCGGTCAGCAGCAACGACTGGTTATCGCACGTGCAATAGCGATAGAACCTGAAATATTATTACTTGATGAACCAGCGTCCGCACTTGATCCTATATCAACATTAAAGATTGAAGAATTAATATCAGAGTTAAAATCGCAATACACCATCTTGATTGTGACGCATAATATGCAACAGGCAGCACGTGTATCAGATGAAACAGCATTCATGTACATGGGTGAGTTGATAGAGTTTGGTCAGACCAGCGCTTTATTTACTAATCCACAAAAGAAACAGACAGAAGATTACATTACGGGTCGCTATGGATAGTGATAAATAAAACTAGCATGAGTTAAGGGCACCTCTATTAATTGCTTGTGCCCTCTGGCTTTACGACCCGTTCAGAATCAAGGCGTGCTTTTGAAGCTAGGCCCGCAGTTGTTAATACACGGGCCTGTCGAAAAAGCACAACGCAGAATCTGGACTGGTCGTAAAGCCCCGTAGGGCGCGGCCTGAAGCGTGCATCTGCTGTGTTGTAAGCCTTGAGAATGGAATAACCATTCTGCTGCGGCTCACGCCTTGCAGCTACACGCTTCAGGTCACGCAGAGGACATAAGCAATTAATAGAGGTGCCCTTAATGTAATGCTCTGTTTTTCACACAGGAACATGGGAATAAGATAATTGAGACAAATATAAATTATCGATTTGACACTACCGATTTAATAATGGGGTTTAGTAATGAATACTAATAGTACAAGCCAGCATATCTCTCATAAGTTTAATGAAGAGATGAGAAGCCTACGCAATAAAGTTCTAAAAATGGGCGGGCTAGTCGAACAGCAAATTGAAGGTGCTATCGAAGCATTGCAGAGCACGGACGCACAAGGCGCTGAAAAGATTATATTAAAAGATCATAAAGTCAACGCAATGGAAGTGACAATCGACGAGGCGTGTCTTCAGATTCTAGCCAGAAGACAGCCTGCTGCTTCTGATTTAAGAATGGTCGTCGCAGTAATTAAAACCATTACCGATCTTGAACGTATCGGTGACGAGGCAGAAAAAATTGCAAAGATGGCGCTGAGTCTTGCCGAAGACGACGCCACATTCCATAGTCGATATACAGGCATTCGCCACCTTGGCGAGCAAGTCCAGCGCATGGTGCATGACGTGCTCGACGCCTATGCTCGTCTTGATGTTGACGCCGCACTTAAAGTCGTGCGAGATGACGATGACGTGGATAAAGAATATCACGATCTGATGCGTATGCTAATTACCTATATGATGGAAGACCCAAGAAAAATATCTGAAGTACTCGATGTACTCTGGGCGGCACGAGCACTTGAACGTATTGGCGACCATGCAAAAAATATTGGCGAATACGTCATCTATCTAGTGAAAGGAAAAGATATTCGACACCTTGATCTGGATGAAGTGGAAAAAGATATCTTGTCTTAATCGATATTGGTAGAAGTTAAATGATTGCTACGAGTGGATTAACATGAAACAGGCGACAATTCTTATTGTTGAAGATGATTCAGGTATACAGGAGATGCTTAAATATTCATTATCCGCAGAAGGTTATACTTTGTTTCAGGCTTACACTGTTAAAGAAGGCTGGGAAATTGTCCAGAGTAAAGCTATTGACCTAGTTTTACTGGACTGGATGTTGCCTGATAACAGCGGTATAGATTTATTGCATCGTATTAGAAAATATCATTCAAAACTGCCGGTTATTATGGTGACAGCAAAAGCTGAGGAAGAGGATCGTATTCTTGGCCTGGATGTTGGTGCTGATGATTATGTGACAAAACCATTTTCTGTTCGTGAGCTTAGCGCAAGAATTCAGGCTGTTTTAAGGCGAGCGCTGCCGGACGAACAGGCTGTACAGATAGGTGAGTTATTTCTAGATCCATCAAGCCATCGAGTAAAAGTAGGTGAAGCTGAACTGGCATTGTCACCAACAGAATTTCGTCTGTTACACTATTTCATGTCGCATACCGACCGCGTTTTTACCCGCGCACAATTACTGGATCAGGTTTGGGGCGAGCAGGTTTACGTTGAAGAACGAACGGTTGATGTTCATATCCGGCGATTACGTAAACAACTATCCGGTTTTTCTCTGGATGCGTTATTGCAAACGGTTCATGGCAGTGGTTACCGCTTTTCAAAACAAAAATAATTTATTGAAATGATTCCTCGTTCATTTACACCAAGCTTAAAACGTGAGTTGGCATTATTGGCCAGTTGGTTGTTTTTTATGATGCTGCTTGGGGTCGTGTTCGGAGAAATATTTGCCTTTTTGTTTGTTGCTTTACTGGTATATGTTCTATGGAATTTATATAACTTAAATCAATTAAGCCAATGGCTGTCCAAACCTAAAAAATATACACCTGAGGTTATTGGTATCTGGGATGAAGTGTTCTACCAGTTACATCATTTGTATAAACGTCAGCGTAGTGCGCGTAAAAAATTAACATCGATATTAAATCGTTTTCAAAAGTCTACGCAAGCATTGCCTTATGCTACCGTTGTTCTTAATGAGTTTGACGAGATTGAGTGGTTTAATCCAGCGGCGAGCCAGATGTTTAATCTCCATGCAAAAGTCGATATCGGCCAACGACTAGATAATCTAATYCGCCAGCCAAAATTTTCTAAATACCTTCAGGAGGGGCGTTTCGAAGAACCGGTTGAGTTTTTAATTAACCAGAAAAAAATATTAATGAATATTACACCTTAYGGCAGTGGYCAGTTTTTAGCGAGTGCGCGTGATATTACTGCACGTAGCAAACTGGATGACATGCGACGTGATTTTATTTCTAATGCGTCGCATGAATTACGTACGCCGTTAACTGTGATGAATGGTTATATCGARTTTTTACAACATCAAGCAAATGATATAGAAAAAGAACCGTTAGATAAAGTACAAAAACAATTAGTGCGGATGAATAAAATCATATCCGAATTGATTGAGTTGGCGAAACTTGAATCATCTGATGCGCTTGATATGAATGCAGTTGTYGATGTGYCTRACTTAYTAACGGAAGTTTATAATGATGCATTAATGCTGGATCAAGGCRTGCATCATATCGAATTRAWCAAYAATCCAGATCAACAGTCTTTAAAATTAACAGGAAGTTATGATGAATTACGCATGGCATTTTCGAATCTGGTGACCAACGCAATTCGTTATACACCGGAAGGAGGCACCATTAAAATACAAACGCAGCTAAATGAAGCATGTGTTTCAATTTGTGTGGAAGATACCGGGCCAGGTATCGAATATGAGCATATTCCACGGTTAACTGAACGTTTCTATCGTGTTGATGAAGGCCGTTCCCGAGAAACGGGTGGTACAGGTTTGGGGCTGGCGATTGTTAAACATGTATTGGACAGGCATAGTGCTAGTTTGCATGTTCAAAGTATTGTAGGCAAGGGAACCTTGTTCCGTTGTGATTTTCCTGTCCCGCATCTGTAAAATTAATAGAGGTTCCCTTACGTATTTGTCATCCTCGAATGTTTGTGTCGGGGATCCAGTTACCTTATGTTTCATAGATTCCCGATACAAACATTCGGGAATGACAGAGTAATGACAGAGTAATGGTAGATTGATGTGAGTTGTAAAAATAAATGTGTAACAGGTTTCGTAACAATATCGTAACAAATTCGTCATTATCCTTTCATATATAACAGACAAACTAAACAGACTTAAATAATTGGAGTACAAGAAATAATGAAACGCAATCGTATAAGCACAGCTTTGAGTGGTTCTCTGTTAAGCCTCGGTTTGCTGATATCATCTAATGTGTCAGCAACCGTAGATGCGGATATCCCAGTATACAAACCAGTGAGCGGTATTTCAGGCAATATATCCAGTGTGGGTTCGGATACTTTGGCAAACCTTATGACCTTATGGGCTGAATCGTTTAAACGTTCATACCCTAATGTTAATATTCAGATTCAGGCAGCGGGATCGTCTACTGCGCCTACAGCGTTAACTGAAGCAACATCAAACTTTGGCCCAATGAGTCGAAAGATGAAATCAAAAGAAATTGCATCTTTCGAAGACCGTTATGGCTACAAGCCGACGGCTATCCCCGTTGCCATCGATGCATTAGTTGTTTATGTTAATAAAGATAATCCAGTTAAAGGCATGGTTATTCAAGATGTGGATGCTGTATTTTCATCAACACGTAAATGTGGCGGTAGTAAAGATATTACAAAATGGGGAGGTCTTGGTCTGACAGGAAACTGGAAGAATCGTGACATCCAAATCTATGGTCGTAACTCAGTGTCTGGCACATATGGTTATTTCAAAAAGAAAGCCTTGTGTAAAGGTGATTTTAAAAACAATGTAAATGAGCAGCCTGGTTCTGCATCAGTAGTGCAGTCAGTATCAACTTCGATAAATGGTATCGGTTATTCTGGTATTGGATACAGGACATCAGGTGTACGTGCTGTTGCCTTAGCCAAAAAAGTTGGCGGCGAGTTTATTGAAGCGACACCCGCTAATGCGGTTTCAGGAAAATATCCGTTATCTCGTTTCCTTTATGTTTATGTCAATAAACATCCAAATAAAGAGTTAGCGCCTTTGGAAAAAGAATTTATTAAATTAATTCTTTCACAGGAAGGTCAGAGTGTCGTGATTAAAGATGGGTATGTTCCACTACCGGCTAAAGTGGTTAAGAAATATCTAGATCAGATTTAGATTACACAGCCATTTATTAAAAATGCCGCGACAATATTATATTGTCACGGCATTTTTTATGGGCGTCTAATTTTTAACGAATAGCCAGTTTGTTAGCCACCCGTCATGCTCATCAAACGCACAACTTGTTGTGGCTTATCTTTGAATTCATGCTTTTCAGGTTTGATAGCAATAGCATCAATTAAAATAGATTTTAATTCATCATCGCTGATACCCTTTCGTAACAATGGGCGCAGTTCGACTTTATCGTCTTGTCCGAGACACAAGTACAGGGTGCCATCGACAGATAAGCGTACTCGGTTACAGGTTTCGCAGAAGTGTTGTGAAATGGGTGTGATAAAACCGATACGTAATTCTGTGTTTTTGACTTGCATGTATCGTGCGGGACCGCCACCGGGCATTACGCCAGGGATTAAATCAAAACATTTTGACAATTGTTGTTTGACGATTTGTAAATCCAGATAATGATCGGTTGCATCATCGCCGGTCGCACCCATCGGCATGGTTTCGATAAAACGCAGAGTGAAGTCATGTTTGAGGCAAAACTCAACCATGTTTTCAAACTCATCGTCATTGATGCCTTTCATGGCAACCATATTAATTTTTATTGGTGTGAAGCCCGCTTTTTTAGCTGCTGTTAAGCCGTCAAGTACTGGTTGTAATTCGCCGCCGGTTATTTCTTTAAAGCGTTCTGGTTTTAGTGTGTCCAGACTGACGTTAATTCTCGAGACACCGGCTGCATATAAATCATCGGCATGTTTATCGAGTAGTATGGCATTGGTGCTAAGCGATAGATCATCCAGTCCGGGAAGGGCCGTCAGTCTTTGTGCTAATTGTGAAATATTTTTGCGAATAAGGGGTTCACCACCGGTTAGTCGTACACGTGCCACACCCAGTTCGGTAAATGCTTTGATAACACGTTCTATTTCATTATGAGTCAGCCAGTGATCAGGCTGTTCAAAATCGTTGAAACCTTTAGGCATACAATAGAAACAGCGCAGGTTGCATTTATCAGTAAGCGACAGGCGCACGTACTCGATACGACGACCAAATGGGTCGATGAGTGAGGCGTTGCTGTTGTTATGCGTTGAGTACACTTAAAAATATTATGGTTATGTGATGACTTAAAGTATATGTTGTAAGCTGAATTAGAATGCTATATCAATATAGTATACGATTTTTTTTACTTCGATATACCCTGATATGGCTGTTTATAGTGAGGCAATATTGGTGCTTTCTGGTTCCATAATCATCTGAATAGATGAATGCTGATTTATTGTATCGTTTATTAGTGGTCTGGCAAAGACCAGGTAGCGTAAAGGGCCACCTGTTGATATCGTATTAAAGGGGTAGCAGGTGACTAAAATCAGTGTCTGTAAATCGGTTTCTGTCTGTATAGTGTATTCTTTGCTGCTCACAACGATTCGATCATAAATTTGGTAATCGACCTTTTTTGCATTTGTTTGCAGTGTTAGCTTATCGTCGATTTTTAATTTTTGTAGAAATTGAAAGTGAGTATCGCGATGACCACTAATGACTGTAGTGCCCGTTGTGTTGGGTGCGGCACTCGCTAATGAATACCCCGGGCCGAATGCTAGACTGCTGCCGCTATCACCCGCAAGAACAATCTGTTCGATATCTTGATATGGCACGGTCAGTTTAGCTACAGGCCAGGTATCGGCCCATGGCCAGGGTTTGTTTTTCCCTGAGTGTTTCAATGTTAAGTTCCATGAATGGTTTAGTAGTTGCTGTGCGATGATAGCTTTAGCCTGTATCCAGCCAGCCGATGAAAGTAACCACAAGCTGGTGCATAAAAATATTATTATGATCATAAAAGTTATTCGTTTCGGGTTTTTCATATAATTATATTTCATCTTGGGTTCCGTATAGAAGAAATGATACCTCGATAAAAAAATACATAGATAAATAGGGCTGCACTAAAAAACAACAGACTAAGTAATAACTTCAATTCAGTGCCCGTGGCTGTCTGCGCAAGCATAAGACCATTCGTTGTTGTTCGTTTCCAGCCATGGGGCAGGTTGTTTTTCAAACGTTGTCGAAGAAGCATACCTTCCAGATTAACCGGTGTAATATCAACGGAGACTAAACTGGTGTAGCGACTAACTAAGTGGTGCTTAAGCGCTGTCTCTGTTACTTCTTGCTGAATAGCATCACGTTCGTTGATGCTATTGGCGCCATGACGCAAACTCATCAGAGACCGAATTTTTTCACGTGCCCATGCGATCCGTATACCTTCCTGTGAGATGTTTTGCAGTTCTGAGTTGTGAGACCATTCGATATTTCCATAGTCTCCCCGGATAGAAATACTCTGTGGCAGGTGTTTGCCTTTGATCAATATGGTTGCGGTTTCACCTGCGTATAGGTCAGGGATGATATTGGGGAAAACCTCAAACTGATCTTGACCAATATCGAGTTGAATATTAATCAATGCCGGTGTTTCAAGTTTTTTAAACAGGGTTACCGTTTTAGTCTGAACTTCATTGATGTCACCGATGTGGGTAAATGTGCCACGCCCCAGGTTTGCTGCTTTTCGCATGAAGTAAGCGTTTGGTGCAGAGCCGATACCGATAGTAAATAAACGATTGTTGCCTGGTTGCTGATAGATAATATCGAATAACGCATCTTCATTACTAATGTTGCCATCGGTTAAAAATACCACCTGTCTGAAGCGAGTAAATTCCTGCTTATTGGACAGTGCCAGTTTTAGAGCCGGTAACATCTCGGTGCCACCGGATGCCTGTATGTTATTTATAAAACGTCTGGCTAAACTTATCTGTTGTGCAGATGCGACGACAGAGCCATTAAATAGACTGCCTGTTTCATCATTAAACCAGATAACGTTAAAGCGATCGATGGGTGTCAGTCTGTCTAGAGCTGTTATCAACGAGGCTTTTGCCTGTTCGATGGAAGTACCTGCCATTGAACCGGAAATGTCGAGCACAAAAATAATATCGCGCGCCTGTATCTTTTGTTGAAGGTGGTCGAGTTCAGGAGGAAACAGAGTAATCATGGCGTAACTGCTTTCATTATCAGTTTCTTTAAAAGCGGTTAACTGCGGGTTGTGATCTAACAGCGGTTTCCACACCAGTTCAAAATCACGGTCGGCATGAATGTTTTCACCGATAGTGGAAATACTGTAGCGTGTTTCACTGGTCTGATTGATATTGATGCGGTGATACGAACTACTCAGTTCGGACAGGCTCACGCCAGCATCGAGTAATACGTGTATGCGCGTTGGATTGTGAGAATTGTTTAACGAACCTGTTTCTGTATAAACACGGGTGTTATCGGGCAAATTATTAGCAGGGTGATATCGTGGGCCGACGACCATYGGAAATCGTAGACGATATTGTCCATCTTTATAATCCAGTATCTGCTGGTATTCGAACTCGATGGTTATCGTTTCTCCCGGTGCGATATTAGCAAGTGAGGTAGTGAATACATTCGGGCGCTGTTGCTCGATCAAACTGGTCTTTTTACCGGCAGCTTTTGCATTTCCATAGATTTTTTTAGCTTGTACACGTTCCTTTATTTGACCTTCAATTATACGATCACCGATAATCATCCGGAACTGATCAACAGCGGCTTTTTCGGGTAAGGGAAAAACATAAATACCTTCAGCCCAAAATTCGCTGCTATTTTTAAATTGTTGTTTGATTTTCGCTCTGGCAATGGCGCCGGTAATCGCATAATCAACATCAGTTTGCATTTGTAAGGCTTCGATATAATTACCATCRTCTGAAAGCAACCACACTGAACCATGTTGCGACTGGTAAGGRTCAGCTATCCTCTCTTCGGCRTAGACGTGCTGGAACAGCAGACCAAAAATGATATAAAAGMTAAAGGTAATGGCTATCTTATGTAAGATATTTAGTGCTTTGAAATAGGTGTTTGGGTTGTTTTGTTTTAAGTGYAATGTGTTCATTTGTTTCTCCTGTCGTTGGCACACAACGGTGTGCCAACATTAGGGTTAATAGTCTTTGATTCGCTTGTAACGATGACCCACTGTGATGATGTTGTTTCCTKCAATAACCAGATAGGCATTGAGCAAGCCAGATAAGCGTCGAATGATGACACCACCAACATCGGATGAAATAAGGCGCAAGCTTTTTTTATCGAAGTAGCAYAAAATGGTGCCGTTRTTRCTTCTTCTGCGWGAGCCGTATTGGCATAACCAGTGAATAATGAGTGGTGGAATACAACGYTGTTGTGAGCGTTCCATTGCATGGTTGGTCATTCTGAAGCCGGATGTTTTACTGAAAACATTCATCGAAATCATATTYACACCACTCAGGGTTTTRATCTTCGTTWCCGYAYTTTCYGCCATTAAAACCGGRTTGCTATTTCAGCAACRCCAGCTTCAGTMTYAATTGTTTTTGCAGTCTCTGACAARGTTTCGKTYATAGCATTTATTGAATTAATCGAGCGGCGTTCAAATCGAATGACMACTTTTCGATCAAAGGTGTAAGCTTCAAGATCACCCGCTTGTGAGACCATTTTCATTTCGCCGAATGCTTTACTGGTAATGCGGTTTGCATCTACACCCGAATCGATTAATTCCTGGCGAACGCTAGTCAAACGTCGATTTGCAAGTGCGATATTTTGTGATTGATTGCCACGTCGGTCGGTGTATCCATCAAGATGTAGATCTAACTGAGGCATGTTTTTCATTAAGTTAGCAATGGCTGCCAGACGGGCGGGGTAGAAAGCTTCGATATCCGTGCTGCCCGAGCGAAAATAAACATCAAGGCTTAGGTCTGTCGTCAGAATATCCAGGATATTCTCGCCATGTGTGATGCTGGAATTTTCGATTATGCCGACCGAACCCAGTTGCGCAACCTGGACACTGGGCAGGTCGATAGTATCGATTTTTGTGTGAACTTCGCTGGCGGTATCATTGTCGTATTCTGCAACGGTTTTTTGTGGTTTTGTTTCTTCATATTCACTCAACACTTCTTGATTCGAGCCGACAAGTGCACCAATAAGGCCACCGACGACAAACCCTAGAGGGCCGGCTATAGCGGTGCCTGTGGCTGCACCGATGCCTATTCCAGGATACATATAGGTTTCAGTTGTTTCGTCGTTACTGTTAGTATTATCAGTCAATAGTGGGGCATCGGCATAATCTTGCGTCGATAACGCAGCACTAGAAAATGAAAGAGTGATAGCGAGAGTAAGTAAGGTTTTTTTCATTGTTTTTCTCCAGTTAATTTAGTTACTGTGTTTGTGTATTTCACAGTGTTATTAAAGCAATGATCAGCCGCTCAATCTTTGGCACTGAGTGGAGGAAAGATGGAGAAATTATGGAGGTTTTGGTAAGTGTTTATTGTCTCAGGTCGCTAGTAAAAACTATGCGCTTTCAGTGCAAGACTTTAGTCGTTGATTTTGTCATCCTGAACGATAGTGAAGGATCTTAAATGCCGGTGTATAAGATCCTTCACTATCGTTCAGGATGACAGCGATAGAAATAATGCTGCTGGTTCTGAAAGTGCTGCCACCTTTTTATAGTAAAAAAGATTTTAATCGTTTTGAGGCAACCTATGGACTTTCAGTCCATAGCCGTTGAATTTTTTGTATAAGAGGTTATTTAATTGAAGCAGACGATAGCTATCGTAGAAGACGATGCACAGCAGCGCGGTTATTATGCGGAAGCATTACGCGCTCACAATTATCGTGTAATTGAATTTGATAGCAGGCAAAGTGCGATTGATGCTTTTTCAAATGATTTGCCTGATTTGGCAATACTCGACATTGCACTAAACGCCGATGTTGGCGGTGGTTATGAAGTGTGTCGTTATTTGAATGAACAAGATAAAAGCTTACCTGTTATTTTCCTTACCAGCCGTGGTGACGAGCTGGATAAAATATACGGTTTACAACTCGGCGCATGGGATTATCAAACAAAGCCGATTTCACTTGAGTACCTAATCGTTCGTATTGAATCTTTTTTTACTATTAAACAATCGACAGCCCGTTCTATTGATGAAAAAACATCAGATGATCTAAAAATTAATAAAAAGTCGATGCAATGTTTCTGGAAAGAAATAGAAATAAATCTGACACCAACAGAATTTTCAATATTAATAGCACTATTAGATGCAAAAGAAGCAGTGAGTATTGATGATTTAATAAAAGCAACAAAACAAGGTGTAGTAGAAGACAATACAATCAATACACACGTATTACACATAAGAAAGAAATTTAAAAAAGTTGATTCGGATTTTAGTTGTATTCAGACACGATATGGTTTCGGTTATCAATGGTCGTGTGAATGAAATTAGGTACACGATTAATTATTGTTAGTTCTATCTTCATCGTCACGCTGCCTGTATTAGGTTATTACTTCGTCGATAAAATTCAGTCAGCATTATTACAGGGGCAGGAGGAAGCGCAGGCCATGACGGCCTCTGCCATCGCCACAGTGGTAAGAGGTTACACCGATCTGTTTGATGTTGATGAAGATGCCCTGTATGTCTATCCCCGCCAGCTTGATATAAATATAGATGGCTACAGTCAGTCTGATGAAGATTGGGGGCGGCTTGATGATAAGTTCAATGCGTCGGCGAAAAATAAATTTTCTCAATTATTTCTTGATGACGATCGTTATCTTTATATCTATCTTAAAGTAAAAGATAATAACATCGTCTATCGCAATCCACGATACATTCCTCTGGATTCCAGTGATCATATTAGATTGGAGTACATTGATAAAAATAATCAACATCAACGTCTTATTTTACTTACTGAGGGGCAGGGTAATGTCAGTGTCTATAAAGTGAAAGAGGACTGGCAGACCTGGATAGATGGCCGTCATGTTAACGCGGTACTGGGTGTCTGGCATGAAACATCAACAGGTTATGAAGTCGAGTTGCGATTGCCTGTTGAGTGGCTGCAATCGCGCCGTATGTCATTAAGTGTGGTTGATGTGTATGGTGAGAATGAGCGGTATCCCGATACCGTTATATCTACAAAAATATTAGATGCCAATTTATTAAACCCCCTTTTATTTCGTTCGCGTGAAATTAATACTGCTATCGAAAATTTTACAGATTCTTCTTCACAAATATGCATTATCGATCAGTATCGACGTGTTCGTGCGGTAATTGGCGGTAAACACGGTGTCGATTCACTTTGCCAATCAACTGATAGGGTGAGTAATAAACTAGTAGAAAAAGTCCTGTCAGGAAAGACAGAAACCAGCAGAATATTTAAAGCGAATAAAATATTATTGATAGCGGCACACCCGGTAATAGAAAATAATAAAACGGTGGGCGCCGTTTTGGTGAGTAATAGTGACAGCCAGATTTTATCTGGTCAAAGAGATACGCTTCTAACCGTGTTGTTTACATCATTTGCCTTAGCTTTTTTAGTCTTTATGAGTATGTTGCTATTCAGTTCCTGGCTAACCTTTCGCATTAATAGGCTTAATGTGCAGGCGTCATCAATCATTGATGACAGTGGACGATTTATTAATAATGTTGAGTTAAGTGATGCCAAACAAAAAGATGAAATAGGTGAGTTATCGCGTGGTTTGGCACGTTTGCTTGATAAGTTAAATAACTATACGGGTTTTCTGGAAAGTGTTCCAGGCATGTTGCGACATGAAATACTTAATCCGGTAAATACAATTAGCATGTCATTGCAGAAATTGTCAGAAGGCAGGGAAGACGCATCTATAAATACGAGCAGTATCAATAGTGCCAATAACGCAATTTTACAGCTACAGTTTATCGTGTCCAGTTTAACGGAAGCGGCGAATATTGATGAGGCTTTGACACAAGACGAAGTTGATGAATTTGATATTGCCGTTTTACTAGAAGAATATGTTTCAAACATCAGGCTTAAGCACGCTGGTGCTAACTTTGTCTATCAAAGCACAAGGCAGAATGTTTTTGTAAAAGGTAACGATATTCGCATTGTTCAACTATTGGATAAAATAAAAGATAATGCCCTGGATTTTTCTTTACCTGATACTGAAATAGTATTTCAGCTTGGTGTAAATCAACATCAGCAGCAGATAGAAATTCGTGTAAAAAATGAGGGGGACTGTATTCCACAGGCGCAATTGGAAGTGCTTTTTCAGGGTATGGTTTCGCTCCGTGCTGTTAAAACCACTACACCCCATCTGGGTATTGGTTTGTATGTTTCACATAAAATAGCCAAATTCCATCACGGGCACCTGGAAATAACTAATCGTAGGGATAAACAAGGGGTGGAAGTTGTATTAGTATTGCCAGTAGCGATTGATAACTAGAGAGTTTTACACGAAGCATCTTTTCTGTCATGGCAGCGTTAAAAATGGTCTCAAAATGCGGAGACACGTAGTGTCAAACTTTATGTAAACTGCGCTTTTTCGACAATTATGCCTTGCCCTGATGAAAAATCCACATCGTGCAAAGCTCTCAACTAATTTAAGAATAAAGAGTGATTGATATGAGTGATAAAATAACCCCAATTAAAATTACTATTCTAACTGTATCTGATAGCCGAACCGAAGCCGATGATACATCGGGTGATGCATTGGTTGAACGTCTAACCGCAGCCGGTCACACGCTAGTCGAAAAAAATATTTGTAGCGATGATAAGTACAAAATTCGTGAAGTGGTGTCGCGCTGGATAGCCGATAAAAATGTTGATGTCATTATTAGTACCGGAGGCACCGGATTAACGGGTCGCGATATCACACCAGAAGCTGTTCAACCATTATTTGATAAAGAGATCGATGGTGTCGGAGAACTGTTTCGCTGGGTATCGTATCAGGAGATTGGTACCTCGACTATTGCCTCACGCTGTATAGGCGGCCTGGCAAACGGGACTTTTATTTTTTGTTTACCGGGCTCTACCGGTGCCTGTCGTACCGGTTGGGACAAAATAATTGCACCACAATTAGATAGTAATACCACGCCCTGTAATATCGTGGCATTAATGCCGAGGCTGCTAGAAAAGTGAAAAATGAAAAAGTGAAAAATAGCGAAGTTAAAACGGCAGACTGTTGTGCCACACCTGATTTAATTTCAGTCGATCAGGCAATAGAAAAAATGCTTTCTCAGGCTGAGCCCGTTACCAAAACAGAATCAGTGGATATCCTTGATGCACTTAATAGAGTATTGGCGGAAGATTTACTCTCCACTATTAACGTACCCGGTTACGATAACAGCGCAATGGATGGTTATGCCGTTTATAGTGATGACTGTCAAACAACAGGCGCAAAACTACCTGTTACACAACGAATACCTGCTGGTCAGGTTGGTAAGGTACTAAAGAAGGGAACTGCCGCGCGTATATTTACCGGTGCGCCTATTCCGGAAGGTGCTGATGCTGTTGTTATGCAGGAAATGTGTGAATCTGATGATAACGATGTAGTCATTAATACCGTTGTTAAAGCAAACAGTAATGTACGTCGTGCTGGCGAAGATATTGCAGAAGGTCACATTGTGTTAAACGCTGGCAAACAATTACGTGCTCAGGAGCTAGGTCTACTGGCATCGGTTGGGCTTGCCCAATTTACGGTTATAACAAAATTAAAAGTCGCCACATTTTTCACCGGTGATGAAATCGTCGCTCCCGGTCAAGCGTTAAAGCCGGGTCAGATTTATAACTCAAATCGTTATACATTACGTGGTTTATTACAGTCAATGGATTGTGAAATTATTGATTTTGGTATCGTGCCTGATACCTTAGAAGCAACCATGGAAGTATTAAAAAAATCGGCATCAGGAGCCAATCTGGTTATCACAAGTGGGGGTGTGTCAGTCGGTGAAGAAGACTACGTTCGCATCGCACTTGAAAAACTGGGTGCGCTGTCGATGTGGCGTATCGCGATGAAACCGGGTAAACCGGTTGCTTTTGGTAAAGTAGATAATGCATTGTTTATGGGGTTGCCTGGTAATCCGGTTTCAGTTTTTGTTACATTTTTATTATTTGCACGTCCTCTTATATTAAAGTTACAGGGCATCGATAATCATCTTACAAAATTTACATCGGTTATTGCTGATTTTGACTGGACAAGTGGCAGCCGACAGGAATACTTGCGAGTGCGCCTACATCAGGAAAGCGGTAAGACGGTTGCGCAATTATTTCCACATCAGGGTTCAGGTGTGTTGAGTTCAGCGAGCTGGGCAGATGGTCTGGTTGAGGTCGCAATTGGAATAGAAATTAAAAAGGGTGATACGGTACGTTATTTGGCTTTTTGATTAGCGTCCCAATTTTTACTAGCACTGCCAGTGCATCACTTAATTCAATACCTAGCCTATTTGTTCCTGGCTAGGACGGGTGCCTAAATCAAAATTTTAAACAAACTGGGGCGAATTAATTATCGTTTTAAACTTGCGGAGGCCTGCTCGGTATAAGATAGAAAAACAGGTAGTACGAATAATACCAATAAGGTAGAGAAAGCGAGTCCGAAGGAGATGCTGGTCGCCATCGGAATTAAAAACTGTGCTTGTATCGAAGTCTCGAATAATAGTGGTGTTAGTCCTGCGATTGTTGTTAGTGATGTGAGCAGTACCGCGCGTAGACGTAAGCAAGCAGACTCAATGAGTGCTTCTCTTATTTCCAACCCTTTTGCTCTGAGTCGCTTATAGAAAGTAACGAGGATGATGGAGTCATTTATTACGATACCTGATAGACCAAACATACCGAATTGCGACAGGATGGTTAAGTCGATACCGGTAAACCAGTGACCAAAGATTGCGCCACAGATACCAAAGGGGATGACCATCATTACTGCGAATGGCCAGGTGTAAGATGCGAATACCCAGGCGAGGATGATGTAGATCATTACCAGTGCCAATATGCCGCCTTGTTTCATGTCATTGGAGGTGTTTTTTTCTTCTTCAGCGCGGCCTTTATAAGAGGCGTCCAAACCGTACTTTTCGGTTAACTCAGGTATAAAATTCGCCTGCAGCTCTTCCAGCACAATTTTTGCATTGGTTATCCTGGCGTTGACTTCGGCAGTAACGTGGACACCCATTTTGGTATCGGTGTGTCGTAATAATTCCAGTCCTTGATGTGATTCCAATGTGACTACATTGCTTAGTAATAATGARTCTCCAGAAGGCGTAATGATAGGCATCAWGTCCAGTATGCGATGAAATTTCCGCTCATTCKCAGGCAGCATAATCCGYACTTCGATCTCTTCATTGGTGTCGTAGAAAACTTGAAGTAATTGTCCATCCAGMGCTGCGCGTAATTGACGACCGACCTCAGTGATAGTGAGGTTGGCAGATTGTGCCAACGGCGTTAACTCAAAAATRTATTGCTGRCGACCATAGGGCAGGTCGTCGAGTATATTGTTTAGACCTTCGTAATTTTTTAATTCTTCCGCGAGTTCTTCGGCTGCGTATTTCAAAGTGATTGCATTGGCACCACTTAAGAATATATCGATGTCACGTCCTGGTGGCCCACCACGTGGACTGCTGATTGTTAGTTGTTCTACMCCTGCGGGAAGTTTTAGTCGTGACTGCCATTCATCGGTGATGACCTCATTACGAACCTCACGTTCATCAGGTTCCAGTAGTTCTACCTGTAACATAGCGTATTGATTACCGTTTTGATAATTGCGCCCGCCATCGAATGATGCAGTGTTGAGACGGAGTACGGCAGCTTTAATTAATGGTTTATCTTCTCGTAGATGCTTATCAGTTTCTCTCAGTTGATGTTCTAACTGGCGGGCAAAGGCGTGTACATTTTCTGGTGGTGTGCCTGCAGAAAATTTAACGCTAGCAATGACCACAGTACTTTCAGGTTGTGGGAAGAACTGAAATTTCACCTGACCGAATACGATGAGCGAAATAGCGAGAACCAGAGCGCATATGGTAATAGTCAATGTGGCAAAGCGGTTATTGATGGCAAGGGTTATTAATGGGCGAAAAATATTATCACGAAAGTTATTGAAACCGTCTTCTAACTTCTGCCGGACTAGCGTGTTTTCTTTGTGATGATGTTTATGGAAGCTGTGTCGTAAATGACCAGGCAAGATAAAAAAACTTTCGATCAATGAGGCGATGATGACACAAATTACAACGAAAGGAATATCAAACAGGATGGAGCCAATGATGCCGGAAACTAACATTAAGGGAAAAAACGCGGCAATCGTGGTCAACGATGAAGATATTACGGGCGCCAGCATTCGTATCGCGCCACCCTCAGCCGCCATCAGTGAGTTCTCACCCGACTGGTAATGTGTCAACGCATCTTCAGCGACTACGATAGCGTCATCGACGATGATACCGAGTGCCATGATGAGCCCGAATAAGCTGATCATGTTTATGCTGCCTCCCATAAAGTACAACGCGCCAAGTGCGCCGAGGAAGGATGTCGGAATGCCTATCGCTACCCAAAAAGCAACGCGACCATTAAGAAAGATGTAGAGAATGATTAATACCAGTAGCAGACCGCTAGCGCCATTTTTCACCAACAGGTCGATACGTTGTTGAATTAAAGCATAGGCTTCATCGAAGACCACCAGTCTGACAGCAGGTGTTAGCGTTTCACGCGTCTGTGTTAACCACTCATCCATGATTTCGGCAGACTTTAAGGCATCGGCAGTTTCTGTTCGTTGCAGGTGCAGTAGTATCGCAGGCATGCCTTTGTAAAATACTTCCACCTGATTTTCTTTTGGTCGGTGGTAGATATCGGCGATATCATCAAGGGTTAATTTTTGTCCAGAACGACCAGTGATGAGATTGAGTGATGCAAATTCTTGTACGTCTCTTTTGCGTTGCAAGATGCGCACTTCTCTTGCTGATTCGCTTTCTGCCACTGTGCCGGCAGGGATATCCTGACTTTGACTGACGAT